>JAHEJV010000252.1 GCA_024638705.1 Deltaproteobacteria bacterium | reverse complement strand
CGGCCGTCCAGGGCGATTGCCGCGCGTCGCGGAAAGACGTCGTCGTCGTGGAGCAAGACCTCCACATCGCAGGCATGCCCGGAAGATTCGTAGCGGAATCGGACGGTTATCGCGCCGGCGCCGGTCGGCGGACGAGGCGCGTCGCAGGCGAATCCGGAGATCTCCGGCGCGTCGCCCGGCACCAGCGCCTGGAGCAGCGAAAGCGTGTGGGGCAGGGAATCGCCGATCGCCTGGACCCCCCGCGAGGCGGGCTGGAGCTCCATCCGGAACGTGCGCGGCGGTGCTTCGAGGGATCCGGGGTGGAGCCGCTCGAAGGCGGGAAGCGTGAAGGGCCAGAGACAGTTCTCGTAGAGCAGGATCTCGCGGGCGGCGAATTCCGCCACGATCTCCTCCGTCACCGCGTGCAGGTGCGGCACGCCCCAGATGAAGGGTTTCTCGCACAGCGTCGCGAGGCCGTGGCGCAAGGCGCGCTGGAGATGTTCGAGATGGGTCTCGGCGGGGGAGAGGATGGCGACGGCGTCGAGCGCCTCGTCGTCGAGCATCCGCTCGACATCGGTGTAGGCGCGGGCGGAGACGCCGGCCGCGCGCGCGAGTTCTTCGTGCGCCGACGCGATCGAGCGCTCGGAAGTGACGAGAAAGCACGGCACTTCGGCGCCGGCGGCGACGAGATCGCGCGCGACGAAGGGTCCGAGCCCCTGGCGGACCCGGCGCGGCCCGATGATTCCCACCTTCGGAGCGTTCACGCGGCCCCCGCTCGGCCCGATCGCGTCTCGGCCAGGATCTCGCGATAGAGCTCCTCGTAGGCGTCGACCATCGCGTCGGCGAGGAAGTGCTCTGCGACGCGCCGCGAGCCGGCGGCGCCGAGTCGTGCGACAAGAGCGGCGTCGTCGAGGACGCGCCCCAGCGCGGCGGCGAGCGCCGGGGCGTCGTCCGTCGGGACGAGCAGTCCGGTCTCCCCGTCCACCACGGCTTCCGCCAGTCCGCCGACGGCGGACGCCACCACCGGGCGCGCGCGGGCCATCGCCTCGAGCGCCGCGACCCCGAGCCCTTCCTGGCGCGAGGGCAACACGAAGACGTCGCAGGCCTCGAGCAGGTCGGCGACGTCGTCGCGACGACCGAGGAAGCGCACGCGATCGGTGAGTCCATGCCGCGCCGACGCCGCTTCGAGTGCGGCGCGCGCCTCGCCGTCGCCTGCGATCCACAGCACGGTGTCTTCGCGCGGTCCGCGCGCGAGCGCTTCGAGCAGGACGTCCACGCCCTTGCGATGGACGAGATTCGCCGCGACGAGGAGACAGCGCGTTTCGGGAGAAGCACCGAGCCGCTCGCGCAGCACGTCGCGCGGCGCACTCGGAGCGAGTGTCGCGGGATCGATCGCGCTCCAGATCAACCGGA
This sequence comes from Deltaproteobacteria bacterium, assembly GCA_024638705.1. Lineage (GTDB taxonomy): Bacteria > Myxococcota_A > UBA9160 > UBA9160 > SMWR01 > JAHEJV01. Next base: position 5,322 of record JAHEJV010000252.1, on the reverse strand, counting down.
TGCGCTCCGCCGGCACACCGCCCTCGCGCAGGCGTCTCTCCACCGCGGGCGAGATCGCCGCGACCCGCTGCATCACGCTCCCGTAGAGCCAGCGCGTGCGCAGGCCGGGCTTCACGCGGCGGTCCATCCGGCGCGTGCTCAGAGCCGGGACGCCGGCGCACTTCGCGGCGAGTCCGCCGAGCCAGTTGGCGCGGCCCGTGTGGCAGTGCACGAGATCGGGGCGCTGTTCTGCGAAGCAGCGCGCGATTGCGCGTGCGGCGCCGAGGGAGAAGTCGTTGCGCATCGGCACGCACGCCACCTCGAAGCCGCGCGCTTCCGCGTGCTGTGCCGCGCGGCTTCCCGGCGGACACACGAGGAGGTTGGCGTGGCCACGCGCGCGAAGGCCTTCCATCAGCAGGAAGAGCTGCACCTCCCCGCCCGAGAATCCCGTCTCACCGGACACGTGTGCGACGCGCAGCACCGCCTCGGCCGGGCGCGTCACGCTTCCTCGAGCAGGGACCGCAGCTCGTCGCCGCCCACGCGATAATTCTCGGCGCAGAACTGACAGTTCACTTCGAGGGTCTCTTCGGCCGCGACCGTGCGTTCGATCTCCTCCCGGCCGAGCAGACGCACGGCGGACGCCACGCGCCTCGCGTCGCAGCCGCAGTGGAACGCGACCGGGTTGGTGTGGAGCTCGCGCTGACCGAGGCCGTCGAGGAGACGTCCGGCGAGTCCGCTCGCGTCGAGCCCATCCGCCACGAGCTCCGACGGGTTCGGGGTCGCCTGCACGTTCTGTTCGACGCGATCGACCTCCTCCGGGCTCGCTCCCGGGAGGGCCAGGACGAGATAGCCCGCCGCGGCACTCACGCCGCCGCCGTCGGCTTCCTGCACGCCGAGGCCGATGGCCGTGTGGCTCTGCTCGCTCTCGGCGAGATAGTGCGTGAGGTCCTGCGCGATCGTGCCGGTCACGATCTGCACGACGCCCGTGTACGGCTGCTGACCGGGACGCTGACGCACGACCGTCAGCACGCCCGCGCCCACCGCGTTGTGCACGTCGAGCTCGCCGTCGACGCGCGGCGGATGGACGCGCGGCACGCCGACGTAACCGCGAACGCGGCCCGTGTCGTCGGCCGCCGCGACGACGCCGCGCAGCGGACCATCGCCCTTCCACTGGAGCTGCACGCTCTCGCCGCTCTTGCCGCCGGCGGCGAGCAGCAGCGATCCGAGCATCGCGCGGCCGAGCGCCGTAGTGGCGGTGGGCGAGGTGCGGTGGCGTCGGGCCGCTTCGCGGACCAGTCCGGTGCCGACGACGACGCGCACCGCGATGCCGCCTTCTTCGGAGATCGTGCGCGCCAGCCGATCGGGCGCTTCCGCCTCGCTCATCCCGGGAACGCCCATCTCAGAAGAGGTTGGAGAAGATCTCGGCGCCGCCCGCGAAGGTGCCGAGCAGGCTGCCGAAAGTGGTCAGCAGGAAGACGAGGAAGATGCGCAGCAGACGGCTCTGCCACCAGCGGCGCACCTCGCCGAAGTCGTCTGCGAGGTGTTCGAACTCGATCACCTTCGGTGGCTGGAGATAGGCCTGCATGAAGGAGAGCACGTAGCCCGCGCCGATCACCGGGATCAGGCTCGTGACGGGGGCGACGGCGAAGGCGGAGAAGATCACGAGCGGGTGCGCGAGCGCGACGATCGCGCCGATCGTGGTCGGCACGCCATTCGCGACGATCCAGTAGAGCAGGTTCTCGCCGGCGACCGCGGCACCCTTCTGCACGCCGATCGCGATGAGCGCGGCGATGATCAGCGCGGGGACGCCCCAGCCGATCCACTTGACGATCGGGGTGACCGGCGGGATCTCGTTGATCGCTTCGAGGTCGATCTCCTTCCCGCTCTGCAGCGCCTCGCGGATGCCCTCGATGTGCCCGGCCCCGACCACGGCGACGATCCTCTCGCCCGAACTCTGCTTGATCTTCTGGGCGAGGAAGCCGTCGCGTTCGTCGATCAGCGTCGTCTTCACCGCCGGCAGCGCTTCGCCGAGCTCGCGCATCAGGTCGGAGAGCACGTCCTGGTCGCGGATGCGCCGCAGCTCCTCCTCGTCGATCTCGGGTCGGTCGACGATGCTGCGCAAGAGCTCGACCAGGAGCTCGGTCTTGTTCCACAGCGTCATCGAGGACCACGCGCGTCGCAGCGTGACGCGGACGTCGCGGTCGCAGAGCGACACCGGGATGTCGTTCTCCTTCGCGACGCGCGCGGCCTCCATCAGCTCGGTGCCGGGCAACACGCCGAGCGTCCCGCCGAGCTTCTTCTGATGCGAGGCGATCAGCAGGTTCATCATCAGCGGCGCGAGCTGCTTCTTGCGGATCACCTGCTTGAGGTCGAGGTCCTGCCAGCCGCGCCGGTTCGAGAGCGCTTCGAAACGCTGGGCGTCGAGCTCGATGCAGACCGTGTCCGGGCGCTCCTTCGCGATCACCTCGGCGACGAGATCGGCGGACTCGCGCGAGACGTGCGCCGTCCCGACGAGGATGAACTCGCGGCCGTCCACCTCGAGGACGTGGACGTCGGCGGGGTAGTCGCGGACGGGGGCGCTCTCCATCAATCCGGCACGCTAGCGCCCGTCCGCCGCAGCCGCAGCGCGGCCGGGCCGCGCCAGGCGCAACGCGATCAGCGCGGCGAGCACGCCGGCGTAGACGAGTGGCTCGAGCAGGTCGGCCTTCACCAGCCAGAGGAAGTGCACGACGGCGAGCGTCGCTGCGACGTAGACGAGCTTGTGCAGCGTGAGCCAGCGCTGGCCGAGGCGGCGGATCATGCCGCGCGTGCTCGTGACGGCGAGCGGCACGAGCGCGAGGTATGCGGCCATGCCGGCGGTGATGTAGCGACGCTCCACGACGTCCTCGAGCATCGCCTCGAGGTCGAAGAACCAGTCGAGGACGACCCACGTGGAGAGGTGCGCCGTCGCGTAGGCGAAGGCGATCAATCCGAAGGTGCGTCGCAGGGGCGCGGCCCAGCTCCATCCCAACCAGCGTCGCGCCGGTGTGACGGCGAGGCACAGAAGCAACCAACGCAGCGCCCACTCGCCCGTCTCGTGGGTGATCTTCTCGATCGGGTTCGCCCCGAGCCGATCGCCGAGAGCCGCGAAGGCGAGCGCCGCGAGCGGCGCGAAGCCGACGACGACCGCGGCCGTCTGGATCCACGCCGCGCGGCGCTTGCGGGACATCGCCACGGCAGCAGCGTGCTAGAAGTTCGCGCGCAGGTCCATGCCCTGGTAGAGCGATGCCACCTGCTCGGCATAACCGTTGAAGGGAAGTGTCTCGCGGCGACGGAACTCGCCGATGCGCCGCTCGCGCTTCTGGCTCCAGCGCGGATGGTCGACGGCCGGGTTGACGTTCGAGTAGAAGCCGTACTCCCGCGGCGCCGACACGTTCCAGCTCGTCGGCGGCTGCGTTCGCGTCAGCTCGATCCGCACGATCGACTTGATGCTCTTGAAGCCGTACTTCCACGGCACCACGAGGCGAAGCGGCGCCCCGTTCTGGTTCGGCATCACCTGACCGTACATGCCGACTGCGAGGATCGTGAGCGGATGCATCGCCTCGTCGATGCGCAGGCCTTCCACGTACGGCCAGTCGAGCACCGCGCGGCGTTGGCCGGGCATCTGGTCGGGGTCGTAGAGCGTCTGGAAGGCGACGTACTTCGCGTTCGAGGTCGGTTCGAAGCGCTTCAACACGTTGCCGAGCGGGATGCCGATCCACGGAATCACCATCGACCACGCCTCGACGCAGCGCAGCCGATACACGCGCTCTTCGAGAGGGTGCGGGCGCAGCAGATCTTCGATGCCGACCTTGCCCGGCTTGGCGACCTCGCCCGCGATCTCGACGTCCCACGGGCTCGTCTGCAACCGGTGCGCGTGGCGCGCCGGGTCGCTCTTGTCGGTGCCGAATTCGTAGAAGTTGTTGTAAGAGGCCGCGTCCTCGAAGGGGGTCCGCTTCTCGTCCGTGCCGTAGGGGCCCGGCTTCACGCCCTCGAGCGGGCGACCCGGCTCCGCTTCCTCGGCGCACGCGAGGGCAGGGGCGAGCGCGACGGCGCCGGCCAGCGCGGTCCGCGACAAAAACTCGCGGCGGCGCAGGTAGAGCTGGGGGTCGGTGATCTCGCTCGAAGCCGGTTCGGCGGGGAGCCGCATGCGTGTCGTCCTCTCGTGGTTTCGGCCGCTGGGGGTTCGGATTTCGGCCACTGCGGGTTCGGAGATTCGGGGTTCCGCCGTTTCGGGGGAGCCGGCCTCTTCGATGCCGGGCCCTCGGCGCTGTCTCACCGACGCGCTCGCAGCCCTCCGCCGGGCCCTGAGAGACGGAACATCCAGGACTTCAGAGCTGCGCGTGAGTTGCCGATGAATGAGGGGCCATGCCTCAGAAGAACGCACAGGGTATCGACGTTTCGGCGGAGGAAGAGCGCTTTCTGCGCGGAGCCTTCCGTCGCTTTGCATTGCCTTACGTGATCGGGTTCGCCGTGATCGCAGGGGTGGCTGCGATGCTGGGCGGCTCCGACGGCGAGGGCGCCTCGCCCGAGGTCGTCGCGGCGCTCCAGGTGGAGGTCGAGACGCTAGAGGAGAAGGTCGCCCGACTCGAAACCCAGCTCACCTCGCTGGGCGTGGAGGTGTCGAGGGCCGGGGAGCGCGTCGCAACGCTGGAGAAGAAGCCCGCGCAAGCGAAGCCGTCCTCCGACCCCGCACTCGCGAAGAAGCTCCGCGACGCGACCAGCCGGGTGGCCGAGCTCGAGAAGAAGCTCGCCGACCAGGCGATCGGGGAGCGCTTCGACGCGCTGGCCCAGCGCATGGGGAGGATCGAGCGGGAGACGCGATCGTCGTCGGCGCCCGCCGCGATGGCGCCGCTGCCGTCCGCTCCGTCGCAGCCGACCGCCCCGTTGCCCTGATTCACCGATGCGCTGATCGGCGGCGCGTCGACGCCAAACGGGCCCGATCGCCGGTGAGAACGCCGTCCGAGCCCGAACGGCGCGCACGTTTCCGCGAGAACCCCGCGGGAGGGTTCTTGCGTCCGCTCGCCTTGCACTTAGCCTAGTGAGCGCTCGCCCGGAGACGGCCGCAGGCGACCCTCGGTCGTCGGCCCGAGGTGGCGGGCGTGCCCCATCTTAAGGAGTCATCGAGCGACATGAAACGCGTCATTCTCTTCCTCGCGACCAACTTCGCGATCCTGATCGTTCTCGCGATCACCGCGAACCTTCTCGAAGGCTTCCTCGCATCCCAGGGCATCGTCTTCCAGAACAGCTCGCTGCTGATCTTCGCCGCCGTGTTCGGCATGGGCGGCAGCTTCATCTCGCTGGCGATGTCGAAGTGGATCGCGA
>JAHEJV010000251.1 GCA_024638705.1 Deltaproteobacteria bacterium | reverse complement strand
CGTGCTCACGCACGATGTCGTGGTCGACACGAGCGATGGCAGCGCCAGGGGGTTCTCCGTCTCGAGCGATCGGTCCTGGGCGAGCGCCACGCCCGGCGCGAGCACGACGCCCGCGACGATCGAGATCAAAGTCGACCCGACCTCCCTCGGCGTCGGCGAGCACACCGCCATCCTCTCGATCGCCGCAAGCGGCGTCTCGAACACCACGCTACCCGTCACCGTGAATGTACTGCCGGGCGGCGTCTTCACCGCCACTTTCGACTCGGACGACGAAGGCTTCACCTACGTCGACGACCTCTTCCGCGGCACGAACCAGCCGGGCTATGCGTCGGGTGGCTTCAGCGGAAGCGACGGCTTCGACGGCGGCGGTCTGCGGCTCGACCTCGGCGGTGTCGACAGAGACACCGTGCTCGACATGTCGGGCGGCTTCGAGCGCCAATTCTTCGTCCCCGCCGCGGCCGACTACGCCATCCATGTGCGCACGCGAATGGTCTTCTCGGACGCGTACGAGACCGACGAGTGCAGCCAGATCCTGATCGCCGTCGACGGCTACCTCGAAGGCTACGGCGGCAACGACTTCCGCGACGAACGCTGCGGCGACCCCGGCACCACACAGGACACCGATTGGTACGACGAGACCGTCATCGTCTCGCTGAGCGCGGGTGCGCACACCCTCACTCTCGGCGGCTACGGCAACAAGAAGACCTTCGAGGACGAAACCACGCAGATCTTCGTGGATGACGTGGTGGTCGAGGGATATCTGCCGGAGCCGGGCGCGATGGTGGGTGTGCTGAGCGGCGGGTCGTTGGTCGGGATGCTGGGGCGGAGGCGCCGCCGCTGATCGCTCGGCGGGAGCGCGGCGGGCTCCGTGCGCGTCCAGCTCGATCTGTAAACGCCCGCGCGGGCGCGTCACCGCGGGAGGCCATCGTCGAGGCCGGCGTCTCGCGCTTCCGCCCGGTGTTCCTCACCTCGCTGACCACCTGCCTCGGCCTCACCCCGCTGCTGCTCGAGCAGAGCGTGCAGGCGCAGTTCCTGATTCCGATGGCCGTCTCGATCGCCTCGGGCGTGGCCGCCGCGACGACCATCTGCCTCGTCGTCGTGCCCGCGGGCTATCTCGCGCTCGACGACATCGGGCGGTGGGTCACGGGCCGATCGGAGGCTGCGGCGGCATCGGCGTCGGACGCAGCAGCCAGTAGGCCGCAAATCCGAGAGCCACGGACACCGCTGGCGCCGGCCACCCGATGACGCGGTAGGCGGCGAACATCGCGAGAAGGGCGACGGCGGTGCCGACCATCCGGGCCGTGGTCTCGCGGCGGATCGACGTTTGGCGTTCGTCCATGCGACGAGGGTAGTGTTGCGGCGGAGGTGCGCTCGTGGGTGTTGTGAAGGCTCGCGATACTCGAGGTGTATCAGCGCGGGGCGTGACCCGGCGGCTCGGAAGAAGCTGACGATGCGTCTCACCGCCCTGCTCCCCGGCGTCCTGCTTCGCTACCTCGGACGCCTGCGCTTCCCGACGCTCTTCGCGATCACGGCGTGCCTGTTCGTGCTCGACCTGATCCTGCCCGACGGGATTCCGCTCGCGGACGAGTTGTTGCTGGGGCTGGCGACGGCGTTGTTGGCGTCGTGGAAGGATGAGCGGGCGGATCCGGGCGGAACGGAAGAGATCGGGGAACGGCCGGATTCTCGCACCGGCTAGCCGGAGCGGACGGCGGTGCGCTCATCCGGAACCGCGGGATCCGGCACCGCGCTGCTCGTCACCGCGGAAGCGCGAACCACTGGATCTCGGGCTCGCGGTCTTCGTCCTCGTAGAGCGTGATGACGTGGAAGCCGTGATAGTTCCCGTGGTCCCCGATGTCGTCCATCCGCAGCACCTGGGCGTTTCCCTGATCGGCGTCGAGCCGCATGTGCTGGGCCCACTCCGGCGGTGACCCGTTCCGGAACTTCGCGCCGAGCAGTCCGGCGAAGTGGTAGGGAAGCCAGGTCGAGTGCCAACCGGGTCGCCAGAGCTGACCCCGCTTCGGCTCTCGGAACACGGCGCCGCGTTCCTCACGGCTGGCCCACTCGCTCTCGACCGGGACGTTGTCGTGCGCGAAGAGGATCTGCGAAACCCCGGTGGGCGGATCTTCGCAGGGGCCGGAGCGAAGCATCGAGGTGTGCGGCGGCCCATCGGCCGTGCGACCGGCGAGGTTGCAGTTGATCGTCTGGATCAGACCCTTCGCGTTGTAACCCTCGTGGTCGAAGAACAGCGGCCAGCGGGTCTGCGGGAGCGCCGACCAGCCCCAGTCGGGCCTGCGCATCCACGCCTGCTGGAACGTCCCGGCATCGTCTCCGATCCCGATCGAGATGCCGCGCCAGAGGAACGTTCCGAAGAAGGAGACGATCGGGACGTAGAGGCCGGTGCGCGGCGAGTTCCCCAGCCCCAGATGACCCAGCGTGAGCTGGCTCACCGGCGTGTCGATCGCGTCGTAGAGGCCGAACTGCTGCTCCGCATAACCGGACTTCGTCGGCACGGCGCCGCGCGGATCGTGATGCATGAAGATGAACTGCTCGTGCTGATCCGATTCCGGCGCGAAGCGGCGCAGCATGTCGTCCATCCAGGCGACCGAACCCTCTTGCACTCCGCCGCCCCAGTGCAGCACGACCCCGCCCACCGCCGCGCGCTCCGCTGGCTTCAAGTCGTAGGAGTTCAGCCCGACGAAGGAGTGCCCGCGAAAATCGAAGGCGAGGTTCAGGGGACCGAGATAGGTCTGGTATTGACCCAGGCCGTCGTAGCGCGGATGGCGATTCAACAGCCGCAAGCCCACGAAGGTCGGAATGACGTCATTGGGCGCTTTGACGAAGTTCCCCGCGCTGCGGCCCAGGCGCGGAGCGCCGAACAGACGGAACGCCTCCTCGGTGAGGAATCCCAGCTCGTCGAACACGACGTTGAGGATGCCGCCATAGCCGGCATAACCATCGTGGTTGCCGGGAACCGCGAAGAAGGGCTTCTGGAAGTGCGCGAGCTGGTCGCGGATCTCCGGCATCTCGTTGCCGCCCTCGGGACCGTAGGGCGAGGTCGGGGGCAGGACGCCGAGCACGTTGAGGACCAGCTGATCGCGAGCGCTCCCCGCAGCGCCGTCTGCGACGTCTCCCGCGAAGAGCACGAAGTCGACGTCCGGAACGGCAACCGGCGAGCTCGTCTCGGGCATCGGCGGACCTTCGGCGCGAACGAAGTCGGGATCGAGCATGTCGAGGAAACGGCGCAGTGCGCTGAGGTCGCCGTGGTACTGGAAGTCGCCCGCGACGGCGATGCGGATGCAGTCTTCGCCCCCGCAACGGCCTCGGTCCAGCTCGCGATCCTTCAGCGACACCGGCGCCACCGACTGGCGCGCGACGAGAACGCGGCGCATCGGCTGTTCGAGCCGGGAGAGTGCGAGTCGCATCGCACCGCGATCCTCCGGATCTTTCGCGAGCTGCGCTGCGAGCTTCTCCATCACCTCACGCAGCCGCTGCAGGTCGATGTCGAAGTGCGGGGACGGGTGGTAGGTCACGTTCCAACCACGGCGGGCGACCTGTCGCGCCATCGCCTGGAGGTCTGCGATCGCTTCGGGACCGCCGAGGTCGGCGGGGTGCAGCGCAACCGTCCGCGCGAGCGCCCGGCTCCAGTCGCCCTCCACCAACGCGAGGCGGATCTCGTCGAGCTGCGGCGTCCCGACCGCGACGTCGCGGAGCGAGTTCAGGCGCGGCAGGATCCGGAGATCGTAGAAGCCCGGCGCGATCGCCATCCCGTTCGTCGCGGTGCGCGTCGGGATCTCGAAGGCCACGCCGCGCAGAAGCTCGGCGCGCGCGAACGTCAGGAGCAGATCGCCCGACGCGCGGAGACCCGGACGGCGCACGTCGTCGGACGCGAAGATCGCGTCCCGGCCGCCCGCCCGGACGAGGCATTCCGTGACGTCGCGCCATTCGGTCTCGAGCACGTCAGCGCCGTGCGGCACCAGCCAGAACCCGAGCTCGCCGGTGATGGCATCGACGGGGATCTCGCCGAGCTGTCGCTTGTCGAGGATGAGCGGGAAGAACCACGACGCCGTCTTCCGCGCACTGCCCGCTTCGACCCCCACCGGATCGACCATCGCGGGGAAGGTCAGGCGCGGGAAACGCTGCAAGGGCTCGCGTTCGGGGTGGACGAACTGCCTTCGCGTCTCGCGATGTTCGTTGGCGAGCGTCGCGAGGCTATCGGCGACGAGCTTCTCCGCGCGCGTGGCGCTCTCGTCGAGCGCCGCGTCGTTCGGCGGCCCTCCGTACGGCGTGCAGCTTCCGGAAGGTTCGTAGCGGAGCGGCCGGACGACCGGTTCGAAGCCGGGTGTCGTGCACCCGATCGCAAACAGCGAGCCGAGAAGAACGATCGAAGTCCGGATTCGCATGGCCACCTCGTTCGAAAACGTTCGAAACGGCCGAGGTCCTTGCAGGACGGCCCTGGATTGCTGAGTGTGTCTTATCACGGAGCCATTCGAATGACAAAGAACGGGGTGAATCGGCTCGCGACGAGCGAACGTGGGAAGAAGAGCTGGACGTGAAGCGACTCGTCATGGCACTCGCCGCACTCTCGATCACTGCACCAGCGATCGCGCAGGATGATTTCACATGGCGGCTCGAAGAGGAGTTCGTGTTCCTCGAGTTCCGCGATCCGGGCACGCTGACCCTGCAGGACACTTCGGGTCGGGAGTCGGAACTGGACTTCGGCTACGAAGGGCTCACCTACGCCGTCGTCGACACCTGGGCGAAGGGGAAGACGATCCGCGTCGTCTACTCACCCGAGCGAGGAACCGAGATCCTCGACCCGGAGAGCGGTGAGAACTTCCCGATCGCGCGCGCGCGACCGCGCCTCGACGCGCTCACCGATCACTGCCTCGCCGCGAGCCCCGCGATGCTCGGCAGGAGAGTCTGCTACGACGAGGCCGCCGAGCATTGGGACGTCGAGCTGAATCGCGCCTATCGATCCGTGATGAAGAGCGATCTCTCGCAAGGTACGAAAGACGCCATTCGCACGGCGCAGCGCGAATGGATCGAGTTCCGCGACACGTCGAACGCAGCGACGGCGGCGGTGGCGGCGGAAAAAGGCGGATCAGCGCGCGCGCTGGAAGCCGGCAGCGCGGCCGTCGCGTTGGTCCGAAGCCAGACGCTGAGGCTGCGAGGCTATCGGTATTGAACGCACCGGGTCGGATGAAACGGCCCGCTCGGAGGGCATCGTGATCCGCAACCTCGTCATCGTGCTGACGCTCCTCTGCGCGCCATTCCAGGGCGTGGCCGACGAGGAATTCGATCCGAAGAAGTGTCATGCGACGTTCTGGGACGAGGACGCGGAGCCGGCGGCGAAGGCGCCGCCCGAGGGATTCACGGAAGACCAGCTGCGGAGCGCGCTCGCCGTCGACGGCGGCGTCTGTGGCTGGGCGGTGAAGGCCTGGGGGAAAGAGCCTCTCTACGTTGCGGTCGTCGAGCAGCTCCATTCCATCTCGTTCGGCGTCTTCGAGAACGCCGGACCGGACGGGCTGCGCGCGCGCGGTCGTCTCCAGCTCCGGGAGACGGGGGGAGGCGAGCCCCACTTCCATCACTTCGACTTCGCGCCCTACCGGATCCGCCCGGACGAGCTCGCGATCGGATTCCGGACGGCGAGCTCCGTGGCCTATGCGGGCGGCGGCGGGCGCTGCCATGGCCTCTCGCTGCTGCGCTTCTCGGGGGATCGCCTCGATCTCGTGTTTCACACGCAGGTGGACTACTCCGCGATGGTCCGGGGAGAGCCCACCGTCGAAGGCATCCCCTACTCCGTCTACGACGTCGCGGCGACCGCCACCCTCGCCGTGTCGGATCGACGGACCGACGGCTTCCTCGATCTGGTGAAGTCGCAGAAGTTCGAGAACCCGCTGGAGGACCGAGCGAACACCGACGTCGTGTTCGTATGGAATGGCGAGCGCTACGAAGCCGAGGGAAGCGAGCCGCCTCTCGAGGAGAACTGCCTGATCCCCGGCTTCGATCTGGGGGACGGTGGGGACGAAGGGTTTCCGACGTGGGTGCGTCATTGAGTCGCGGCGAGGAGGCACCGACCGGATCGTCGCGGACGACCCTCCATGCCGTGGGCCGCGAGGATTTCGCCCCCCATGGGGCGCAGCGGATCTGCTCATCCGTTGCGCATGCGAGTTAGGCCGGATCCGCCGGACGCACGTCCGCGCGAGCGAGCGCCCTCCCAGCCGGATTTCTCCTTGCCCGTCGCTCGCTTGCGCAGATAGGATGGCGGGCGTGAGCCGATCCAGACCTTCGTTCCGTCTCGGCCAGCGAAGGCCTGCGCGCCGTTCGCTGCGCACGTTCGTGACGATTGGTTTTCTGATCGCCGGGATTGCCGGCGCCGCCGACGCGAGCCAGGTCTACTACAGCCCGAATGACGACGGCGTTCCGGCGGGTGGCCAGCCCTCGATCCCCGAAGGAGGCGTCGAGCCCGTCTATCTCTACATCGACGGAGGCGCGGCAGCGTCGGCGGGCGGAACGGCCTGCGACACCGGCAGTGGCGACGAGGTCTGCGGCTATACGCTCACCCTCACCGGCTTGAACGGATTGACGCTCGCATCCTTCACCCCGGACGGCGCGGCGAACACCTTGCACGACCTGACGGCGCTCGAGTTCCGCATCAACGGGCTCGACACGACGGCCCCGACGCCCGGGCCGAAGCGGATCGGCGTGCTGCAGGTGAATGCCGCG
>JAHEJV010000250.1 GCA_024638705.1 Deltaproteobacteria bacterium | reverse complement strand
GGTTCAGCGTGTCCGGCATGCGACCGGTCGCCGCGATCAACCGCGCCCAGGGCAGCGCCCGACAGCGCAGGTCGGTCTCGACGACGCCGCGCCCGCTCCAGCGCTTGAGGTGCGTGGCCTGGATCTCCGGATCGAAGGCCAGCCGCCCGTGCGGCGCGAGCCGCGTCGCGAGCTCGATGTCCTCGATCATCGGACGCGGGTAGCGCTCGGCGTCGAACCCGCCGGCGGCTTCGAAGGCGCTGCGCCGCACCGCGCCGCAGCCCGCCCAGAAGCTCGGCGTGTCGCGCGCCGCCCAGTGGTGGGTGAGGTGATGGCGCAGGTTCATGTACTGGGAGAAGAAGTTCGGCTCGGGCGGATCTGCGTCGTAGCTGCCGGAGAGCGCGACGAGCGCCGGGTCGTCCGCGAACGCCGCCTGCACGCGACGCACCGCATCCTCGTGGAGCGCGCAGTCCGAGTCGACGAAGAGCAGGACGTCGCCCTGGGTGTTTGCAGCGCCGACGTTGCGCGCCTCGGCCGGACCGACGCGGTGTGGGAGTCGGAGCACTTCGGCGCCCAGGCGCTCGGCCACTGCGGCAGTGTCGTCGGTCGAGCCGGCGTCCACGACGAGGAAAGAAGCTCCGCCCAACGCTCTCTGCGCGGCGGGCACCGAACGTTCGAGATGGACCGCTGCATCGTAGGCAGGCATCACGACCGCGACCTGGGACGCGACGCCTGACCTGTGGGTGCCCCTCGCCATGCGCCTACTCGATGTAGCCGAGGGCCTTGAGCTGATCGAGGACCTCGGGCTCGAAGCGATGTCCGGTGCTCGAGTCGTTCTCCGTGATCCGCCGCCATGCCTCGATGTTGTTCGCCTGGACTTCGTTCAGGAGCGTGGCGTAGATGTAATGTGCCCACGGGTCACCCAGAAACGACCAGAGCGCCGATTCCTCGTCGGGATCGGCGTCGATATCGAAGACCTTCATGCGAAGCGCCTCCGGCCAGTAGCCGCGTTCCGGCCAGAATCGACGCGACGCGATGAAGTGCCAGTTGCGGTAGAAGAAGGAGCCCCCGACGCGGATGCCGCGATTCCGCGAGGGCTTCGCGCGTTCCATCACGTCGGGCTCTTCGGAAAGCGTCACGCGATCGCGCCAGAACCCGACGTTGCGGTCCTCGACGAGAGCGACGAGCGAATCCCCCTGGATCAGGAGCGGGTCGGACGGCACGCGCGCGAGCTCGAGCACCGTCGGCATGACGTCGATCGTCTGCGTGTTCTCCCAGACCCGTCTGCCTCCGTCGAAGCGCCGTGGGTAGACCATCATCAGCGGCACACCAGTGACGGTGAGGAAGCCCGGCGGTTTGTGCTCCCACAGTCCGCGTTCGCCGAGGTGCTCGCCGTGATCCGAGGTGAAGACGATCAACGTGCGGTCGTAGAGTCCTTTCGCACGAAGCCTTTCGACGAAGTCTGCGAGCTTTGCATCGTTGCTGCGGATTTCGCCGTCGTAGAGCCGGCGTCGGCCTTCGATGGACGGATGCTCCATCCACTCCGGATCGAGATGTGGATCGAACTCCTGGCGTTCGCCTTGCGCCGTCAGCTCCCGGTAGTAGGCGTCGTAAGGCGGCTTGGGATCGTAGATCCCGTGCGGGTCCATCAAATGCAGGTAGAGGAAGAAGTTCCGGTCGGCGTTGCGGTCGATCCACCTGTCGAGCCGATCGCCGAGCCCCTGTTCGGTCTCGGTGCCGATCATCTCCGCATCGAAGAGCGCGCTGAATCCCTGATGCAGGCCGGCGTAGGGCCCGGCGTTGCCGTTCTGCACGAACGAGGCGGTCACGAAGCCCTGCTGCCGGAGGATCTCGGGGAGGGTGAGATACGCGTCGCTGAGAGTGTCCGCGAAATTCCAGACTCCGGTCGTCGTCGGGAGCAGCGAGGTCAGGAGCGACGGCACCGAGGTGCGTGTCTTCGTCGACTGGGAGGCCATGCGCAGGAAGACCACCCCATCCTCCGCCATCAGCTCTTCCTTGGACGGCGTCGTTTTCCGCTCGTACCCGTACACGGAGAGGTGGTCTGCCCGCATCGTGTCCTCGATCAACACGATGACGTTGAATGGCTCTGCCGGACGCCCGGATACGATCGGGCTGCTCCAGAACGCGACGTTCTCGGTCGAACCCGACACGGAGAGACGCAAGCCGACGTCGCGGCCGGCCCAGCGAGAGAGCGCCACCCGCACGTCGCGCCATGGATCTTCGGCACGTTGGCTGGCTTGGTGGACCAGAGTCGTCTCGCCGTCGGCGACGACCTCCACGCGGAAGGAAACGGGCTCGCCCTCGAGCAGCACTCCGGTTCCGAAATCGAGGCGCGGCTCGTCTTCTGGAACACGCAAGGTCCACTCGAGCACCTGGTCTGGGAGGACGTAGAGGACACGCCGCAGCTCCTGGCCCACTCGCTCGTAGTCGACACCGCGAGGCGCCAACGCATAACGGCTGCGCTTCGAAACGAAGCGGATGAATTCGATCTCGACGTGGTCGTCGGCCTCGTTCGAAGGCCGCAGGTAGAGACGCCGGAGATCGCTACCGGTGCGAACGCCACGCTTCATCTCGAGGCGCGCGTCGATCACGTAGGTGTGAAACTCCCCGTTCGAGATGACGGGGATGCCGAGCCGGTTCTGCCAGGGGTTCTCGGGCTCGGTTTCCGTCGACCAGGCGAGCAGGATCTCCTTGCCGCGATCGACCCGCGCGCGAATGATCAGGTCGCCGACGGTGTCCATCGGTATCGCCATGTCGGTTGACTCGGTGAGGAGATGGTCGTGCCCGGACGTGTCGATCCGGAGCACGCCGTCCTCGACGGCGAGTTTCGTCTCGCTCGCGGCGGCGACGAACGGATTCTCGGCGTCGAACTCGAGCTCGAACACGATGCCGCCCGTGTCGTCACCCGCTTCTGGAGCCGCGAGGGCCCTCGCATCCGCAAGACGATCATCCAGACGGAAGACCGGTCCCGTGAGCGGATTCGGCGGGAGCGCGCGGAGCGCGACTTCCTGGTAGTCGGGCCGAGCGCGGTCTCGGATCTCCTGCGAGCGCTCGACGACGCGGTCCATCTGCACCGAGAGCGTGGTGCCGTCCAGACGCTTCCAGTTCGCGGCACCCCACGCGACCGCCAACGACGCGACGAGCAGCGATGCCCAGCCCAGCTTCCTCACCAGCTCCATCTGATTTCTCCGTCTCGGGCCCGACCGCTTTCTCCGCCTTGGGTCGGACCGTCTCCTCCGCGTCGGGCAGACGCTAGCGACCTTTCGCCGGTGCGGATCGCGTCGGACGGTTCACGAATTCACGCGATCCACGACCGCGCCCCTCGCGCGAGGCGTACCGTCTGCACCGCTGCGACGACGGCGGCGAGCGGGAGGAGCGCGTAGAACGGACGGTGCCAGTCGATCCACCCGCCGAGGCTGAACACCGCCCCGACGCCGGCGTGCCAGGTGAGCGCGAGCGCGAGCGCCGCGGCCCACGCGAGCCCGATCGCGACGGTCGGCGGGAGGTCGGGAATGGGCACGCCACCCGCCGGCCGCACCCGTCGCCACAACGCCTCCCAGTCGACGAACGCCGCGTACACCGCCAGGACCGGCGTGAAGCTCACGACGAGGAAGAGCGCGTTGAACGAGTGGAAGACGAGCGCCGTCGCGAGGAAGGCGTTGCGCCAGGTGCGCCCGAAGAGCGCCACGAAGAACAGGCCTTCGAAGAGCAGCACGCCGATCTGCATCGGTTGGTAGAACCAGGGATGCGAGGCGATCCACGGCGCGAACGGGTTGACCGGCAGGCCGAGCGTCGCGGCCTTCACGTTGCGGATCAGCATCAGGTTCGCGAGCAGGTCGGGCCGCTCCAGCCAGGTGCCGTCGAGGAAGCCCTTGAAGATCGGCGACGAGGTGAACAGCGCCGCCAGCACGACGAGCAGGACGCGCGCGCCGAGAAACCACGGCCACGCGTCCTCGGTCGGACTCACCGTCGGCTCGCCGCGACGGCGGCGCAGCCACGCGGTGAGGGAATGCGTGTCGTCCCAGCGTCCCGCCACCATCATGAAGAACGGGATGTGGAGCGTGATGAACACGTTCGAGTTCTCGATCGCCACCGAGCTCGGCCAGGCCTCGCGCAGGATCCCGAGCACGAGCAAGACGCCGCACATCCAGCGCGCCCGCCAGCCGACGAGCAGGAGCACCAGCGCCGCCACCATCGCGCGCTCGAGCCAGCGGAACGCCTCCACCGACCACGCGTCCGGGAAGGGCGCGAGCACGAGCATCTCCTCGCGACCCTCGGCGGGGATGCCGGCGAGCAGCGACGCATCGAAGAGGCTCAGGTGCCAGAGATAGAGCAACGCAAACACGATGCGGAACCAGCCCATGCGACCGGCCGCGTTCGGCTCGGGCTCGGCGAAGAACGCCTCGACGCGCGCGACGCCCCAATCGAAGAAGCCGCGCAGGCTCAAGGCGTCGCCTCCGTCGCACCCAGGAGCCGCGGAACGAGGGCGAGGATGCGCTCTTCGCGCAGCGGGGCGTCGCGTTCGAGCGGCGGCACTTCCCAGGGATCGACGGCCCACGTGATCTGCCAGACCGACGCCTCCACCACGTCGCGTCCCGCGAAGACGCGCAGGACGAGCGTCGCGAGATAGTCGCGCCACGCGCGGCGCGTCTCGGTGTCGTCGGGCGCGAGCGACTGCTCGACGGCGAGATCGACGACCGGCGAGCGGCTGTGCTCGATGAGGTCCTCCGAACGGAACGTGCGCGTGTCGCCGTCCGCGAGCGCGACCCGGATCACGGGGTAGGTGACGGTCGGCCCGGGCACCTCCGGACGCATCAGGCTGTACACCGGCCACGTGACCACGGGCCAGATGTCCTCGTCGCGTCCCGCCGCGGCGAGCGCCACGATCATCGCGACCAGCAGGATCTGCATCGTCCGCAGCATCCGCCACGCACCCGGCGCGCCGGGGATTTCGGGGCGGACGCGCGATGCCGTCGATTCCATCGGGTTCTCTTCGGTCAAGCGATCGTCCTCACCCAGCGTCGGGCAGCAGGACGCCGCCGGGATGCACGCCGCGCACAAGGTAGACCGAGGTGCGCGCCGTGATGAAGAGGGTGTGGCCGTCCTCGCCCCAGGCGCAGTTGGCCGCGGGCTCGGGCGTGCGGATCGTACCGAGGTGCTCCCCGTCCGGCGCGAACACCCAGACGCCGCCAGGACCGGTGCAGAAGAGGCGCCCCTCGCGGTCGACCTTCATCCCGTCCGGCGGGCCGGGCGCTCCCACCGGCAGCGACGCGAACACCGCGCCGTCCGCGAGGGCGCCTTCTTCGCAAACGCGGAAGCGGCGGATGTGGTGTCGATCGACAGCGGAATCGTCGATGTAGAGCAGGCTCTCGTCTGGGGAGAACGCGAGCCCGTTCGGCGTCGCGAAATCGTCGACCACGCGCGTGAGCTTCAGCGTGCCCGGCGCGATGCGATAGACGCCTCGCACGGGCTGTTCGGCGAGCGCCGGGTCGATCCCGGCGGTGGGGTCGGTGAAGTAGATCGCGCCGTCGCGTCTCACGACGACGTCGTTCGGGCTGTTGAGGCGACGGCCGTCGAACGCGTCGGCGAGGACGGTGGGCGTGCCGTCCGCGTCCTCGATCGTCAGACGGCGGTTCGCGTGCTCACAGGCGACCAGACGTCCCGCGAGATCGCGGGTGAGGCCGTTCGAGCACCCGCTGGGCGCGCGATACACCGAGACGTCGCCCCCCGGCGCGATGCGCAGGATCCGGTCGGCCGGGATGTCGCTGACCAGCAGGCAACGTCGCTCGGCGATCCAGACGGGCCCCTCGGCGAAGCGCAGGCCGCCGGCAACGCGCTCGACGCGGGCGTTCGACGCGAAGAGCGCGGCGAAACGCGGCGAATGCGCCTCGAGCCGTCCGCGGCGCAGGGTGCGGGCGAGCCAGCGGCGTCCGCGGCGCAGGGCGGTGCGCGGCTTCACCGGAACGCCCCGATTCGCGGCGCGAATTCCTCCGATTTCTGCCCAGGCTCGCCGATCCCGTCACCTCGGGACCGATTCGCGCTACCTACCTTGCGGCTGGCCCCGCGCCCGGCACCGTGGCGGTGCGTCCCGCTGCCGTCCCACCTCGAGGAGAATCGATGAAGATCCTGATCACCGGCAACATGGGCTACGTCGGCCCGATGGTCGTCCGACACCTCGGCGCGGCGCTTCCGGGCTGCGAGCTGATCGGCGCCGACTCGGGCTTCTTCGCCCACTGCCTCACCACCCCCGCCGGGCTCCCCGAGCGCCGCCTCACGCGCCAGCACTTCGTCGACGTCCGCGAGCTCAGCGACGAGCATTTCGCCGGCATCGACGCCGTCGTCCACCTCGCCGCGATCTCGAACGACCCGATGGGGAAGGCCTTCGAGGAAGTGACCGCGGAAGTCAACTGGAAGGCCAGCGTCCGCACCGCCGAGCTGGCGAAGAAGAACGGCGTCGGGCGTTATGTCTTCGCCTCGAGCTGCAGCGTCTACGGCCAGACCGCCGGCGGACCGCGCGACGAGAACGCCGAGCTCAACCCGCTCACCGCCTACGCCCGTTCGAAGCGCGCCACCGAGGAGTCGGTGGAGGGCCTGGCGAGCGACGACTTCATGGTCACCTGCCTGCGCTTCCCCACCGCCTGCGGCATGAGCGATCGCCTGCGCCTCGACCTGGTGCTGAACGACTTCGTCGCGTCGGCGGTCGTGAACAAGCGGATCGAGGTGCTCTCCGACGGC
>JAHEJV010000025.1 GCA_024638705.1 Deltaproteobacteria bacterium | reverse complement strand
CGCCGGTGGCAGCGCCAGGGAGGGGTCGAACCAGGTCAGGATCGCCGCGTTCTCGTCGCGCGGGTAGGCGTGGGAGAGGTCGGCGATCTCGCGGTAGGTGAGATCGGCGCCGGCCTTCTCCAGCTCCGCGGCGGCGGCGCGCGCCAGGTCGACGGGGAACATCCAATCGAGCGCGCCGTGCACGAGGTAGATACGGCGTCCCGCCGCGCGTTCCAGGTTGCCGTTGGCGAAGTTGGTCGGGTGGAGCACGCCCGACACCGGGGCGAAAGCGGTGAAGGGTGTCTGTTCGCGGAGACCGCCGAGCAGGGTGTAGGTCGCTCCGTCCGAGAGGCCGGTGAGCAGGATGCGGTCGGCATCGATCGACCAGTGGTTCGCGACCGTTTCGATCATCGAACGAAGCGAGGCGAGGTCGACGTCCGGGCCCTGGAGCGCCCAGGTCGAGCCGCGGGACGTCGGGGAGAGCAGGGCGAAGCCGCGACTGCGCGCCTCGCGCAGCCAGCTCCACAAGAAGTGCCGACCGTGACCGCCGCCGCCGTGCAGCGCGACGACGAGCGCCAGCGGCGTCTCTCCGTCGTGTCGCTCGGGCACGTAGAACGTGAACCCGCCGCGCTCGTGCGCGTCGTTGCGTGCGTGGTGGATGCCGACCTTCGCACCCTCGGCGATCGGCGTTTCGAACGCGGCCTGTCCTTCCCAGAGCGGCTGTTCGAGGAAGTAGCGCGACACCGGCGGCAACACGCGCCAGAGCGGATAGAGCTGCGCCTGGGCCTCGGCGTGCTGCCGCATCGCGCGCAGCACCGGCTCGACGCCGCGCATCGGATTCGCATCGAGGAAGGCGGCGAGGGCATCGCCTGCGGTGCTGGCCGCGCCCTCGAACTGATCCGCGAACTCGCCGAATTCGTCGGGGACGTCGAGGGCGCGAAAGGCGCCGAGCTCTTCTCGCAGCGGTCCGGCGAGCGGGGCGAGCGCCTCGCGGATCCGGGGAAGCTCCGGCGGGTGGAGGCGACGGAACGCGCCCTCGAGCGCGTGGAGGACGTGCAGGAACGGTGGGCCGAGTCGGCCGATGCCTTCGGTCAGCGCGTCGTCAGCGTCGTCGGGCATGTCGATCCTCCCGGCGCAGAGGATGACGGATGCCGGTGCCCTTCGCGGCTGGCCCGCGGGATCGTCGGCACGTTCCAGAGCAGCATCGCCGCGTAGGCGCGCCATGGCCGCCAGCGTTCGGAGCGGCGTTCGAGTTCGGTGCCGTCGCACTCGAGGACGCGACGCAGGCCGAGGTCGCCTGCGGGAAAGGCGTCGGGCTGGTTCAGGCCGCGCATCAGCACGAGGTCTGCGGTCCACGGACCGATGCCGGGCAGGGCCAGCAGGGCGTCGCGCGTCGCCGCGGGGTCGGCGCCGGGCGCGAGGTCGACGCGACCGTCGGCGACCGCCGCCGCGAGGTGGCGGAGTGCGCCCGCTCGTCGGCGCGTCAGGCCGAGGCTTTCGAGCGGCGCGTCGGCGAGGACTTCGGGCGTGGGGAACAGACGCTGCGGCCCGGCTTCGCAGGTCCGGAGGTCGTTCGGCAGCGGGTCGCCGAACCGCTCGGCGATGCGACCGGCGAGGCGCGTCGCGCCCGCCACCGTCACCTGTTGGCCGAGGACGATCCGCGCGGCGAGCTCGAAGGGCTCCCAGGCGCCGGGGACGCGGACGCCGGGCAGGACTTCGCGTCGCGCGCGCAGTGCGGGGTCGGCGTCGAGCACGCGCGCGATCTCGCCCGGGTCGGCGCCGAGGTCGAAGACCACGCGCACGCGTTCGGTCACGCGCAGCCACGCCGTCGCATCGCCGCCGCGCACGCGCACGCTCAGCTCGTCGGCGCTCCCGCTCGCGCGCACTTCGACGACGACGGCCTGGTCGTCGAGCCGCAGCGCGCGCCGTACGACGCCGTCCCCGATCGTCTCGACGCCGGGCACCGCGCGCGCGGCGAGGTAACGCGTGAGGGCCGCGAAATCGAATGGCGCCCGTGCGCCCACGCGGATCGCGAGCGGATCGGCATCGCCCGCGCCGCCGCGACGGTTGCGCAGGTCCTTCGGCGGGCAGTGGAACGTCTGCTTCACTCCCTCGTTGAAGCGACGCACGCTGGTGTACCCCGCCGCGAACGCCACGCGACTCATCGGCCAACCCGTCTCGGCGAGCAGCTTCGCGGCGAAATGGGCGCGTCGGGTCTGGGCGATGGCGAGCGGCGAAGCCCCGAGATGTCGCAGGAAGAGCCGGCGCAGATGGCGCTCCCCCACCCCGAGGCGCGCGGCGAGATCGGCGACGCCGCCGCGGTCGAGGGCGCCGTCGGCGATCAACCGCAGCGCGCGATTCACCGTGGCGGAGGTGCCGAGCCACGCGGCGCTCCCGGGTGCCGCTTCCGGACGACAGCGTCGGCAGGGGCGGAAACCCGCCGCTTCGGCAGCGGCGGCGCACGGGACGAAGAGGCAGTTATCGCGCTTCGGCGTTCGCGCCGGGCAGACCGGCCGGCAGTAGATCCCCGTCGACCGGACCGCGGTGAAGAAGCGACCGTCGAAGCGGGCGTCGCGGGTGCGCAGCGCGCGATAACAGGCCTCGGGCTCGAGCTCCATTCGACACGGTGTAGCGCTCTCGAGACCGCCGACTCGCGGGATCCGGACACGGTCGTGGCGGGGTGCCGGGGCGGGTCGTCTATCCTGCCGGTCGGGTGAGGAACCCGTCCGGGAGGCGTCGCCCTGCGAAGTCGCGGCGTCGGATGGCCGATGGGGGTCGGGTGGGCAGTGTGAACGCAGAGCCGCAGATCGCGTCCGTGATGGTTCGCGCCCTGCGACCCCATCAGTGGGCGAAGAACCTGCTGCTCTTCGTGCCGCTCGCGCTGACCCCCGACCTGCTCGGCGACACGGCGCGCTGGGTCCGGCTCGGGTGGGCGTTCGTGGCGTGGAGTGCGATCGCCTCGCTCGGGTATCTGGTGAACGACTGGCTCGACCTAGAGTCCGATCGCGCCGACCCGGCGAAGCGCGATCGCCCCTTTGCGAGCGGCGCGCTGTCGCCCGCGACAGGCGCGGCGGCGGGCGGGATCCTCGCCGTCGTCGGGGTCGGCGTCGCGTGGTTCTTCGCGCCGGTGACTTTCGTGCTCTATCTCGTCGGCTATCTGGCGACGACGCTCCTGTACTCGCGTTGGCTCAAGCGCGTGCTGCTCGTCGACGTGCTGGTGCTCGCCGGTTTCTACACCGCGCGGCTGCTGGCGGGCGGGGCGGCGGTGGAGATCACGCTCACACCGTGGTTGTTGGCGTTCTCGCTCTTCCTGTTCCTCGGCCTCGCGCTGGTCAAGCGCTACAGCGAGCTGCGACGCCTCGGGGTGGGCGACGCAGTCGCGGAGTCGGTGTCGCGGCGCGCCTATCGCGCGGCGGATGCGCCGCTCGTGATGGCCTTCGGCACGGCGAGTGTCTACCTCTCGGTGCTCGTGCTGTGTCTCTACATCAACGACGCCGACACCGACGGGCAATACCGCCGTGTCGAGGCGCTGTGGTTCCTCGCGCCGCTGTTGCTCTACTGGGTGAGCCGCATGTGGGTGCTCGCGTCGCGCGGGGAGATCGGAGGCGATCCGGTCGCGTTCGCGGTGCGCGACCCGGCGAGCCTCGCCACCGGCGCGTTGATGGGTGCCGTGGTGGCGATCGCCGTCGGCTTCTGACCGGGTTGCGCGTCGCCGTCGGCGCGCGGCTTCAGATCGTCGTCGACGGGTCGAGCGTTTCTGCGAGCTCTTTCGCCTTGCGCTCGACGAGATGGGTCGAGACCGGGCGCTCCTGTGCCGAGAAGCCCGCGAGCAGCACGCGGTCGGCGAGCAGGTTGAGCAGGCGCGGGCATCCGCCACAGGTGGCGTAGAAGATCGGTCCGACACCGGGCGCGAACACGTTGCGCATCTCGCCGCCGGCGACGCGCACGCGGTGTTCGAGGTAGGACTCGACCTCGCTCTCCTGGAGCGGACCGACGTGGTGCTCGAGGGCGATGCGCTGTCGCAGCGGGGCCATCACCGGCGTCGCCAGGATGTCGCGCAGCTCGGGCTGCCCGGTCAGGACGATCTGCAGGAGCTTCTCGGTGTTGGTCTCGAGGTTCGAGAGCAGGCGCACCTGTTCGAGGAGTCCGTCGGCGAGGTTCTGCGCCTCGTCGATGATCAGGACGGTGTTGAGCCCCTGCTCGAGTCGTTGCAGGAGGAACTGGTTCAACGCGATCAGATAATCGGCCTTCGTCTGGAACGGACCGGGCAGACGAAACTCGGCGGCGATCAGCTTGAAAAGATCGAGGCCGGTGAGTTCGGCCGTGTTCATGACGAGCGCGGTCTCGATGTCGGAGGGAATCTGATCGAGTGCGGCGCGGAGCAGGGTGGTCTTGCCGGCGCCGACCTCACCCGTCAGCAGCAGGAAGCCCTTCCGGCGGGTGATCCCGTAGTAGAGCGTCGCGAAGCCCTCCTCGTGAGTCTCCGAGGGCCACAGGAAGCGGGGATCCGGGGTGAGTGAGAACGCGGGCTCCGCGAGCCCGTAGAACGATTCGTACATCGAGGGCCTTAGCGGCAGATTCGGGCTCCGACCCGAGGGCCGAGAACCAGCCTAACGTATCCCCAAGGGGAGAACAGCCGCGTTGGAAGATTTCTGTAGGGGCCATGCTCGGCGACGCCAGGGAAGGCAGGCCTAGACCTGCGAGTCAGTGGTGTGGATCGAGATCCTGGTTTCGCTTTATCTACACCCCTGTAATAATCATCGAGCTGTAGTGCATTCGACCCGGACAAGACCTTCGCTGCATTGACGATTCCTCTGTAACCCACGGGGTCGATCCGGCTACTCCTCCTATTGATGCCCCCTCGCCCCATCGCTGCGCTGCCCCTGTCCCAGATCCTGGGCCACCACTGGTTCGTGTCGTGCTGAGAGCCCACGCCCGCCTGATCAGCTCCGCCCTGCTCACGATCGATGTGTTGGGCTCGGCCCTCGTTTTCGTCGCGGCGGTCTCGATTCCGCAGCTCGCCCAGCCGGGCGCCTCGAAGAGCGGGCTCTCGCTGCTGGTTCCGGCCTTGGTCACTTCGCTGGCGTGGCCGTTGATTCTCGAGCAGCTCGATCTCTACCAGTCGCAGCGGCGGCGCAAGGTCGAGCAGGTGATGCTGCGTCTGGTCCTGGCGAGCTTCGGCTCGACGATCCTGGTCGCCGCAGCCGTGGCGCTCTCCCGCTCGCCGGTCGCCTGGAGCTTCCCCGTGGCGGTCGGCGCCGCACAGTTCCTGCTGCTGGCCGGCGTGCGCGTCGCCGGCATGGTGGCGATCCGCGCCTTCCGCGCCCGCGGTCACAACACCCGCTTCGTGCTGATCGTCGGGTCGGGCACCCGCGCCCGCCACGTCCTCCAGGTGCTCCAGCGCCATCGGGAATGGGGCCTGCGCGTCGTCGGCTTCCTCGACGACGGCGACGAGGCCCACGATCCGCGCATCCCCTCCGACCGCATCCGCAAGCTCGTCGACCTGCCGAACATCCTGAAGGAACGCGTCATCGACGAGGTGATCGTCGCGTGTCCGCGCTCGATGCTCGGCAACATCGGACCCGTCGTCAGCACCTGCGCGAGCGCCGGCGTACCGATGACGCTCTTGTCGGACCTCTTCGGCGACTATCTCCCGCCGCCGCGCGTGACGCGCTTCGGTTCCCTGGCCGCGCTCTCCTTCGCGCCGGTCCACCACAGCCGCTCGCTGCTGGTCGTGAAGCGCGTGGTCGACGTCGTGGGATCGGCGGCGCTGCTCCTTCTCAGTGCGCCGTTCATCGCCGCCGCCGCGCTGGCGATCCGGCTCGACACGCCCGGCCCGATCTTCTTCCGCCAGATCCGCTGCGGCCAGTACGGGCGTCCGTTCACGATGTTCAAGCTGCGCACGATGACGGCCGACGCCGAGGCGCACCAGGCAGAGCTGTTGGCCGACAACGAGATGGAGGGGCCCGTCTTCAAGATGCGCAACGACCCGCGCGTCACGAGGGTCGGGCGCGTCCTGCGCCGGCTCAGCCTCGACGAGCTGCCCCAGTTCTGGAACGTGCTCCGCGGCGACATGAGCATCGTCGGTCCGCGCCCGCCGCTGCCCCACGAAGTGGCCGAGTACGCGACTTTCGACCGCCGCCGCCTCTCGATGCGTCCGGGCATCACCTGCCTGTGGCAGGTGGGGGGGCGCAACAACGTCGACTTCGACGGCTGGGTGAAGCTCGACCTCGAGTACATCGACACGTGGTCCCTCGTGAACGATTTCAGGATCATGGTGCGGACGGTGCCGGCGATGTTCCGCGGCACGGGCATGTGACGACGCCATCGCGCGCGGTCTCGTTGCGTTAGATTGTGCGCCCGATGAGCTCATCCCCGAAGCCTCGCCAGCCCCGTCCGGACTTCCTCCTCGCCCGATTCCTGCTCGTGCTAGGCGCGGTCGGGGTGCTCGGCTGTGGCGAGGTCGATCGGACGCGGATCTTCGCCCGGCTCGGCAACACCGAGGCCCAGCTGGCGCTCGCCGCTGCCTACGCGAGCGGCGACGGAGTGGAGCGCAGCCACCGCGACGCCGTGCGTTGGTACGAGGAAGCGGCCGAAGAGGAGCCCCGCGCGGCGGCGCAGGGGCTCGCGGCGCTCTACCTCGAGGAGGAGCGCAAACGCGCCGATCCGGAACGCGCCCTCCACTGGCTCGAGATCGCCGCCGAGTCCGGCGACGCCGAGGAGATGATCGCGCTCGCCAAGCGCCTCGACGAGGGGGACGGCGTACCGGAAGACCCGGGCCGGTCGCTCGTCTGGCTCCAGCGCGCGGCCGAGACGGGATCGGTCGAGGCCGAGCGACTCCTCGCCATCGCCTACCTCGAAGGACGCGGTGCACTGCGCGACTTCGGAGAGGCGGGACGCTGGTTCCAGCTCGCGGCCGAGCACGGGGATGCCGATGCGCAGAACCGGCTCGGACTGCTTCACACCAACGACTACGGCCCCGCCCGGGATTTCGAGGTGGCCGCGCGCTGGTTTCGCGAGTCGGCCGGACAGGGTCATGCCGACGCCATGCTGAACCTCGCCGCGCTCGCGACGCAGGGGCTCGGGATGGACCCCGATCCGGCGGAGGCCTTTGCCTGGACGCTTCGCGCCGCCGAGGCGGGCAGTCCGGTCGGTCAGCACCGCGTCGCCGTCCTCTACGAGGAAGGGAACGGGGTCTCCGCCGACCCCGAGGCCGCGCGACGCTGGTACGTCGCGGCTGCCGAGAACGGAGTGGGCGATGCGGCGTTCGCGCTGTTTCGTCGGATGGAATCTGGAGCGATCCCCGAGTCGAAGCCGCAGGAAGCCTTGTTCTGGCTGCGCGCCGCGGCGCGTGAAGAACAAACCGAAGCGCAGTACGTCCTCGGGACGCGTTATGTCGACGGCGACGGTGTCCCGGAGGACAGCCGTCAGGCTTTCTACTGGATCCGCGAATCGGCGGCGCGCGGGTACCCGCCCGCGCAGAGTCGCGTCGGGCTGCTCTACGAACGCGGCCGCGGAGTCGACACCGACCCCGGCGAGGCGGTCAAGTGGTACCGTCGCGCCGCCGACCGCGGCGACCCCGATGGGCAGGCCTATCTAGGCCTCGCGCTCCTCGCCGGTATGGGAGCGAAGCGGAGTCCCGAAGAAGGGGTGCGTCTGTTGGCACTCGCGGCCGAGGCGGGGCAGCGCAACGCGCAGTACGCGCTCGGCCTGCGTTATGCGGGCGGCGGTGACGGCATCGAGCGGGATCCTGCCGAAGCCGCGAAGTGGATCCGGCGCGCGGCCGACGACGGTCTGCCGGCAGCTCAGGCCCGGATGGGGCTCTGGAGCTCGCGCGGGATGTTCGGCGTCCCCAAGGACGAGGCGCAAGCGCTCGCGTGGTACACGCTCGCCGCGGAAGGGGGTGAGGCGATCTCGTTGATGCACCGCGACCGCCTGCGCCGCAACCTCGGCGCCTCGGCGCGCGCGCGGGCGGACGCCCGCGAAGCCGAGCTCCGCGCAGCCCTGCACGCGCGGGACGGAAACGGAGACGGCGAGGGCTGATCGGCCGTTCGGCCGTCAGAGCATCGCTTCTTCTTCCTCGTCGATCTCGCTGATCCGGACGGGGTGGGGGGCGTAGTCGGCGCCGTCGTCCCAACCCTCGATCGTCCGCGCCTGCGTGAGCCAGGACTCGGCGAGCGGGTCGTCGACCACGACGCCACTGCCGTCGAACCCCTCGGTGACGGCGTCCCACAGTTCCTGACCGCCGTTCTCCCACCAGACGCGGGACGAGAACTCGAAATCGATCGCGAGCTTCTTCATGCGGTCAGCCCGTGATGTAGCGGAGCGCGCCGTCGTTTCCGTCGGTGCGGTCGGCCTCGCCCGCGATGCGCAGGTGCTCGAGGTGGGCGTAGGTCTCGCTCTCGGCCATCGGACCCCAGCTGCGCTTGCGGAAGAGCTGCTGGGAGAACGCCTGCACCGTCGCTGGGACGCCCAAGTCGCGCGAGATCTGACGCACGCGCTCGAGTCGCTCTTCGTGATGCCGCTTGATGGCCCGGGTCCGACCGGGGAGGTCGTCGAAGGGGTGGCCGTGCGCGGGCAACACCTGATCGATCCCCTGGATCTCGGCGACGCGGTCGAGGCTGTAGAAGAAAGACGCCAGCGGATCGGGTGAGCTGCTGATGCCACCGATGTGGGGCGTGATCGTCGGGAGGACGTGATCGCCGGCCATCAGAACGCCCGATTCGGGGTCGTGCAGACAGATGTGGTCGCCGGTGTGTCCCGGCGTGTGCGTGACGAACCACTCGCGTCCGGCCAGTGTGAGGACGTCGCCGTGCTCGACGGGATGCGTGATCACCGGAACGAAGGAACGGCCGAGCCACTGGGCGAAGCGCCAGCGCACGCGCGCGTAAAAGGGCGGGCGCGGTCGCTCCCCGCCCCAGGGCGTCCGCCCGACGCTCCGGCTGTGTTCGAGGATCGCGTGGGCGTCGCGGATCGCGTCGCGGAGCGTCTCCGGGAGATCGTCCTCCTCCGCGTCGTCGGGTTCGCCGTGCGCGTGACGGTGATGAGCCGCGAGATCGTCGACCGACACCTCGGGCTCCTCGGTCTGGGAAAAGGGGCCGAACGAGAACCGTCGGTGTGCGACCACCTTCGAGCCGCACTCCTTCGCGAAGCGCGCGGCGCCCCCGAAGTGATCCGGGTGCGAGTGGGTGACGATCACCGTATGGACGTGGCGCGGCTCGAAGCCCGCCAACGCGAGGCGCTCGCCGAGCACCTTCCAGGTGCCGGGTCCGGGCAGGCCCGGATCGACGATCGCGACTCCCTCGTCGTCGGGGATCGCATAACAGTTGACGTGGCCGAGTCCGGGGAGTCGGATCGGCAGCTCGAGGCGCAGGACGCCACCCGTAAGCTCGGTGATCTCGGAGCGGGCCGGCTCCTGTTCTTGTCGACGTGCCATGGTCCGGACACTACTCGAAAGCGGGAGCGCGGCCCATCATGCAAGACGACGAGCGACTCGTCGCGTCGATCAGCGCAGCGGGCCCGGACCGAGGGTCATGCGGCCGCCAGTCCCTCGGCCCGCCTGCGCCCGTGCTGCGCGCCGCAGTAGCGAGACGATCGCCGGGTCGGGTGCGTCGCCGAGTTCTTGCGCGAGCGCGAGCGCGCGCCTCGCGACGGCCGGCGAGGATCGTGCCGCGAAGGTGTTCGTGAGCGACTCGAGCGCCATCCACGCGACGTCGGGTCGGCCCTGCAACTGGGCGAGCTGCGCGTAGAGCAGCAGATAACGGGGCAGCGGCTTCTTCGCGATGAGCCCGGCGACGATCTCCATCGCTTCTTCGTATTCCTTCGGTCCACCGACGGCAGCGCGCCAACGCGCGCGCAGCTCGGCCGCCTCTGAAAAGAGGATCTCGTTCGATTTCCAGGCCGCTGCGAGCGCGTCGGCCTGGCGCACTTCCTCCCATCCGGCGGGCCCGGCTCCGCGATCGACACGTGCGGCGATGACGGCGCGTGCGCGTTCGGGGAGATCGGGCGGGTCGTACTCGCCATCGACGAGGGCGAGTCCGATCTTCGCGGACATGAGATCCGGGTCGGCTTCGAGCGCGGCGCGGAACCGCTTGCGAGCACGTGAGGGGCTCTGGGCTTCGACGGCGACCCAACCCCGAAAGAGGTCCTTTTCGACCGGGTCGAGCGTGTTGGCGAGCGCCCGTGCGCGTTCGGCCTGCCCGGTCGCGCGCAGCATGCGTGCCAGCTGTGGCAGCTCGATGCGATCTGTGAGGTCGGGCAGCGGGTCGTAGGGCTTGAAGACCTCCTGCACCCACTCCGTGCGTCGACCCGCGGAGGGGATGCCCGAGGTGGCGAGCACGTTGAAGTCGTCCGTGTTCGGCTTCGCCCCTTCGGAGAACGCGCGGGTGCCCTCCTCGTCGAGGATGAGGGAGCCGACCACGACCTCGGCGCCGGTCACGCCCTTGCGCTCGAAGTCTTTTCGATCGTTTGCGATGGCGCGCGCCGCACTCTCGGGAATGTCGAAGGGCGCGTCGGATGAGAGCATCACCAGGGCTGCGCCCTTGATGCGGAAGAGGATGACGTTCTCGAAGGCCGCGTTCAGCGCGGCGACCAACGAGCGCATGCGGACGGGGTCGATGAACGGAGCACCGATCCACTGGACGAAGACGCCATCATCGACGAGGCGCGAGCGCACCAGATCGAAGAACTCCTTGGTATAGAGATGGGAGGCGCCCGACGTCCAGGGATGGCTCGGCTGCGAGACGATTGCCCCGTAGCGCTGGTCGGCGAGGATCAGCGCGCCGCGGGCATCGGACAGCCGCACCGAGACGCGCGGGTCGAGCAGCGGATCGCTCGCCGCGCCTTCGCGCGCCTTGCGATTCGCGACGACGACCTCGGGTTCGAGTTCGATCACGTCGACGCGATCCACCGAACGGGGCACCGCGTTGAGCGTCATGCCGCCGCCGAGACCGATGATGACCATGTGCTCGATGTCCGGTCGAGCGAGGACCGGAAGGATCGACAGCCAATCGGCAGCGGAGGTGGAAAAGGGATAGCCCTCGGGTGTGATCACCGACTCCGGCAATCCGTTGGTGGTGAGGCGCCACGAGAGGCCGATGTCGATCAGCGCGACGGTCGAGGAGCGTCCGATGGCGATGTGCTTGAAGTCGCCGGAATAGCCGCCGCCCAGCGGCGAGGAGCGGATCAGGAGATCTGGACGCGATGCCGGGAAGAAAGCGAGCAGGACGGCGCCCGCTGCGGCGGCGCCGGCAAATGCGGGGCGACGCGGCGCCTCGACGAGGCTCGCGATCAGCGCGAGGAGCAGTCCGAGCGACACGCCCGTCATCAGCGTGCCTTCGAGCCCGAGCCACGGCAGCAGCACGTAGCCCGTGCCGACCGCGCCGACGATCGAACCGACCGTGTTCCATGCATAGACACGCGCGCTCGACGCCGAAGCCTCGCTCGCTCCGCGCGCGAGCAGCCGCACGGCGAACGGGAAGGTGGCGCCGACGCAGAGCGTGAGCGGCAACAACATCGCGATCGCGAGCATGGCGCCAGGGCCGAGTGCGTTGACCGACGCGCCGAGCATCGCGGCCCAGACCGGGATCTGGTCGGCGAAGGAGAACGCGATGCGAGCGGCGACGGCGGTGCCGAGCTGGGCGATCGCGAAGCCTGCGAGAGCCGTCGCGCGGCTGCGGGCCCACCGCGAGGCGATCGCACTCCCGAGCGCGATGCCGGCGAGGAAGCTCGCGAGCATCGTGGAGAAGGCGGCGGTGCTGCCGCCGATCACCTGACCGAGCATCCGGAACCAGAGCACTTCGTAGCCGAAAGAGACGGCGCCGGACACGGCGATCACGGGAAGGATCCACGGAAGGCCGGGCACACGCGGCGCCGCGTCGCGCTGCTCGGTGGCCGCCGTCTTCGCGAGCGCGGCGGCGGCGAGGAAGACGAGCGCGTTGACCGCGGCGCCGATGTAGACCGTGTCGCGCAGCCCGAAGGCGGGCAGCAGCACGAAGGCGGCCGCCAGGGTCCCGGCGATCGCGCCGGCGGTGTTGATCCCGTAGAGCAGGCCGACGCGCGGACCGATCTGATCGTCGCTCTGCACGGCATAACGCGTGAGCAGCGGTAGCGTGGCGCCCATCAAGGCGGTGCAGGGCATGAGCACGAGGAAGGCGCCGAGGAGATGGAAGGCGTGGGTCGCGACGCCGAGCGTCTCGGGCAGGGCGTCGAGTCCGCCGAGCCAACCGAGATAGACCGCCCGGATGCCGCGGACCGCGTAGGGCAGGGCGATCGCCCACAACGCGATCGCCAGCTCGAGGACGCCATAGGCGAGGATCGGACGCCGGATCCGAGGCGCCCAGCGCGCGGCGATTGCCGCTCCGAGAGCGAGACCGCCCATGTACGCCGCGAGCACCGCCACCACGGCGAGCTCCGACGTCCCGAACACGAACGCGAACTCGCGCGACCACGCGGTTTCGTAGAGCAACGCCGAGAAGCCCGAGAGGAAGAAGCAGACGAGAAGCAGGAAGAAGGTCATGGTCTCCGCGGAGCTCGGGGAGGAAGGAGTTTACCCTAGGGCCCGTGGGATTTGGGACTCCTTCGGCATCGTCGCGAGGGCGACCGTCTATACTCCCCGCGTGCTGCGCGGGTTCCATCGTCTCTGTTTCTACGCGGGCCTCGGCATCCTGCTCGGCGGTTGGGTGCTGGCACTCGGCTCGGTCGTCTGGCGCGAAGGACGCCCGCCCGGACTCTGGCTCGAGGAGGCGCGTGGGGTCGAGCAGGCGCGCCGGCAGCGGGACTTCGCCGCCGCGTCGGAACAGGCGCGCATCCGCGGGGTCTTGCTCGCACGACCTGCACTCTTGCGAGATGCGGCGAACCTCGCGCTTCGCGCCGAGGATCCGAAGCTCGGAATCGCCGCCCTGCGGCGCCTCGTCGCGCTCGAGCCGCGCAACCTGAAGGCGCGCATGCAGCTCGTCGCGGCCCTGCTCCAGGAGGGTCGGCGCCGTGACGCGAAGCAGGAGCTCGAGGCGATCCTGGAGCGCGCTCCGGGACACCAGCGTGCGCAGAAGGCCCTGGCGCGCGTGGAGCAGCAGCTCGGAGATCCCCTTTGAGCGCCGCCGTCGGAGCGTCGCCGCCCTCTCGCGTCTCCCTCGTCCATCCCCTCTACGACGGGATGCTGATCGGCGGAGGACTCAGCGTGCTGGCGTTCGTCGCGATCGCCGCCTCGGGCGTGACGCTGCTCGACGGACCGGGCGACGGGGAGAACATCGCGCGGCTCGCCGTGATCGTCTTCTTCGCGAACAGCGCCCACTTCGCATCGTCGACGGTGCGTCTCTACACGAAGCGTAACAGCTTCGAAGAGCACCCTTTCCTGACGATGGTCTTCCCGCTGGTGTGCGTCGCGATCCTCGGCTTCTGCCTCGTGTTTCCGGAGGCGTTGGGACGTCATCTCTGGGCGCTCTACCTCACCTGGTCGCCCTTCCATTATTCGGCGCAGGCGTTCGGCATCGCGTCTCTCTACGGTCGCCGCGCCGGTTGCACCCTCGATCCGTTGCAGCGCCGCTGGCTGCGCGCGGTCTGCCTGCTGCCGTTCTTCTACGCGTTCCTCGGGCCCGGGCAGTCGATGGGGCTCGCCTGGCTGGTGCCACCGGAATGGATCGTCGCCGTGCCCGGCCTCCCGAAGGCGATCAACATGGTGCGGTGGGCGCTGGCGCTGGCGACCTTCGCGCTGCCGCTCGTCCTCTTCGCGAGTCTCGCTCGCGGTGGCCGTCCGCGACTGCCGTTCATCAGCCTCCTGGCGATCCTCGCGAACGGCCTGTGGTGGGTGTTCTTCCCGCGTCTCGAAGCCTTTGCCTGGGCGACGATCTTCCACGGCATCCAGTACCTGGCGCTCGTCGTGGTGTTCCACGCCAAGGAGCGCAGCGCGCTTCCCGGAAACGTCCGGTCCCCGCTCCAGCACGGCGCGATCTTCTACGGCATCTCGCTCGTGCTGGGCTACGCGCTCTTCCAGGTGTGGCCGTACATGGCCTGGGGGCTGGGATTCGGCTGGGCCGAGAGCATGATCCTCGTCGTGGCGACGATCAATCTGCACCACTTCGTCGTCGACGCGTTCATCTGGCGCTTCCGACCGTCGGACAGCAATCGCCGCGTGATCGAAGACCAGCGGAACGTGGCCGCGTCGGGCGCGGCGTCCCCCGCGACCTAGAAGCGGTAGCCGAGACCGCCGCTGATCGAGACGAAGGGGAACTCCTCGTCCCAGACCTTGTCCGGGGCGTAGATGGTGCTCGCTTCGAGATTGAACGTGACGTGCCGCGTGATGTAGACCTCGAGGCCGCCGCCGAGACGGACGGTGAACTCCCAGTCTTCTTCGGTACCACCGGCGAACTCGGAGGTCGGCACGCAGTTGTTGATGCCGCTGACGTCGAAACGCACCCGGCGCGAGCGAGCCTTGAACCTGCCCATGCCCGCGCCGCCGACGACGTAGGGGTGGATCGCCTCGAAGGGCGCGAAGAGGCGCACGTTGCCGGTGTAGACCTGGGCGTCGGCCTTCGCGCAGACTTCGCGCTTCGTCTTCAGCTCCCACTCGCGCACCCACTGGTACTGAGCTTCGATCGCGACGTGCGGAAGGACTCGCCAGCCGGCGCGCGCCATCAGCTCGGGGCTCACCTCCTCGGAGGTGCGCGCCTGGAAGGGCGGCGGGGTCGAGAAGTGCCGGAAGTTGAAGTTGGGAATCGCCACGCCGGCGCTCACGCCGAGATACGGCCCGCTCCGGCCGGACTCGATCTCGTCTTCGGCGGCGGCGGAGCCTGCAACGAGGGCGAGCAACGCGACCCCCATGGCCACGAATCGAGCGCGCTTCGTCATCCGGTCCCTCGTCTCTCGGAGAATCACAGGGTCAGCCCTTTCCAGACGACGCGGAAGCCACCGCCGCCCTGCACGACGTACGGACCCGCTTCGGTCTTGTAGAACGCGCGGATCGGTTGCCCACCCGGGACGTCTGCGGAGCAGAAGTCGGGGGCGTTGAAGTTCGGGTCGAGGAAGTCCGGGTTCTTCTGCACGCACGTTCCGTCACCGATCGTTCCCGAGCTCGAGTGGGTGATGGTGCGGTCGGTGAGAATCCAATAGATGCCGACCTGCGCGAAGAACTCGAAGACCATGTTGCCGACCTTCGCGACTTCGATGTCGAGCTCGAGGCGCGGCCCGATCCCGTGCATCCACCGCTCGCCGGTCTTCGACCGCACTTCGTCGCGTCGCGTGAACTGGAGCGCGTACTTGTCGACGATGTCCGTGCCGCTCTCGTTCGTCGTCGGGTCGTTGCACGGCAGCATGTCGATCTCGGGGACACGGCTGGTGCAGTTGAACTTCCGACTGAGCGTCGAGTTGCGCACGGTCGACGCTTCTCCCTTCATCGATTGGCCGAACCAGTTGATCGAAGGACGCAGGTGGAACTGATAACCGCCGAAGGGAAGCGTGAAATCGGCGCCGACGCCCGCGAAGAGCGAGCCATTCACGATGACCTCGTTGCGCCCCTTGACCTCGCAGAAGCCCGTCCCGCCGGTGTTGAGTGCGAAGCCCGGCGTAGTGCGACCGGGTTCGTTCGCGGGAGGCGCGGCGCAGTTTGCGGAGTAGACGGCCGCACCGTCGCGGTTGACGTCGAAGGAGATGCGCGAGTTCTCGGCGACCTGATCGCGCGTGAAGGGGAACTGGCCTCCCCCGCGCAGGAACAGCCGGAGACCGAACGTCTCGGTGAGCGTGGGGGTGAAGAGCATGGCCTCGGCTTCGCTGAACGAGAAGCGCAACTTGCCCTGGCGTCCCTTCGGAATGCTGACGAAATCGGCGCTCTGGCTTCCGCGAAGGTTCTGCGCGTGGACGCCGAAGCCGATCATCACGGCTGGCTCGAAGCCGCGCAGCGCCGGACCGGAGTCCTTCTCGCCGTCGGCCGCCCAGGCGTCCGGCGCCATGAGCAGGAGGGTCAGGACCGCGACGGCGCTCGCGCCACGCAAGGCTCGCTTCGCCCGCGATCGGGGGGTCGGGTTCACTACCACTGTTTCGCACCCTCCGCTGCTTCCAAGCGCTCTGATTCGATCTTTTCCTGCAGAGACTGTGGCAGCTGTTTTGCGGTCACCCACGCGCGCGCCGCTTCCGGGTCGCTCGCCATCCATTGGCCCGCCACGCGTGTAATCAGCCTCTCGCGGTCCTTCGGGTCCGAAATCCGCTCCGCCCAGGCAACCGCTTCGGCGGGTTGGTCTTCGCGCAAGACACGCACGAGCGCAGGAATCCCGAGCTCGACGTCGCCCAGCGGTTGCTGCTGCTCCATCCACGCCGCGGCCTCGCTCGGGCTGTGCTGGATGAACCGCCTGAGTGTGTTGCGCATCGCGAGAGTTCGATCGCCGGGCGTGGTCCGCGCCATGATCCACTCCATGGCCGCCGGGGCATCTTGCTCGATCCATTCCTCCGCCACGGCGATGTCCGCGACGTCGGCATACTCGGCGTCTTCGGGCTGGGCCTCGATCCAGGCCACGGCACGTTCGGGACTGGCGCTCGCGAGGTAGCGGGTCGCCAGGCGGAAAGTCGATTTCTTGACCTTGCGGGGCGTGTCGGCCGGGATCGAGTCGACCCAATCGACCATGCCATCGAGGTCCTGGTGTCGCACGAAATGGGTCAAGAAGCTCTCGATCATCCGGTTGCGGTCAGAGGAATCGGGCTGGTCGACGAGCAAGTCGGTCGCTCCTTCGAGGTCGCCGCTCTCGAGCATTCCGCGCACCAGGCCCGCCCAGGTCGGGAACTGGACGCGCGGCGTAGTGAGCTTCGAGATGAGATGCTTCGCGCGGTCGACCCGGCCCGCGAGTCCGAGCGTGTGGGCCACTTCGGACGTGACCTGTCCCCGCTTCGCGGAGCTCCAGTCGCGGATGGCGGAGTCGAAAGCGGACATCGCGTCGAAGCGGGCCCAGGCGGCGGCGTAGACGGGCACCGAGCAGCTGTCCGCGAAGCGGGACTCGCGAGCGAACCCCGCTCGGATCGCGTCGACGGTTTCGGGGCGGGTCTTCGCGAGGGCGTCGAGCAGGGCGGTCCGCCGCGTCACCGGATCGATCGTCCGCAGCGCCGCGGCCACCTCGAGCTCGAGCGCTGAGAGATCGACGGTTTCTTCGCTCTGCGACCAACCGAGAGCGCCCCCGACCGCGAGGCCCATCAGGGCGACGACGAGCGTCGCAGCGAGTCCGCCAGAGCGTTGCGTCGCCGCACTCATACGCCGGCCTCGGCCCTGGCCTCGAGCTCGTGGAGTCGTTTGACCTGCCGCGTGATCGCGTAGAGCCGCTTGCGCAGCTCGGGATCCTGGCCGAGTTCGGTCTGTCGGACCCAGACGGCGGCCGAACGCCGGTCACGCGAGAACCAGCGCTGCATCGCCCGCGTGGCGGCGTTCGTTCGGGCGTTACTCTCGGGCTGATCGAGGATCCAGGCGAAGGTCTCCTCGGGGTTCAGCTTCTGCCATGCGATCGTGATCAGCCACATCGAGTTGGCCGCGTAGTCGCGCTCCGAGTGCTCCTGATAGAGCGCCACGGCACGATTGGGATCGGTGCTCGCGAGCTGCAGCAGGGCGTTGCGGTAGGCAGCCCGTTTGAACCCGTTGGGCGCGTCCTCCGGAATCCCTTCGAGCCATTCGATCAAGCGATCGGGGCCGCCATACGCGAGCAACGGAACGGTCAGGTAGGCCAACAAGACATCGTTCCGCGTCTGCTTCGGGTCGTCCGGCATGTTCGCCAGGAACTGAGTGATGCCTTTGACGTCGTTGGAGCGGGCCCAGCCCTGCAGGAGGCCGTTCATCCCGGCGTTGCGCGTCTCCTCCGCCTCGATCGACTCCACGAAGCTGCGCGCCTCTAGGGCGCCGCCGTCGAGCGCCCATACGAGCGCCGTCGCGTTCACTCCGAGACCGCGCTTGTGAATGCTCGACCATTCCATGGCGTGCTGGAAGGCGCCGATCGGATCGAATCTCGCGCGCTTCTGGAAATACGGCTTCACGTCACAGTCGTCGAGTCCGATGACGATCGGATCGATCGCCGCCGCGGCGCCGTCGGCGTTGTTCTCATCGAGACGTTGGACTAGGGCGTCGATGGCGAGCGCGCGCTCGAGGGTGTCCGGAATGACCAGCGCCTGCGACATCGCCGTCTGCATCTGCTCGGCGCTCATCGATTCCGGATAGCTCGGCCGGGCGGGGCCGTCCGGCCCACCGCGCGCGAACGATCCGATCGCGAACCCGGTCGCGACAGCGACGATGCCGATCAGCAGCAGGCGCACGGGACTGGACGGATTCTCGGTCACCATCGCAGGTTGACGCTGACTCCGTAGACGCGCGGATCGCCGATCGCATAGAGCACGGCGCCGCGGAATCGACTCAGATTGATCACGTCCGCGCGGTACACCTCATCCGTGAGATTGCGGACGTAGCCGGCCACTTCCACGAGCTCGTTCGGTGTCTGGTAGGCGAGCCGGATGTTGAACAGCCACAGCGGCGGCTGCGAGAGGTGTTCCCGATTGTCCACGTTGAAGAAGACACGGTCCTTGAACGACCAGTCGAAGCGCGGCGTGATGAAGCCCATGCCGTCGAGATCGAACTGCCAGGCGGCATAACCCGTGAACGAGAATTCCGGCGAGTTGATCAGCTGGTTGCCCGAGAAGTCTTCGGTGATCGCCGGGGCGCCGGCCAGCTCGCCGACGCGGCGAGTGACGGAGAAGTCCTTGTACTGGCCCTGCAGCCAGGAGAAGCTGCCGAAGACTGCGAGACCCTCGACGCCCAGCGGCGCCCAACCCTCGAGCGGACGCGCCGTCACCTCGATCTCGACGCCGTAGAGCTCTGCGTCGTTCGAGTTGATCAGCGTGGGCACCGGGATTCCCGAGTCCGCGTTGCGCAGCTGGAAGATCTGGATGTCGTCGTAGTCGTAGTAGAAGCCGGCGCCGTTGAATTGGAGCCGGCGATCGAGCCACTGGGTCTTGAAGCCGGCTTCGAGCACGTTGACCGTCTCGGGCTTGACGGGCTCGAGGGGGTCTTCGCCCGACTCGAGGATCTCGTCGTCGAAGACGAGGCCGTTGATGTGCGGGCCCTTCCAGCCGCGGCTGTACTTGCCGTAGAAGGTCACGTCCTCGAGCGGCTTGTATTCCAGCGAGAGCTCGCCGGCCCAGTCTTCTTCTGCGAAATCGGCGGTGCCGTCGATCCGGGAGAAGCCGGAGAGGTCGGCCGGGCCGCGGAGCGCGATGATGCTGAAGTCTCGCGAGTCGTAGTTCCAGCGCGCGCCGCCCGAGATGTTGAATTCTTCCGAGACAGCCCAGGCTCCGTGGGCGTAGGTCGACCAGTAGATCGTCTTCTGCGTGTAGCGCTGGGTGATGCGGGAGAGAGCGAAGCCGCCGTTCAGCAGGAAGATGTTGTCGACGAACAGCTTCTCGAACATCGCCGCGCCGCCGACTTCCCAGGTGAAGCTCTTACCGTCGTCCCAGAGCAGTCGGATGTCTTCGTAGAACTGCCAGGCGGTGTTGTAGAGCTCGGTCTCGACGCCGATGTTCGGACTGCCGTCGATGTCGACGCCACTGTCACGCTCGTTCCAGTCCAGACTCGTGACGGTTTCGAGCGTGAAAGCGCCCATGTAGATGTCGCCGCGCAACGTCGCGCCGGCGCGATCGACGAAGTCGTCGCCGACGTAGTTGTAGTCGCCGGCGTAGGGGTCGCCCAGCTCGGGGCCGTTGATGGTGATGTTGCTGAGGTTGCTGGAGCCGGTGGTCGGCGAGCTTACGCAGCCGCGGTTCGAGCCCTGGCGGAAACAGGTGGTGTTGTCGTGATCGAGGTATCCGCCGCTGTCGTCACCGCCGAACTGGAAGATGCCCGCGGTCTCGGACACGGAGAGATGCTGGAGCTGTCGGGCCTGTGCGCGGTTCTGGCTGTAGCCGAGCTTCAGGGTGAAGTCGTGGTTGCGCGTGGGCTGGAAGCGGAGGATCGTGCGCGCCGCCCAGTTGCTGGTGTCGTTGACCTTGTCGGGCACGAAGCCCTTCTGGCCGACGACCCAACCATTGCCGCCCTGACTCACCGGGTCGGTGGTGCCCAAGCGACCGTTGGGCTGGGTGAGGCCGGTGAAGCACTGCTGGTGCACGCGGTTCACGAAGCCGAAGGGGTCGGCCCTGTCCGGGTTCGCGTAGGCCTGATCGCCGCAGCGGTTGTTGACGAAGGGATCGCGGTGGTTCCAGACGCCCGCGGAGCGGATCGACAACATGTCGCCCCAGAGCGGGAGCTCGAGTGCGCCCTCGATCTCGGCCTGGTTGAAGCGACCGTAGGTGCCGCGCGTATACCCGTTGAACGTTCCGGTGGGTCGGCGCGAGAGCACGCGAATCGCGCCGGCCGATGCGTTGCGACCGGAGAGCACGCCCTGCGGACCGCGGAGGACCTGCACGTCTTCGACGTCGAAGAGCTGGGAGAGCTGACCGACGGGCGAATTCATGTAGACGTCGTCGCTGAACACGGCGACCGAACTCGACGAGTTGGCGTTGAAGTCACGAAGACCGACGCCGCGAATGAACAGCGTCGGGTTCGTGTTGGAGTAGGGCGAGCGAATCTCGAGGTTCGGAGTGAACTGCGCGACGTCGATGATCGTCTGTGCGCCGAGCGCTTCGAGGTACTCCTGGTCGAAAGAGGACACCGACACCGAGGCGTCCTGCAGCGCCTGGGTCTGGCCCGAGGACGTGACGATGAACTCTTCGATCCCGGGAGTCTGCGGCGGGTCGCTGCCGGATCTTTGGTTCGCATCCGCGTCGCCGGCGCCGTCGTCCTGTGCCATGACCGGGAGGCCGGTGACGAGGATGACGAAGGCCGCGATCGCGATCCCTTCCACTGCACGCGCCATGAATCTCTTCACAAGTCCTCTCGTTGCCCGATTCATTCGACCGGCGTCTACTCTACTACGTATCCGAGTGCTCGTAGTTGTTTGAGACTCATGTCGTCCACGTCTACGGACGGCACTTCCTTCCAGGCCACGCTGCGCTCGTACTCCTGCTTCGCCTCTTCGCGCAGGCGTCCGGCCTCGGGGTGCTCTTCCAGAAGGTTCTTACGCTCCCCCGGGTCGCTTGCGAGGTCGAAGAGCAGGCTGTTGTCGGGGTTCTTCGCTCGGTAGACGATGCGGAGATCCCCCTCGCGCAGGGCGAGGATCGGGTCGGCTTCCATGTTCATCCGGCCCCAGGTCTTGTCGAGGAACGCGACGTCCACGTCCCCTTCGTCTCCCGAATCAACGGGAGTTTCTCCCAACATCTCGGGAACGCGGGAGCGGCCGTCGGTGGGCTCGATCGGCGGGAGTCCGATCAGGTCGAGGATCGTCGGCCAGATGTCGACGTTCTGCGTGCGCGTCTCCACGACGACGCCGGGATCGAGACGGAACGGGAGGCTGAAGATGACCGGGGTCGTGGTCACTTCCGCGTACAGATCGCGCGCGTGACCCTCGGCGCCGTGTTCGCCGAAAGCCTCGCCGTGGTCGGAGGCGATCACGACCAGCGTCTTGTCGCGGAGTCCGAGCTGCTCGAGGCCGCCGTAGATCGCTCGGATCTGTTTGTCCGTCCAGAGGATGGAGTTGTCGTAGAAGTCGGAGTAGGTCGTGCCGAAGACTGCCAGCTCGTCGACGGTGACGTACTGGTGCAGGTCCATGAGGTGGAGGTAGAGGAAGAAGCGCTGGTCGCGGTTGACCCGCATGAACTCGAGCGCCGAGTAGACGAGGTCGATGTCGGTGCCGTCGATGCGTCCGGCGCGGGCTTCGCGGCGCAGGGATTTCGGCGCCTGCTTCACGAACGGGTTCTGGTAGAGGTCGAAGCCCTGGTGGAAATTGAAGTTCGGCGCGATCCAGCCGTTGCGCCAGATGCCCGCCGTGAGAAATCCGTTCTCCTTGAGGATCTCCGCCGGCATCTTCGCCTCGTCGGCGACGGCGTCCTGGACGCGCCGGATGCCGGCGCGCGTCGGATAGAGGCTCGTCCAGAGTGAGGCCATCGACGACTTCGTCCACGACGACTGCGCGCGGTTCTCGGCGAAGCGCACGCCGCTCTCGGCGAGATAGTCGAGACCGGGGCTGGTGTCGCGCTCGTAGCCGTACACGCCGAGTCGGTCGGCGCGCATCGTGTCGACGAGGATGAACACGATGTTCACGTCGTCGCGGTTCTCGAGGCCGCGGATGTCCTCGACGGTTCCCAGCGGCCGCGGATCCTGTTGGACGTCCAACTGCGTCCACACGTAGCTCACCGTGATCAGGAGGATGGCCGCAACGGCACCCACCCGCGATTTAAGCAGGTTCATTCGCAGAGGGGACTCCCCGGTCCGGCACCAACCGGGCCGGATCCTCCCATGACCCGGTGGCGATGGTCAACCCCCAGATCATCCGTTTCGTTCGGGATTTCGCGGACTGACGCGGTCCGAATCCGCGCGTCGCCGCCTCCGCGCCTTCCGATCAACCATCCTCGGTCGGCTGGAGCTGATTCAATGCTTTGCGCGCGTCGGCCGCCTCAGGGAACTCCTCGACGGTGAGAGCCGTCTCGAGCGCGCGGATGGCGCCCTCCGTATCGCCGGCTTCGCTGAGGGCCGTGGCGATCCGGTACAGGCCGCTCGGCCCCGGGGTGCCGAGGGATGCGGCGCGTCGCAGCGCCACGATCGCCGCGTCCGGGTCGCCCCGCGCGAGTTGGATGCGTCCGAGCGTCTCGAAGGCGGCGCTCCCCGGCTCGGCGTTGAACGCCGCGGCGCGTTGGGCGAGCAGCAAGGTCTCGTCGCCTTCATCTCCCGCTTCGACCGCGTCCTTCGCCAGCCAATGCGCCGCTCGTCCCTCCCACGGCTTTTCGCGCAACATCTCCTCGAGAAGAGCGTGCGCCTCGGCGTCGCGATCGGCTTCGGCCAGGGTTTCAGCGGCGGCATAGATCGGGCTCGGATCGCGCGGTTCGAGTTCCGCCGCACGGGTGAAGCCCGCGACCGCCGCGTCGGTCTTTCCTTCGACCGCGTCGACGCGCGCCATCGCGACCAGCGTCTGCGGGTTGTCCGGGTCGAGCGCGAGCGCGGCGTCGAGCTCGGTGCGCGCCGCCTCGAGATCTTCGAGCGACGTGAGCGTGGCGCCGTGCAACGTGCGGACGTTCGCGTCGTCGGGGTGGGCCTTCGCCAGTGCGGCGACGCGCTGCAACGCCTCCGGTCCGCGGTCGAGGGAGAGCATCACCTCGACCCAGGCGGCCAGTCCGTCCACGTGCTCGGGCTCGTCGAGGTCGATGACGAGGCCGTCGTCGAGGAACTTGAGCGCGTACTCCGGACCGTGGCGTCGCAGGATCTCGTGCGCCTGGTCGGCCACCGCCATGCCGATGCGATCCTGCACGAGCATCGCGCGGGCGGACTGCACGATCTGTTCGTTCCCGGCGCGTGCCGCGATACGCGACTGCATGCGCATCGCGTGGTAGTCGTCGGTGTTCTCGCGCAAGTGATAGAAGAGGGAATCGAGGGCGAGCCGGGTGTTGCCCATCCCTTCGTAGACGTGCGCGAGCACCACCCCGACGTCGGATCCCGCCGCGCGCGTCCGCAACGCGTTGCGCAGGTGCTCGATCGCGCGATCGTTCTGATTGAGGCGAAGCGCGGCGATCCCGGCGAGATGGCGCGCGCCGGTGTTCGACGGGAAGATCCGGAACGATTCCTCCCAGGCGTCGAGCGCCTCCTCGAGCTCGTCGCGCTCGAAGTGGATGCGCGCGTCGAGCAGGTGCTCGTGGGACGCCTCCTCGAGGTGGCCCCCCATCTCCTCCGCGCGGTCGAAGTCGCCGGAGATCGCGACGACGACCGCCGCCTCGAAGAGCCGCTGCTCCGGGATGTCTTCGTAGCTGAACTCGGGAGCGCTCGGGGAGACGCCCGAGATCGCTTCGAGCAGGCGATCGGTGGACGCCAGGGCGCCCTCCATGTCGTCGTTCTGCACCTGGTGGTTGCGCAGCGTGATCCACGCGTTCGGGGTGTCGAGCCGGTTCGCCGCCTCTTCGAGGAGGCGCGTCGCTTCGTCGATCTCCTTGCTGGCGTTCAGGCGTTCGGCGAGGACGTTCTGGAGGTCGATGTCGCCGGGACGCGCGGCGATCGCGTTGCGCAGCAGTTGATTGCTCTTCTCGGGCTCGCCCTCCTGGTCGTAGAGCCCGATCGCCTGATTCAGTACCGGCCGACTTTCCGGGTAGCGCTCGAGGCAGTCCGCGAGTTGTTCCCGCGCCTTCTCGGGCTCGCCGCGTTTCACCGCGAGTTGGGTCCAGCGCGAGCAGAGCAGCCCCTCGGTGCCCTCGGGCAGGTCGTCGCGTTCCTCGACGGCCTCGGCGAGGTCGGCGAGGACGGCCTCGGCTTCGTCGAAGCGTTCCTTCTCGAGCAGCACGTTG
>JAHEJV010000249.1 GCA_024638705.1 Deltaproteobacteria bacterium | reverse complement strand
TGTCGAGGAGACCCGTTCCGAGGACAGCGCCTGCACTCTCGACGAAACGGGTCGGCAGGACCGACTCGGCCTCATCCGACGCGAAGTGCTGCCGCACGTGCAGGAGGCGACACCGCTCGCGGACGGCTTCGCGTGGGAATGCGCCGCCGCCGGACGCGAGAACGTGCAGCGCTGGGTCGCGCTCGAACGTCAGTGCTGCGGCGACGTCTCGTGGGAAGTGCTGCCGCGCGCGGACGGATCGCTGCGACTCGAAGTGCGCGGCGCCGATCCCGCAGTCGGCGTGCTCGCCTCGCTCGCCGCTCCGGATTCGGGGCATGACTCGGAGCCGCAGTCGACGCACGGCTTCCGCACCTGGGCGAGGGCCGGCGGACTCGGCGCTGCCGCGACCTTCGGCGTGCTGTGTCTGTTGCCGATGGCGCTCGCCGCCGTCTTCGGCAGCGCCGTTGCGGCGCCCCTCGTCGGCCTCGAGAGCCCGGCGACGCTGCTCGGTGGCACGCTCGCGTTCGCGGCGCTCATCGTGTGGATCGGGCGTCGCCGTCGGCGCGCATCTTCCGCGGGGGCAACGCCAGGGGGAACGTCCCCTTGCGGATGTTGAAGAAGGCGAGCTCGGGCAGGCTCGCGGTGACGCCGCGCAGTCCGCGCCCGAATAGCACGCCGCGATCGAGCGGCGCCCAGGCGAGCCCGGCGCCGCTCGCGATCACGCCCGTCACGACGTTCGCCGCGCCGAGGAGCGGACGCGCGAACCCGGCGTCGTCGGTGAAGAAGAGGAAGATCGAGTCGCCGGCGTGCGGCGTGTAGAGGGTCGACGTGATCGTGTTCGACTCGCGGAGGCGGGCGATCCAGCCGCTTTCTTCCGCGCGTGCGGCCGTGCGTCGCGATGGCAGGATGCGCCGATGCGCGCCGGGCCAGTGTGCGGCGACGGTGCGATCGGCGACGAAAGGGACGAACGTGAGCGGCGCCGCGCCCACCGCCGGCAGCGTCGCGTCGTCGGTCGCGGCGTCGATCTG
Organism: Deltaproteobacteria bacterium; assembly: GCA_024638705.1. Lineage (GTDB taxonomy): Bacteria > Myxococcota_A > UBA9160 > UBA9160 > SMWR01 > JAHEJV01. The sequence goes on along the minus strand of JAHEJV010000249.1, from coordinate 5,854 downwards.
CGCGAAGAGCTCCGTCACGCAGTTGCGCTCGATCAGGTCGTAGTCGCGTTCGCGCCGCGACGTTTCTTCCGCTCGGGCGAGTCGCTCCTCGGCGCGCCGTCGCAGCGCGACGCCGGTCTCCGCGTCGAAGCCCAACCGCGGCAGCGGCCGCACGAGGGCGCGGCCCTCTGGAACGAGATTCGCGGGGAGGCGCCGCGGCAGGGCGCGCGCTTCGAAGGCGGCGACGAGCTCCGCGTGGAGCGCGGCTTCGCGTTCGAGCGCCGAGAGCGCGCGCTCGTCGCCCGGGTTCGCGAGATAGGCGCGGAGCGCCGTGGCCAGGCGCTCGCCCCGCCAGGAGAGGTGCGCGGCCAGCGCTTCGGGCGCGCCGTCGAAGGGAAGGCGCGGCGCGTCCGACGCCGGGCCGACATCGAGCACGACCATGCGGTTGCGCTCCAGCGATTCGATCGTGAGCGCCAGGCGCGCGGCGCCGAGCAGGAAGGCGAAGCCCCAGTCGGGGCGCGGCGAGCCGACGAGCTCTGCGAGAGACGCCTCGATCGCGCGCCGGCGTTCGCGCAGCGACGCGCGCGCCGTCGCGTCGAGCACCCCGGGCAGGACGCGGCGAACGCCGTGGCGCAGGGGCGGGGCGTCGTGCAGCACGTCCAGCGCGAGACGCGCCGCGTGGGCGTCGGCCACCCGCTCCGAGAACGGATAGGCGTCGAGCGCGCTGCGATCGGGTTCACTCGTCGCGAAGGGCAGTGCGGCCGCGCGCAGGCTGGCGTCCGCGGCACGTCTCCGCTTCGCGAGGAACGAGGCGCCGGGGTTCGTCTCGAGCTTCCGGTGCAGCGAAGCGAACGCAGCGCGGGCCGCGCGCTCGGAGCGTCCAGACGGCTTGCGATCCCGCGCGAAGAAGCCCGCGCCGCGCAGCGCGAACCCCGGGTGGTCGGGATCGGTCAGGGCGTCGAGCAGGGCGACGTCGTTGCGCAGCGCGACGAGATGTTGGCGCTCGGCGTTCTCGGCCACGAAACGACGATCGAAGTGGTCGCGCAGCCGGGCCGCCGTCTCCTCCGCGACGGCGATCTCCGAGGCGAAGAGGTTGCGGTTCTCGACGGCGCGGTACTGAAACGCGAAATCCTGCCAGGCATCACGCGAGAGCACGAGCAGGCCGTCGGCGTCGCGCTGGTAGTGATAGACGCGATCGTCGAGTCGCAGCGCGACGTGACCGCCGCTGGCGCTGCCCTCGCTGGCGTCCGCGTAGAGGAACTCGACTCGCGTCGCTCCGGAAGCGGCGGTCGCGATCAACGCCGACAGCCACAGGCCGACGACCACGGCGACGCGTCTACGCGACGCGCTCGAGACGTGCGCGTCGCTCATCGCGCGCACGACTAGCGCAGCGCGACGGTCGCCGCGTGCAGGTGGTCCTGCATCTCGGCGTCGTTGCCGGCGACGCGCTCGATGAAACGCCCGATCTCATCGTCCGAGAGGCGCGAGCCCGCGAGCCCGCGGGCGATGCCGCGCGTGACGGCCGGGTCGCGCTCCCAGTCGCTCACCGCATAGCGCTCGGCCAGCGCGCCCACGCCGCGCAGGTAGGCGTTCACGTCGGCGCCGGTCTCGCTGAAGAGCGCGGTATAGGTGCTGACGTCCTGCTCGAGTGCGGCGGCCTCTTCGCCCGCGCTGCTCGAGCTCGCCATCGAGGAGCCCGAGTCGGCGAGCTGCTCGGAGACACTCGACACGCTGCCCATCCCGGTCGACGCGCTGGTCGAGCTCGAGAGCGCCGCATTGCAGCCGAGGCTCGCTCCGCCCAGTCCCATGCCCAGAACCAACATCCACGCCTGAATCCGCATGACCCGCCTCCGCAGCATCCGCCGAATGAGCACAACCTCCCCTGTCGACGGGGGGACTCTCGTAACGGCAAGTCGCTGCGATTTCTTGAGCGGTCGTGGCGACTTTTTGGCCACGCCTGCGACCGCACGAGCCCGCAAGCGGCCGGCGGGTGTCGCGCAGGCCGGAGTCAGGGCTGGGGCGGCGGGGCCGGTGGCGGCGGGACGAACCCGGAGTCGCGACGCGCGCGGATGTCGTCGAGCAGCGCCTGGGCTTCGGGCTCTTCGGGGAAGAGGCGCACGAGACCCTCGGCGGCTTCGATCGCGGTGTCGTAGCGCCCGATGTCCCGCGCGATCGTCGCGAGGCTGCCGAGCAGGTTCTGGTCGTTCGGGTGCCCTTCGCTCGCGGCTCGCAGCACCGCGAGCGCCTCCTCGGGACGTCCCGTCGAGTTCAGGCCCGCGCCGTAGACGAAGGCGTAGTAGGGCATTTCGGGCGCGAGGCGGGTCGCGTTGGCCAGCTCCTCGAGGGCGGGATCGATCTGTTGCATGCGCACCAGGGCGAGGCCGAGGGCGAAGTGGAGGTCGGCGTTGTCGGGCACCTGGGCGATGCCCTGGTGCAGGAGCATCGCGCCCTCGCCGTCGCGGCCCTGCTGGCCCAGCAGGTTGGCGAGGTTGGTGTAGGCCGGGACAAAGTAGTCGCCGAGCCGCAGCGCCACCTGATAGGCCTTTTCCGCTTCGGCGTAGTTGCCGAGCCGCTCGTGGAGCAGCGCCAGGTTCGTGTGCGCGCTGGGTTGGTCGGCCATCGTCCTCTGGGCCGCGAAATACTCTTCCATCGCGCGTCCGAGCGACTGACGCTGCGCCGGCGTGAGCGAGGGCTCGGTGTCGGCGAGTGACGCCGCGGCTTCGATGCGCACGACGCGCAGCGGGTCGTCGAGCAGCGCGGGGATGCGTCGCGCCCGGGCGAGCGGGGCGGCGCCGGCCGCCGCGCGCGCGGCGGCCAGTCGCAGGAGCGGCTCTTCGGACGCGGCAGCATCGGCGATCCGTTCGACGGAGAGCGGGTCGCCGCCCAGCTCGGCGAGGGCGGTGGCGCGCGCGATCGTCGGCTCGGTCGGATCGTCGAAGAGCGAGATCAGCGTCTGCCCCGCGACGCTGCCGCCGACGTTGCGCGCGCGCAGGCGTTCGCCGAAGTGCGGCGCGCGGTCCCCGCCGCGCCAATCCGCGACCTCCGCCTCCGACCACGCGGCGTCGCGATCGGCGTGACAGGAAAGGCACGCGTCGGGCGAACCCACCTCGGCGGAGAGCGCCGGGCGCGGCACGCGGAAGCCGTGGTCGCGGCGCGAGTCGATCGTCATGAAGTCCTGCGCCGGCATGTGACACGCGACGCAGCTCGCACCGTCGGAGCCCTGCGGATGACGGTGGTGATCGGGCGTGTCGAAGTGCGCGGGCTCGTGGCAGCTCGCGCACACGGCGTTGCCCTCGGCGCGCAGCGTGGCGCTGTGCGGCTCGTGACAATTGCTGCAGCGCACGCCCGCTTCGTACATCCGGCTCTGCAGGAACGAACCGTAGACGTACACCTCGTCGGCGACCTGACCGTCGTCGTGGTAGAGGCCGCGACGGAGGAGCGCGGGCTGATGCGTGTCGAGAAAGGGCTCGCCTGGACGCGGGTCGTCGACGATGCGCGCCCGCCGCGAGTGGCACGCGGCGCAGGTGTCGAGCTCGGGCGTGTTGTTCGGCGTGCCGCCGACGGGCTGCGCGATCGGGTGCCCGCCTTCGAACACCCACTCGGTCGCGTCGGGGAGCATCACGTCGAGCCGCGGGTCGTCGCCCTCCGCGCCGGCGCGCGCCCATGCCACGTGGTTCGATCCCGCGCCGTGGCACGCCTCGCAGCCGACGTCGATCTCTTCCCAGCTCGACGCATAGCTGTTCGTCGCGAGGTCGTAGCCCTTCTGGAAGCGCGTCGAGTGACACTCGCCGCACATGCCGTTCCAGTTGAGCGCGACGCCCTGCCAGTGCATCGGGTCGCCGGGGACGACGTGTTCGTCGCCGTAGAGCGAATACCAGCGCTGGCCGCCCTCCCCGCTCGGCCGCGAATCCCAAGCGATGTGCAGGGCCTGGAGACGTCCGCCCGGACGCTCGATCAGAAATTGCTGGAGCGGTGCGACGCCGAAGGTGTAGGCGATCGTGTGCACGCCTCGTTCGCGACCCTCGGACGTCGCGACGAAGCGCTCGCCGTCGCGCGAGAACGTCCACGTGGTCGGGCCGTCCACGAAGACCGCGTCGTCGAAGTCGCCGAGCACGGTCTCGGGGGTGGCCTCGGCCATCGCGAGGTCGTGGTGGGAGCCCTGCCAGGCCTCGGCCGCCTCGGCGTGGCAGGACGCGCATCCGGCCGTGCCCACCCACTTCGCCGCGCCGCCCGAGGCCGGCGACGCCGGCGAGGCGGAGTCCTCGGCGGGCGCCCGGGCCGCGGGCTCGGTGGCTTCCTCGCCGCACGCGGAGAGCAGGTGCGCGGCGCCGAGCGCCAGGAGGCCGATTCTCAGCGGTCGCATCCATCTGATTTTCATCGTTTTTCTAATTTGGATACACCGTGGTTCATGAATGAACTATGAACTACCAGGTGACGTCTCCGCAGCCCGTCCCCGGATCGCGCCGCGCGCGGAAGAAGGCCCGCACGCGCGGGGAGATCTTCGCGGCCGCCATGCGCCTGTTCGGCGAGCGGGGCTTCGAGCGGGTGACCGTCGAGCAGATCTGCGCGGCCGCGGACGTGGCGAAGGGCACCTTCTTCCTGCACTTCCCGTCCAAGGCGGCGCTGCTGTCCGAGTGGGGCCGCGAGCTCGCGGGCGAGCTCGCGGATGCGCTGCGCGACCATCGCGGCAGCAGTCTTTCCGAGTATCGCATGCTCGCCCAGCGCATTGGCGACCATTGGCTGCGACGCCCCGAGGCCACGCGCGCGATGTTGCGCGAGCTGCTCGCCCCCGAACGCGACGACTCCGCAGCACCCCATCCGCTGCACGACGTCATCGTCGACGTCGTCGAGCGCGGTCAGCGCAAGCGCGAGCTGCGGCGCAACATCTCGCCACAGCTCGCCGCCAATCTCTTCCTCGCGTCGTGCGCCGCCGCCTTCGCCGCCACGGCCGACACCCGCGACGACCCCGAGCACCGGGAGCAGGTGCGCAACGAGCTGCTGCACGCCCTCCTGCACGGGATGCACGAACCGAAGCCGCGGCTACGCTGGAAGCCGTCTTGAGTGCCGACGCGCAAACCCACATCGCCGTCATCGGTGGAAGCGTCGCCGGGCTGCTCACCGCCACGGCCCTCGCGCGGGACGGACATCGCGTCACCATCCTCGAGGCAGACGCGACCCCGCCGCCCGCCTCGCCCGACGCCGCGTTCACAGACTGGGAGCGACATGGCTCGCCCCAGACGCGCCAGTCGCACGCCTTCCTGGCGCGGCTCCACAACCTGCTCGCCGAGCGCGCGCCCGAGCTGTTGGAGGCGCTGTTCGCCGCGGGCGCCGAGCGGATGCCGTTCATCGATGTCGCCTCGCAGGTGATCTCGGACGCCGTCTTCAGACCCGAGGACGAGGAGATCACGATGCTGGCGTGCCGCCGGACCACCTTCGAGTGGGCGCTGCGCCGTCACGTGGAATCGCTGCGCGACGTGACCCTGTGCGCGGGCGTGCGCGTAGACGGGCTCGTCGCCGCGGAAGCCTCCCCCGACACGGCGCCGCACATCGAAGGCGTGCGGATCGCGGGCGAGGCCGAGCCGCTGCGCGCCGATCTCGTCGTCGATGCCAGCGGGCGACGCACGAAAGTGTCGACGTGGCTCGAGGCGATCGGCGCGACGCCGCTGCGCGTGGAGCGCGAGCCCTGCGGCATCTTCTATGCGTCGCGCTTCTACCGCCTGCGCGACGACGCGGAAGCGCCGCCCCTCGAAGGCCCGATCGGCGCCGACCTCGGCTATCTCAAGTACGGCATCTTCCCCGGCGACGACCGCGTCTTCTCGATCACGCTCGCCGCCAGCCCCGACGACGAGGCGCTGCGCGCGGTGATGCGCGAGCC
>JAHEJV010000248.1 GCA_024638705.1 Deltaproteobacteria bacterium | reverse complement strand
GCAGGGCCTCGACATCGGACACTTCGACGCGGTGAACGAGATCGTGCTCTACGCGGGCGCCTATCGTCACCCGGGGCGCGACGCGATCGTGTACGGCGAAGTGAGCGAGTGGAGCACCGTGGTGCTCTCGTGGGAAGCGGTGCTCGCCGGTCTCCAGAATCCGCACGACGGGCACAACACCGCCGGCCACGAGTTTGCGCACGTGCTCGACCGCGAGGCCGGCGCGTTCAACGGGACGCCGACCCTGCGCGCGCGCGAAGACTACGCGTCGTGGGGCCGGGTGCTCAGCGACCACTACCTCCGCCTCCGGGACGGCAAGCGTGAAGCGCGCCGGGTCCTCCGCGACTACGCCGCCACCAACGAGGCCGAGTTCTTCGCCGTCGCGACCGAGGTGTTCTTCGAGCGGCCCGGCATGATGCAGGCGCGCGCTCCAAAACTCTACGAGGAGCTGCGCCGCTTCTACGGGGTCGATCCGCCGCCGCAGCATTGACGGTGCGCGGCGGGCTCACCCGCAGCCGTCCTCGAACCCCTCGCGTCCCTCCTTGACCAGCCACGGCACCATCGCCAGCGCGGCCAACGGGTCGGCCCACCACCAGCCGAACAGGGCGTTGGCGCCGAGGCCGAGCAGGAGCGAGAAGGAGAGATAGGTGCAGGCGAGGGTCTCCTTTGCCTCGGCGCGGAGCGCGCCGCTGCCGATCTCGCGCGCGGCATGAAGCTTTCCCCACGCGACGAGCGGCATGACGACGAGGGACACGATCGCGAGCGCGATGCCGAGGCGACTCTCCGCTGGCGCGGCGCCGCCGAAGAAGGTCCACGCCGACTGCATCACGACGTAGGCCGCCAACGCGAAGAAAGTCGCGCCCACGAAGCGGCGCACGCGGTGTTCGGCGTGTTCGACCGTCCCGGCGTCGGCCCCGCGGTGCTCGAGACGCAGTCGTCCGAGCAACACCCCGGCGGCGGCGCACTCGATCACGCTGTCCAGGCCGAACCCGACGAGGACGACGCTGCCGGCCGCGACGCCGCTCCAGAGCGCGATCGCGGCCTCGGCCGCGTTGTAGGCGATCGTCGCGATCACCAGCGCGAGCGCGATGCGCGTCCAGTCGCGCGCCGGCGCCGTCGCGGCGTCGACGGGCTCAGCGGGCGGCACGCCCGTTCGTTCCGATCCCGTCGTCGATCCGCCCGACGCCCGGAACCAGTCGTCCGACGCGCGCCGCGTAGTCGCGATACGCGAGGCCGTGGGTCTTCTCGAGGTAGGGCTCCTCCACGGCGCGCACCTGGATCTCGATGCCGGCCGTCGTGAGCGCGAGGGCGAGCAGCGCCCACACGGTGGGCAGCAGCGCGACCAGGCCGACGCCCGTCACCAGGATGAACGAGAAGATCGGGTTGCGGACCCAGGCGAAGAGCCCGTCGGTGACGAGGTCGGTCGTCTCGCTGTCGTCGACGCCGATCCGCCACGAGTCGCCCATCGACATCTGTGCCGCGAGTGCGCCGGCGATGCCGATCGCTACCAGCGCGGCGCCGACCCCGTGCAGCGCGTCGTTCGCGAACCAGAGCGCGCTCCCGGGCCATTCCGCGAGTGTCGCGATCGGGGCGAACACGCCCGCGGCGAGGCCGAGGCTCGCGAGCGCGCCCGCGTTCCATTCGAGCGACCCGACCGCGCCGGAGAAGCCGCGCACGCCGGTGTTCCCGGTGCGCCACCAATGGATCCACGTTCGCAGCACGAAGAGCGAGAAGAACCAGACGAAGACCAACGCGAGGGCGAGCTTGGGCACGACTAACGCTCCTTCTCCTCACCGCCGTGACGCAGGTGCTCGCGCGACACGTCGAGCAGCATGCGGACGTGGGCGTCGTCGAGGCGGTAGAACATCATGCGGCCGCTGCGGCGCGCGCGGACCGCGCCGGCGGTGCGCAACAGACGCAGCGCCTGGGAGACGGTCGTCTCCGTCGCGTCGATCGAGGCGGCGAGGTCGCAGACGCAGAGCTCGCCCGCTTCGAGCAGGGCGTAGAGCAGGCGGGCGCGCGTCGCGTCGCCGAGCAGGCGGAACAGGCCCGTCAGGCCCTCGAGCTCGCTGTCGCCCGGCAGCCGCTCCCGGGCGGCCGCGACGCGCTCGGCGTCGACCACCCGGACGGCGCAGCCGTCGAGCGGGACGACTTCGGAGGAGGAGTCGCGCTTCACAACATCTATATAGCTGTTCAGATATAGAGGTCAAGAGCGGCTGCGCGCGATCCGGCCGCGCTCCCATCTGCTGGCCCGATGGTTCTGGCGCTGGCGCCGCGATTCTCGATGAGTCCCACACGAAGTGCGTCAGGATCGCATCGCCTCGAGATTGTCGAGGATCGGCCCCATGAACTCGGGCGCGGCGAGGATCTCGCGCAGCCCCAGCCCGATGAACTGGATCCCGATGCAGACGAGCAGGAACCCCATGATGCGCGACAGCGCCTGCATGCCCGTCACGCCCATGAAGCCCACCACGCGCTGCGAGGCCCGCAGCACGAGGTAGGAGACGAACGCGGTCAGGGCGATGCCGATCGCGGTGGCGGCGGTCTCTGCCACGCCGTCGGCTTCGGCGGCCATTCCGATGGTCACCGCGATCGCGCCGGGGCCCGAGAGCATCGGCATCGCGAGCGGCGTGAACGCGACGTCCGTCATGGTCGTCGCCTCCTGCGCCGAAGCCGACGAGACCGGCGCTTCGGGTTCGGGCGAGAGCATTCCGAACCCGACGCGCGCCACCACGAGTCCGCCCGCGATGCGGACACCGGGGATCGAGATGCCGAAGAACTCCATGATCAGCACGCCGGCGACCAGGAAGACGGTCAAGACGACGGTCATGTAGATGCAGGCCAGTCTTGCCTGATCGTTGCGACGCTGTTCGCCGAAGCCCTCGGTGATCGTGAGGAAGACCACCGCGGTGCTGAACGGATTGACGATCGGAAGGATCGCGATGAAGGTGACGACCGCCGTGCTCACCCAGCCTTCGATCATCCCGTGGCTCCGCCGTCTCGGGATCGCTTCACGCACGCCATTCTGCGGCACGGGAACGCGAGACGCAATCGTCGGTCGCGCGCACCCTGCGCGCTGCTCGCGGCGCTGCTCGGCGCCGCGCCGGCGCTCGATGAAGCCGTGAAGCTCGGGATCTCGGAAACGTACACGGGCGAGTCGACGTCCACGCCCCGCTGATCCGCTTGGTCGAGGGCGCGCTGGACGGGCTACCGTGCACGCGGGGAGGTGAGTGCCATGACCGGTTGGATCCTGATCGGATTGCTCGCGGCGATCGCGGTGTGGGCGGTGTCGGCCTACAACGGTCTCGTGCGGCTGCGAAATGCCGTGGAGAACGCGTGGAGCGACATCGACGTCCAGCTCAAGCGCCGCCACGAGCTGATCCCGAACCTCGTCGAGACGGTGAAGGGGTACGCGGGGCACGAGCAGCAGACCTTCGAGAAGGTGATCGCCCAGCGCAACCAGGCGATGGCGGCCGACTCGCCCGCCGCGCGCGCCCAGGCCGAGGGCGAGCTCACGCGCACGCTCAAGAGCCTCTTCGCGCTCGCCGAAGCCTATCCCGATCTCAAGGCGAACGAGAACTTCCTCTCGCTCCAGGGAGAGCTCTCGAACCTCGAGGAGACGATCCAGAATGCGCGCCGCTACTACAACGCCGTCGTGCGCGACCTCAACACGAGCTGCGAAGTCTTCCCGAGCAATCTCGTCGCCAACGCTTTCGCCTTCACGAAGAGCGAGTACTTCGAGCTCGACGACGAGGCCGAGCGCAGCGTCCCCCAGGTGCAGTTCGGAAGCTAGCGCCGTGGGCCGGCGGCTCCGCCGATGCCTGGCGGCGTTCGTGCTGCTCTGTGCGTTCGAGGCCGGGGCGGAGCGCGTCGTCTCCTTCGAAGTCGACGTGCACGTCGAGGCGTCGGGCGAGATGCTCGTCGTGGAGCAGATCGTCTACGACTTCGGCGAGCTCCAGCGCCACGGGATCTATCGCGATGTGCCCGTCCGCTACGACCGGGCGACTGCGGACTGGCGCATCGCGCTCGAGGTCGTGTCCGTCGGTGACGAGTACGACGCGGCGCGGCCATGGACGACGAGCCGTGAGGGGCGCAACCTGCGTATCCGCATCGGCGACTCCGGCCGTAAGGTGACTGGCGTCCAGCACTACCGGATCCGCTATCGCGTCTCGCGCGCGGTGCTCTTCTTCGAAGAGCACGACGAGATCTACTGGAACGTCACGGGCAACGAGTGGCGGGTGCCGATCGACGCCGCGTCCGCCTCGCTGACGCTCCCCCGACAGGTCGCCGCGGACCTGCGCGTCGGTTGCTTCACCGGCGCTCAGGGTTCGCGTTATTCCGAGTGTGAAGCGAACGTCACGCCGGCGGGCACGGGTTGGTTCTCCACGCGTCGCGCGCTGGCTCCGGGGGAGGGGCTCACCCTGGTGCTCGGGCTGCCGAAAGGCGTCGTCCACGAGCCGACCGCGAGCGAACGCTGGCTCGCGCGCGTGCGCGACTTCCTCGGCATCGCGACGCTGCTGCCGCTCGCCGCACTCGGCTTCATGACCTGGCTCTGGCGTCGGACGGGCAGCGACCGCGGTGCGAGCGATGCGATCGCGGTGCGCTACGAGCCGCCCGAGGGCCTCTCGCCCGCGGAGGTCGGGACGATCGTCGACGAGTCGGCCGACGTCTCCGACGTGACCGCGACGATCCTCGACCTCGCCGTGCGCGGCCACCTGCGCATCCACGAGCTCACGAGCCGGAAGTTCCTCTTCCTCTCGGACACCGACTATCGCCTCGAGCGCCTCGCGTCCGACGAGACACTCAAGCCCTTCGAACGGAAGCTCCTGACCGCCCTCTTCGGCGGCGCCGACTCGGTGAAGGTCTCCGACCTGCGTTACGAGTTCCACGAGCACCTCGCCGAGATCGTGGTCGACCTCTACGACGAACTCTCGCGCGGCCCGCAGCGCTTCTTTCCCACCGCGCCTCACAAGGTGCGCCGCCGCTGGGCGGGCGCGGGGCTCTTCGGCGTCGGGCTCGGCGTCGTGCTCGGCGGCAGCGTGCTCGATTTCCCGGACGCGCTCGGCGTCGGGGCGACGGGAGCGATCGTGGCCGGCTTCGCCAAGGCGATGCCGCGCCGCACGCGGCACGGTCGCCGCGCCTACGAGGAGATCGTCGGCTTCCGCGAGTTCGTGCAGCGCGTCGACGCCGACCGCCTGCAGCGCGCGGGCACCGACACCCAGGAGCGCTTCGAGGCGCTGCTTCCCTACGCCGTCGTGTTGGGCGTCGCCGACGCGTGGGCGGACGCGTTCGCGGGCCTCGCCACGCGACCGCCGACCTGGTATGAGGGCACGTCCACCCGCTTCGAGCCGCGCCTGTTCGTCGACGATCTCGGTCGCTGTCTGCATTCGACGAGCGCCGCGCTGAGTGCGCCGCCGCCGTCGAGCGGCTCGGGCTCGAGCGGGTTCAGCGGAGGGGGCGGGATGAGCGGCGGCGGCTTCGGCGGCGGGGGTGGCGGAAGTTGGTAGGCGGGCGCGACGGGGCGGTGACGTGAATCGGCGGAAGGACACGATCGGCGCGCTCGCGGCGGGACTGTTCGCGCTGATCAGCGCGATCGCCTGCGCCTACCACGTCTCGGTGCTCACGGATCTGCTGCGCGACGGCGTGCGCACGTCCGCGGTAGTCGTCGACTTCGAACGCGGCGCGCGCAACTCGCGTTGGGCGGTGTATCGCTATGCGGGGCCGTCCGGCGAGCCGATCACCGCGCGCGACCTGTTCCTGGAGTACATCCGCGGCGTCGAGCGCGGCGAGAACATCTTCGTGCTCTACGACCCGGAGTCGCCCGACCGCGTCACCGCCGATCTCGGCGTCTGGAACTGGCAGGCGCCCGCGATCTACGGCGTCGGGTTCGTGCTGCTCGCCGGACTGACGCTGGCGGTCTGGATCCACCGGAGCGCCGAGGAGTAGAGGCCCTCAGGCGCGTGCGGTGGCGGACTGCGCGATCGACGACGCGGCCGTCTGCGGGCCACGCGCGCGCCGGCGTCTTCCGAGTGCGAGCAGCATCGCGACGCCGGCGGACAGCCCTGCCAGGAAGCCCGGCTCGGGCAGCGCGGTGATGTTGTCGATGCCGAGCTGGCCGGTCACCGGGTTCGGATCGCCGGGGCCTCCGACTGGATCGGGATCGTGCCGTAGGACCAGTATCTGCACGTCTGCGAGGACTTCTTCGAGCGTTGCGAAGCCGCCGGTCTGCGTCATCTCGACGGAGTCGAGGATGAATTCGACCGAAACCCACCCGCTTGCCGCGGGCAGCACCGTCGCGTTGGTGCTGGCGTAGTCGCCGCTCGGGTTGATCACCAACAGGCGCATCGCCAGCGGCGTCGCACCAAGATTGTTCAGGTGCATGTTCACGCTCATGATCTCTTCGTCCATGTAGTCGCCGGTCCAGTGCCCGGTGTGGTTCGTGCCGAGATTGCCGTTCGTGCTGGTCGTCAGGCGCAGGTAGCGATCACCCGCTCCGTCCGGCCCGCCGGTCGAGACGTTGAACGGCGAAGCGCCGCCCTGCCAGCCCTGCAGGGTGCCGTCCTGGAAGTCGTCGACCTGGCCCAGCACGACGCAGAGCGCCGGTGTCGCGAGCATCGAAACCGCCACGAAGGCGCCGAGCGCCGCGCAGTCCTTCCATTTCCGCATGTTCATCAGCCGCAAATCCAGCATTCAATTTCAACCACGCCCGCCGAGGCCGGGCATCACGTCCCATCAACGGGGCGTGTCGCTCCTCCGCGTCTGCCGGGACGCCACGGCGAGCAGCGCTGCCACGAGCAGCGCGGATGCCGGGAATCCCATTCCCGGGATCGGGAAGTACAAGGGGATCGACTGGTCGTCGGTCGGG
>JAHEJV010000247.1 GCA_024638705.1 Deltaproteobacteria bacterium | reverse complement strand
CCCGCGCTCGGGCTCTTCGAGGTGCGTCCACACGATGCCGAGATTGTGGTGCGCGTCGGCATGGCCGGGGTGGAGCGCCACCGCGCGCTCGAGGTAGGCGACGCCTGCCTCGACGTCGCCCCGCCGCGCCATCGCCGTCCCGTAGCTGTAATGCGCGATCGGGTCGTCGCCGGCCAACGCGAGCGCGTGGCTGAAGAGCGCATCGCTGTCGCGCCAGACGGGGATCTGCTGGTGCGTCCGGGCCGCGTAGGCGACGAGCGCGACGAAGCCCAAGGCCGCCGTCGCGCGGCGCGCCCGCGACGTCGTCGCGAGCGAGCGCACGCCGAACGCGACGCCGAGCGCGAGCACGAGGAGGGGCACCATCAGGTAGCGGTCGTGTGGACTGCGCAGCCCCATCGGGACGATGCCGGTCATCGGCCCGATCATGACGAGGAAGCCGAGCCATCCCACGCAGAAGGCGGGCCGTGTCCGCGCGAACGCAAGGGCCAGAAAGGTTGCACCGAAAAGCGTCGCGCCGGCGGCGAGCACCCAGGGCAGCGCGGGCAGCGGGTGGATCGGTTGGAGCGCATTCGGGTAGACGATCGTGAGGGACGCGGGCCAGACGATCCGCCAGAGGGTGTCGACGAGGTTCACGGTCACGGCCGCGATGCGAACTTGAAGTGGCGGGTCGTGACCCCAGACGTTCTCGGCGCCCGACGCCAGCGCGAAGTTCGCGCCGACCACGGCGACCTGGATCGCGAGCAGCGGGAGCTTTTCGACGGCGAGCAGCCCGAACGCCGGGGCGCGCAGGCCGCCGATGCGACGCAGAGGCCAGTAGTCGAAGATCAGCAGCAGAACCGGGAGGGCGGCGTGGCTGCCCTTCGCCATCGCGCCGAGCGCGCTCGCCAACGCGACTGCCGCATAGCGCAGTCGCGATGGGGCTTCGACATAGCGGGCGTAGGCCACGAGCGTGAGCGCGAGGAAGCCCGTGGCGAGGAGTTCCTTGCGCGCCGACACCCACGCGACCGATTCGACCTGCACCGGGTGAAGCGCGAACACGCCCGCGGCGAACAGGCAGGCCGCGTGGCGTCCCGGGCCATCGAGGCGCGCCGTCAGTGCGAGCAGCGCCCAGAGCACCAGGCCGAAGTTCAGCGCGTGCAGGAGGACGTTCGTGACGAGGAAGGGCCCCGCGCGTTCCACGCCGTGGATCTCGGCGTCGACGAGGAGACTCACCCAGGTGAGCGGGTGCCAGAGGAAGGCGGTGTCGTTCGTGAAGGCCCAGGCGAGGCTTCCCGCGTGGAGGCCTTCGCGGACGTGGTCGTTCGCGATGACGTAGAGCGGGTCGTCGAACTCGACGAAGTCGTGGGTAGCGACACCGGAATAGAGCGCCGAGACGACGGCCAGCAGCCCGATCGCGGCGGCGAGCGTGGCAATCTTCTCGCGCTGCTCCGGAAGGGTCATGGCCGAAGCGGCGAAGACGGCGCGCTCGATACCGCGGAGGAGGGCGGATCCGTCATCTCAATAGACGGCTGGACTTCGCGCGCTCGGCACCGCGGCGGGATCGACCTTCGCGTCCGAGACCTCGGCGGCGCGCGCGAGGAGATCGCGGGTGCGTTCCGGGTTGCCCGCGTAGCGATGCACGGTGGCGGCGAGACGCAGCGCGTCGACGTCGTCGGGGGCGAAGGCGAGCATGCGGTCGCACCACGGGATCGCTTCCTCGAAGCGACCTTCGATCGCCAGGGTCTCGATCAACGCGCCGTACGCCGGCAGCGTCGGTTTCAAATCGACGCTGCGCCTGAACGCGAGAGCCGCCCCCGCGTCGTCGCCCTCTGCCGCTCGCTGTGAACCGATCCAGCGGCGCGCCTCCGCCGAATCGCGTCCGGCGAACGCAAGCACGTCGAGGACGGCTTCCGCGCGATCCGCGTCGAGCGCCGCGTAGGCCCGCGGCAACGCGACCTGTTCCGCCGCGTAGATCGCGAGCGAGGCGACGGCGCACAGCCCGGCGACGCCCCACGCGAGACGCCGCAATCCCGGGCGCGGCGCCGTCGCGGAATCTACGTCGGCGGCCTCGCTGCGGATCAACACCTTTCCGATCGGCCCGCGCAGCTTCCAGATCGCGCCGTCGAGCACGAAGTGGTGCAGGTTCACCGCCGATGCGATGAGCAGGGGGAGGGCGGCGGCGTCGGCTCCAGCGCCGAACGCGTCCGGGCCGAACAACACCGCCGGCAGCAGCCAAACCGCGGACCCGGCGGCGAAGATCTTCGCGGCGTAGGCGCCGGCGCCGGTCCAGCGCCGTCCCGCACGCGCGTAGTAGGCAGTGACCCAGAGATACTGGACCGCGTGGGCGACGGCGATCCAGAAGATCACCTGGATCTGCACGTCGGTGCCGAGCGGCTGACGTCCGGGGAAGAGCGCGAAGTGGATCGCGACGGCGGGCAGGGTGAACCAGAGCGCCTGGGAGCCGACGAGTGCGAGTCCGGGGGCGAGCTCGCGCAGCGACGCCGCGCGCACCATCCGCACGAGCGCGACGAGCAGGACGGCCGCGTGGACGACGAGGGCGCCTGCCGTCACCGCGCGCGGCACGCCCAGCGGCAGGAAGCGCAGGCGGTCGCCCTCGAGGGGGAGGAAGCGGCTCTCCGCCCATACGCTCGACTCGTGTACGACGCACAGGAACACGGCGAACGAGGTGATGAACGCGTAGTGCAGCCAGCGCTTCGTCGTCGCATCGAGGCCGACGCCCCGACGCCCGAGCATCATCACCGCGACCCCGTAGTTCTGGCCGGTGTAGTGCCACGGGCTCCAGCTGAGATAGAGCGTGAGCATCGCCGAGCCGATCCACGGGGAGCGCTGTCCCGCCACGAACCAGGCTGCGATGAGCACCGTCGCCCACACGGAGAAGAGCGCGTAGCGCCGTCGCTCGGAGCGCTCCTCGTACACCCGCACGATCGTGGCGCCGTAATGGGGCGAGCTGAACAGGAGCACCAGCAGCGGCGCGAGGACGGTCGGCAGCCACGAGCCCGTGCTGCCGATCGCGAACACGACGACGAAGAAGGCGGCATAGAGCAGCCCGCACCCGAGCAGCAGGTCGGGGACGGGCCCGAAGAGCCAGCCGGATCTCGCTTCGCTCGGGGGGGCGGCGGGCGCGTCCGCGGTCATGGCGCGCAGTATCTCACGGAGCGGGTGCGGCTAGCGAGAGGCGCCGACCGACTGGAGTGCCTGCAAGCGCTCGGTCTCGCCGGGGCCGGGTGCGACGCCGCCGAGGATGCGGTCGAAGACGCCGCCGTAGCGCGCCTCGAGCTTCGGCGCGATCTCGTCGGGCTCGCCCACGATGGCGAAGGCGTCGAGGATGTCGTCGTCGATCAGGCGGCCCATCTCGTCCCACTGGCCCGCCTTCGACAGGCGGTTCAACTCGGTCTGCAGCTCGCCCCATCCATAGGCCTCGAGCACACCGCGGTAGGCAGGGGTCGAGCCGTAGAAGGCGATTTGCTTGCACACGCCTTCGCGGTTGGCGGCCTTCGACGCGTCGTCGTGACCGGTGACGACGAAGACTGGACAGGTGATGGAGAAGTCCTTCCGGCTGCGACCCGATCGCTCGAGGCCGCGCTCGATCGCCGGGATCGTCACGTCGCGGACGTAGCGGTCGTTGGTGAAGGCGTGGGCGATCAGGCCGTCGGCGACCTCGCCGGCCACCTCGGTCATGCGCGGCCCGACGCCGGCGAGGAAGACGCGCGGGGGCCCGTGTTCGGTGTTGGTCGGCGTGAACATCGGCGTCATCAGCGTGTGCTGATAGAACTCGCCGCGGAAGTCGAGGGGCTTGCCCTGGTACCAGCAATCCCAGACCGCGCGCATCGCCAGGATGAACTCGCGCATCCGCGCCGCCGGCTGGCTCCACGGCATCGAGAAACGCTTCTGGATGTGGGGCCGGATCTGCGACCCGATCCCGAGGATGAAGCGGCCCTGCGAGAATGCGTTGAGGTCGTGGCCGAGGTTGGCGAGCAGCATCGGGTTGCGCGCGAAGGCCACGGCGATGGACGTCATCAGATCGATGCGCTCGGTGTGCTCGGCGGCGAGGGCGAGCGGCAGGAACGGGTCGCTCGAGATCTCCGCCGTGACGGCGCCGTCGTAGCCCGCCTCCTCGATTGCACGCGCACGCGCCGGCACTTCCGCCAGGTCGTTCGTCATCAGTCCGCCGTCGACCTTCATCTCGCCTCTCCTCCTGCTGGGATGGGAGTCACGATACCCATGAATGTCGAATGCCGCTGTTTCGTGGTAACGCTGTACGCCGATCCGGCCGAAACGAACGGGGAAGACGGGCGTTCCGCCCGCCCTGGATTCTTCCAATGCCCCCCGACCTGCACGCCGTGATCCTGGACCCGTCGAGCGTCTCGCGACAGCTGTTCTCGCTCTACCTGCGCCCGTACGCGAGCAGCGTCGCGACGGTCGCTTCGCTGTTGAGCGCGGATCGCTGGATCGAGGCGGTCGGCGCGCCGGATCTCGTCGTCGCGGACGGCCAGGTCGACGACGTCCTCCGGTGGTTGGAGCGCCTGCGCGCGGAACGGCCCGGCGTGGAGTTCCTCGTGACGACCACGAGCCCCGATTCGTCGGAGGAGAGTCGATTCCGCTCGATGGGCGCGATCGGCTATCTGCCCAAGCCCGTGGCGCAGAACGTGTTCGGCGAAGCGATCTCGGCGTGGTTCTTCGGCAGCCGGGACGCGGCGTCGAGAGCGGAATCGGACGCGACGGCTACTGATTCATGCGAAAGCTGACCCGCGCGCGATCCTCGGCGCGGCCGGCGCGCCGAACCCGCCGGCTGCGCCGCTCGTCGCGTTTGCTGGCGCTGGGTTGTCTCGCGGGGATCCTCGGCGTCTTCCTGTGGCAGATCCATCGGGGCGATGGCGTCGCGAAGGCGTCGCCGATCCATCTGCCGCTGGTGGCGCTCCTGGGATGGGCGATGCGGGGCCGCGAACCGTCGTTCCTGGAAAAGGTCGATCTCGAGGACCCACTGATCGCCTTCGACGCCGACGGCCGCGTCGTGCACGCGAACCGGGCGGCATACCGCGTGTTCGCGATCGACGAGCCGGACCCGGAAGAGTTGGGGGCGCGCGTGCTTGGTGCGCCGGAGCTGCGCAGGCTCCTGGCCGCCACCGACCTCTTCTGCGGAGAATTCTTCGCGGAAGGGGAGGAGGCCGGCAAACGCTGCTTCGAAGTCCGCGTCTCGCATCCTCCGGAGCGGCCGGGGTTCCGCGTCCTGGTGATGCACGACGTGACGGCGCGCCGTGAATCCCAGGATCAGCTCTATCGCCTTGCGCACTTCGACAGCCTGACGGGGCTCCCGAACCGGCGCTTCTCGCGCAAACACCTCGACCACGCTCTCGCCAATTCGAAGCGGTCGAAGGTTCCGCTCGCCTTGATCGGCGTCGACCTCGACCGGTTCAAGGTCGTGAACGATTCCTGGGGGCACGCCGCGGGAGATACGCTGCTGCGAGTGGTCGCACAGCGCCTGCGTCAGCACCTTCGTGCCGACGACTCCCTCGGCACCGCGAAGCCCACCGTGGCGCGACTGGGCGGCGACGAGTTCGTCGTCGCGCTGCCGTGTCCGCAGGGCCGCGAGGACGCAGCGCACATCGCGAAGCGCCTGTTGACGGTGCTCGCCGAGCCGATCGCGATCGAGGGGCGCACGATCCGCAGCGGAGGAAGCGTCGGCATCGCCTTCTATCCGCAGGACGCCAGCGACGCGGAAGGTCTGCTGCGCGCGACCGACGTGGCGCTCTATCACGCGAAGGAGAATGGGCGCGGTAACTATCAGTTCTTCCACGCGGACCTGACCGAGAGCGCCCAACGGAAGGCCTCGATCGACACGCACTTGCGCAACGCCTTCGCGCGGAACGAGCTCGAGCTCTACTACCAGCCGAAGCGCTCGGCCGAGTCCGGTGTCCTGACCGGCGCCGAGGGTCTCGTGCGCTGGAACAGCGCCGAGCTCGGACGCGTCTCTCCGTCGGAGTTCGTGCCCGTCGCGGAGGAGTTCGGAATCATCGGTGAGCTGGGCGCGTGGGTCGCCGATCGCGCCTGCGCGCAGATCGCGGAATGGCGCGCAGAAGGACGCCCGGTGGTGCCGGTGTCGATCAACGTTTCTCCGCTCCAACTCGAGGCGGGCGGCGTCGAGGAGATGATCGCGGGAAGCCTGCGTCGCCACGGCCTCGAAGCGCGATGGCTCGAGGTCGAGCTGACGGAGAGTGCGATCCTGGAAGACGCGCGCGATGCCATCGAGACGCTGGAAGACCTGCGCAGCTTTGGCGTCCGCATCGCGCTCGACGACTTCGGCAGCGGCTATTCGTCGCTCGGCTACCTGAACCGCGTTCCGATCGACGTCCTGAAGCTCGACCGTACCTTCCTTCGCGACCTCCACCTCGATCGCGGCGTCGAAAAGGTGGTCTCCGCAGTGGTCTCGATGGCGAAGGGCCTCGAGATCGAAGTCGTCGCAGAAGGCGTCGATTCCGAGGACCAGCTGGCGATCCTCGAGAGGGTCGGCTGCGACACCGTGCAGGGCTTCTTGACCGGGGCTCCGATTCCGGCGAGCGAGTTTGCCGAATTGCTGTGCGAAGACGCGCCCGAACGCCCGAAGTCGAAGGTCGTCCCGGCCGCTCCGGCCGCGGAGAAGAAGGACTGGGGCGACTTCCCGGTGCTGGTCGTGGATTCCGAGCACCAGGGCGAGCTCGGGGTGGTCGCGATGCGGCTCAACCGCATGGGGGTGGTCACGCTCTACGCGAGCAGTCTCGAGGAAGGGCTGTTGATCACGCGCGAGCGGAAGGGTCGAGTCGGAGCAGTGTTGTGTGGCGTCGGGACGCCCGCCGCGGGTCTCGCGTCGCTGGTCGCGAAGATCGAATCGGCGCCCGGTGAGCGGCCGGGGGTCGTGCTCGTCGCGAGCGACGACGC
>JAHEJV010000246.1 GCA_024638705.1 Deltaproteobacteria bacterium | reverse complement strand
GTGACGCGCTCGCCTTCGCTGCGCGCCCATTCGTCCTGCTCGGAATAGCGGAGGTCGTCGGGGATCAGGGTGTCGGCCAAGGGGATGCTCCTGCGTCGGAAGGGATGGACCGCACTAGCGAGACGTCCGGCCGGCAGCGCGGCCAGAGACGAAGGGAGTTTCTACCACGCGCGCCGCGATGCCGCGCCCGCGGACTTCCACTTCGAAGGTCGCGCCGGGCTCGGTCAGGGACGGCGGAACGTAGGCGAGACCGATCGCGCGCCCGAGGCTCGGCGACGGCGCACCGGAAGTGACGCGGCCGACGGCTTCGCCCTCGGAGAGCACCGGATAGCCCGCGCGGGCGATGCCGCGCCCGGTCACCTCGAAGCCGACGAGGCGCTGCGTCGCGCCGGCGGCCTGGCGCTGGGCGATGGCCGTGGCACCGAGGAAGTCGTGCTCGAGGTCGACGAAGCGATCGAGGCCGGCGTCGAGCGGGCTGGTGTCGTCGTCGAGCTCCTGGCCGTAGAGGGGGAGGGCGGCTTCCAGGCGCAGCGTGTCGCGGGCGCCGAGTCCGGCGGGCACCACGCCGTGCTTCTCGCCCGCTTCGAGCAACGCGTCGAAGAGGGTCGCCGCGTCCTCGGCCCGGCAGTAGAGCTCGAAGCCGTCGGCGCCGGTGTAGCCCGTGCGCGACGCCAGCACGCGACAGCCCGCGAGCTCGGCGTGGTCGAAGCGGAAGCGCTTGAGCGGCGCGAGGCCCGCACCGCCGATCTCGGCCAGTACCGCCATCGAAGCCGGACCCTGGAGCGCGAGCAGTCCCGTCGTCTCGCTCTCGTCGCGCAGCGTGACGTCCGCGGGCTTGTGCCGTGCGATCCAGTCGTGGTCCTTGGCGATGTTCGAGGCGTTCACGCAGAGCATGTAGGCCGAGTCGCCGGTGCGGTAGACGGTGAGGTCGTCGACGACACCGCCTTCCTCGTTGCACAGCAGCGCGTAGCGGATGCGGCCCGCCGCGAGGTCGCGCATCGGCCGCGAGCAGAGCCGGTCGCAGAACGCGACGGCGCCGTCGCCTTCGAGGACGAGCTGGCCCATGTGGGACACGTCGAAGAGAGCCACGGCCTCGCGCGCGGCGCGGTGCTCGTCGACGATCGAGGTGTACTGCACCGGCATCGAAAAGCCGGCGAAGGGCACCATGCGGCCGCCGAGCCGCTCGTGCACCGCGAAGAGCGGCGTGCGTTGGAGGTCGGTCACGGGAGAATGCGCTCTTGCTGGAGGTCGGTCACAGGCCCTTGCGCCGCTCGTAGGCGGTGAGCGTGTTGCGCAGCAGCATCGTGATCGTCATCGGGCCGACGCCGCGCCGGTGCGGCGTGACGATCTTCGCGACCCCCTGCACGCCCTCGGTGTCGACGTCGCCAGTGAGCACGCCGTCGACGACGGTGACGCCCACGTCGATCACCGCCGCGCCGGGCTTCACCCAGTCGCGCTGCACCAGCTTCGGGACGCCGACCGCCGCCACGATCACGTCGGCGCGTCGGCAGTGCTCGCGGAGGTCTTTCGTGCGTGAGTGGCACTGGGTGACGGTCGCGTTCGCCTGCTGGAGCAGCACCGCGACGGGCTTGCCGACGATGTCGCTGCGGCCGATCACGACTGCGTCGGCGCCTTCGAGCGGGATGTCGAAGCGGCGCAGGATCTCCATGCAGCCGAGCGGCGTGCAGGCGACGAGGTCGGCGGTGCCCTGGAGCAGCAGGCCCGCGTTGGTCGGGTTCAGCCCGTCGACGTCCTTCGCGGGATCGATCGCCAGGGCGACCTCTTTCGGATCGAGCCCCTTCGGCAACGGCACCTGCACGAGGATCCCGTCGACGCCGTCGTCCGCGTTGAGCGCGGCGACGGTGTCGAGCACCTCCTGCTGCGTCGCCGTCTCCGGGAGCTTCGTCTCGCTCGAATCCATCCCGACGCGCTCGCACGCGCGGCGCTTTCCCTTGATGTACGACGCGCTCGCGGGGTCGTCGCCGACGAGGACGACGGCGAGCTTCGGGGCGCGGCGTCCGGCGGCGACGTGGCGGCCGACGGCTTCGGAGAGCTCCTTGCGGATCTCCTGCGCGAGGGCGAGCCCGTCGACGACGACGGTCTCCACCGACGGGGGGGTGGACATGGGCGGCACTCCAAGATCGCGGGAAGCGCGAAATCTAGCAGCCCCGCGCCGCGTGGCCGCCCGGCGATCGCGGGCTCAGGCCGCTTTCACGCCGCTTTCGATTTGCCCTTCTTCCCCTTCGCGCTCGCCTTCTTCGTGTCCTTCGTGTCCTTCGTTTCCTTCGTGTCCGACGAGGAGGAGCCCGAATCCGGCTTGCTCTCGCTGGAAGTCGACGGCGAATCGGCTTTGCCTTCGCCCTTCTCGTCGCCCTTCTTCGCGGAGGAGTAGAGGTCCGAGTACCAACCGCCGCCCTTGAGGACGAACGACGTTTTGGAGATCAGCTTCTTGACCTTCCGCGAGCGGCACTTCGGGCACGTCTTGATCGGGTCGTCGCTCATTCGCTGCTCGACTTCGAACTCGTGCTCGCACTTTCCGCAGGCGTATTCGTAGATCGGCATCGGGCGGGATCCTCGGGAGGGTCGGACGGGTCAGGAGGAGGGTCGGGACGGGGCCAAGATGGGTCCGAAATCGGCGCGTGCAAGGCTAGCCCTTCTCTTCTCTCGCGGCCGATCAGGGGATTTCGCCCTCCGTGGCCAGCTCCGAGAGGCGGCGGGTAAGCGTCGCAGCGTCGCCCTGGATGCGGACGCGCTTGCGGCGCCCCGTCGACGCGGGGTCGAGCTGGATCCAGGCGCGGTGGGTCTCGAAGGCGCGGGCGAGCAGCGCGGTGCACGCCCGATTCGCGTCGCCGCCCACCGGGCGCGCGGTGACGTGCACGCGCAGGGCGTCGCCGTGGGCCCCGCCGATCGCCTCGTGCCGCGCGCCGGGCGTGACATGGATCCAGAAGCTCAGGCTGTCGTGGGTGGCGCGGTAGCTCACGGGGCAGGGTTTCGGTCAGGCCGGACCGCTCGGATCGCCTCGCCTCGCCAGGGCGTCGATGCGGCTCTCGAGCTGCGGGTCTTCGGCCGTCGGGTCGTCGGACAGGTGCTCGACGAGTTCGAGATGATGCTCGAGGGTGGCGCGCAACCCCGCGGCGACGCGACTGCGCAGGAGCTTCATCTCGCGCAGGTCTTCGGCGACGCGCGCGGCGCGACGGTGCGCCGCGTCGAGGATCTTCTCGCCCTGGATCTCCGCCTGGCTGATCGTCATCTCGGCTTCCTTGAGCGCCGTCTGCTTGAGGTCTTCGGAGAGGTGCTGCGCGGTGGTGAGCGTCTCCTGCAGCAGCTTCTCGTTCGCGAGCAGCTCCTGGTTGCGCTGCTCGAGGTGGCTCACCTTCTCGCGCAGCTGCTGCAGCTCGCCGAGCACGAGCTCGTAGTCGCCCGCCACCATGCGCAGGAACGCGTCGACCTCTTCGCGGTCGTAGCCCTGCAGGCGACGGGGGAAGGCGTGGTTGTGGATGTCGAGCGGCGTGATGCGCAAGGCAAAGCTCCCCGGGGATCTCCCCCTGCGGCAAGAGATCGGCCAACGAGCCGCTCGGCTTGAGTTTTGGCGAGCCGTGCCGGGTCTGCGGCGCCGCTTTAGAGATCAGACCCCAAAGCCCTGGAATCGAGATAGCTTTTCAGTCCTGCTCGGCGAGCTCTTCCGAGCGCCGGGTGGCCGCCGCGACGGCCTCGTGGACGGCGGCGCGGAAGCCCGCCGCCTCCAGCCGCTCGAGCCCGGCGATCGTGGTGCCGCCGGGCGAAGTCACCTGGTCCTTGAGCGCCGCCGGATGACGGCCGTCCTCGATCGCGAGCTTCGCCGCGCCGAGCACGGTCTGGAAGGCGAGCTCGTACGCCGCGTCGCGCGGCAGGCCCATGCGCACGCCGGCGTCGCCGAGCGCTTCGAGGAAGACGAACACGTAGGCCGGGCCGCTGCCCGAGAGCCCGGTGACGGCGTCGAGCAACGCTTCGCGCGGGGCGGTCCAGCACGTGCCGACGCTCTCGAAGAGGGACGTCGCGCGCGCGAGGTCGTCCGGCGAGGTGGCGGCGTTGCCGTGGATTGCGGTCGCGCCGCACTGCACGAGCGCGGGCGTGTTCGGCATCGCGCGCACGACGCGCGCGCCCGCGCCGAGCGCCGCTTCGAGCTTCGCGATGCGCACGCCGGCGGCGATCGACACCCACAGCGGTCGCGCGCGGTCGTCCAGCTCGGCGAGGCCGGCGAGCACGACGGGCAGGATCTGCGGCTTGACGGCGAGGACGACGAGGTCGCTGTCGGCGACGAGGGCGGCATTGTCGTCGGTCGTGGTCAGGCCGAGTTTCTGTTCGACGTGCTTGCGGCGCGCGGGGTCGGGGTCGGCGAGGCGCAGCGCGCTGGCGTCGACGCCCGATGCGACGAGGCCGCCCGCGAGCGCCTCGGCCATCGCGCCCGCGCCGATGAATCCGATTCGCGTTGCTTCGAGAGACATGCCGGACTCCTTCGTCGCGCCTCGGGTTCTCGGACCGCGCCTCAGCTTCTCGGGCCAAAGAGGGCGGTGCCGACGCGGATGATCGTGGCTCCCTCCTCGATCGCAACCTCGAAGTCGCCGGACATCCCCATCGAGAGCTCGCGGAGGTCGGGGTGGTCGCCGCGCAGGTCATCGCGCAGGGCGCGCAGCGCGGCGAACGCCGGACGCACCGCTTCGGGATCTTCGGCGGGCGCCGGGATCGTCATCAGGCCGATCACGTCCAGGTGCGACCACCCGCGCGAGGCTTCGAGCAGCGCCCGGGTCTCCTCCGGCGCAACCCCGCCCTTCTGCGCTTCCCCGCTCGTGTTCACCTGCACGAGCACCTCGAGGCGGCGCTCGCGTCCTTCCGCGTGGCGGTCGAGCGCCGCGCCGAGCTTCCCCCGATCGACCGTGTGCACGAGGTCGAAGCGGGTCGCGACGACGCGCGCCTTGTTGCTCTGGAGCTGGCCGATGAAATGCCAGCGGGGCAGAGGGTTGCGCGCCTTTTCGAGCATCTGGATCAGCTCTTCGCGGCGCCCGGTCGCCTCCTGGACGTAGTTCTCGCCGACGTCCCGCAGGCCCGCGCCCACGGCCTCCGCCACCGCTTCAGATGCGATCCGCTTGGCGACCCCGAGCAGGGTGACGCTTTCGGGCGCACGCCCCGCGCGCTTCGCCGCCGCGTCGATGCGCCCGCGCAGGATCGCGAGTCGTTCGGCCGCGGTCATGAGGCGGCCGCCTCGTTCGCGCGCGCGATCAGCGCGAGAGCCTCGTCCATCGGCAATCCGATCACGTTCGTCTCGCTCCCCTCCACCTTTGCGAGGAGGCGGCGACCCTCCCCCTGGTAGGCGTAGGCGCCGGCCTTGTCCATCGGTTCGCCGGTGGCGACGTAGGCGGCGATCTCGTCGCGATCCGCCGCGCGCATCGTCACCCGCGTCTTCACCGCGCATTCCCAGACGCGGTCGCCCACGCTCTCGGTCACCGCCACGGCCGTGATCACTTCGTGGGTGTGGCCGACGAGCTCCGAGATCATGCGGATCGCGTCGTCCGGGTCGCTGGGCTTGCCGTAGAGCACGTCGCCGAGCAGCACACCGGTGTCCGCGCCGAGCACGACCCGCCGCGGCGCACCGAGCCGCGTCGCCACGGCGCGCGCCTTCTCGCGCGCGAGCCGCGTCAGGGTCAGGACAGCGGTCTCACCCGGCGCCGGCGTCTCGTCGAGGTCGGCGGGACGGATCTCGAACGCCACACCCGCGCGTAGCAGCAGGTCGCGCCGACGCGGCGACGCGCTGGCGAGCACGAGAGGGGACGGCTCGGACACGCGGGGCAGTATGCAAGCTGGCGCCGCAGGGCGCCGGCGCGCAGCGAGGCGAAGCCGAGCGAAGTCGAAAGGATGCCTCCGCCTCCCGCCACGCCTCGCTCACCCGAATCATCGAGCCCGCGCCCATCACGAACACCGCGACCGCACGCCTCCGAGGAGAGATCGGCCGGTTCGCACAGCCCCCGAATCGGGTAGCCTGATCCGGCGATGAGCCGTGGAAGGCGCGCGAGGAGCGCGCGAGCGAGCTGGATTGGCGCCACGATCGCGGTGCTCGCGTTCTTCAGTTGTGCGGCCGGGCCGTTCGTCGAACGCGAAGGCGGATTCACCCACCGTCGCCATGGCTATCGCGTCGGCGCGCCGCCGGCAGCGAGCGGGACGTGGCAGCGCGTCGCCGTCGACGGCAGCGCGCTCGCCTACCACCGCGCGGGGCCGGTCCGGATGACGTTGGCCTCACGGTGCAAGACGCCGATCACGAGCCCGCGCGCGTTGGCGAGGCACCTGCGCATCGGCATCGAGCGCTACACGATGCGCCACGAGGGGAAGGTCGAGGCCGGCGGCCTCAACGGCTGGGAGCAGCTCTTCGACGTCCTCGAGGGCGGCGCGCTGGTGCAGGTGAAGACGGTCACCTTCGTCGTCGAACCCTGCATCCTCGACTTCGTGCTGACCGCGCGCGACGGCCACGGCTTCGAGTCGGCGCTCGCCGACTTCGACGCCTGGTGGCAGAGCCTGCGCCCGGCGGAAGAAGCCGAGCCGGTGATCGCCGCCGAAAGCGAGGCCATGCCATGAGCGCCGCCGAAGACAGGCCTTCCGCGGTCACGCGCCTCGGCGATCGCGTGCTCGACACGGTCGATCGCCTCGGCGAGTTCGCGCTGCTCGCAGCGGGCACGGTGCGCGCGGCGTTGCGTCCGCGCTTTCCGTGGCTCGAGACGCTGCGCCAGTTCGAGGCGATCGGTGCGCGCTCCTCGACGATCGTCCTGATCACCGCGCTCTTCACCGGGATGGTGCTCGCGCTCCAGACCGGCATCGCACTCGCGCGCTTCGGCGCGAAGCCCTACGTCGGCAGCGTCGTCGGATTGTCGCTCGCGCGCGAGCTCGGGCCGGTGCTCACCGCGCTGATGG
>JAHEJV010000245.1 GCA_024638705.1 Deltaproteobacteria bacterium | reverse complement strand
CCGGCGATGATCGAGGGCGGGGGGCTCGGTGTCTTCCGCCCGGAGGAGGTCGGCCCGATCGAAGTACAGGTGCGCAATGGCGTCGTCGACCTCCCCGTCGAGGACGAGGCCGAAGCCGTCGCCGTCGCGAAGCAGTACCTCGCCTACTTCCAGGGCGCGATCGACTCCGGCACCTGCGCCGACCCGCGTGCACTGCGCCACGTCATCCCCGAGAACCGGCTGCGCATCTACGACGTGCGCCGCGTGATCGACGGCATCGCCGACACCGGGAGCGTGCTCGAGCTGCGTCGCGGCTTCGGCCTCGGCATGGTGACGGCGCTCGCGCGCATCGAGGGCCGGCCGATCGGCGTCATCGCGAACGACCCCACCCATCTCGCCGGCGCGATCGACAGCGAGGCGGCCGACAAGGCGACGCGCTTCATGCAGCTCTGCGACGCCTTCGATCTCCCGATCCTCTTCCTGTGCGACACGCCCGGCATCATGGTCGGGCCGGAAGCGGAGAAGCAGGCGCTGGTGCGCCATGCCGCGCGCATGTTCGTCACCGCGGGGAGCCTGACCGTCCCCTTCTTCACGATCGTGCTGCGCAAGGGGTACGGACTGGGCGCCCAGGCGATGGCCGGCGGCAGCTTCAAGGCCCCTGTCTTCACCGTGTCCTGGCCGACCGGCGAGTTCGGGGGGATGGGGCTCGAAGGGGCGGTGAAGCTCGGCTATCGCGACGAGCTCGAGGCGGTCGAGGATCCGGCCGAGCGCCGGGCGCTGTTCGCCGAGATGGTCGACCGCATGTACGAGCACGGCAAGGCCGTGAACATGGCGAGCGTCTTCGAGATCGACGACGTCATCGACCCGGCCGACTCACGCGCCTGGATCCTGCGAGCGCTGGCCTCCGTTCCGCCTCCCGGGCCGCGCACGGGCAAGAAACGCCCGTGCATCGACCCCTGGTAGCCCGCGCCACCGTTCAATTCCCGCCTCCGGCTTGCCGATCGGAGAGAGCCGGCGTCATCGCGCCGCACCCATCGCTCACCCAACGGCAGGCCGGACCCATGAAGAAGATCCTCGTCGCGGACGACCACGACCCCCTGCGACTCCTCGTCGCAAAGACGCTCGCAGGCCCGGGCCAGCAGATCCTCGAGGCCCGCGACGGCGATGAAGCCTTCGACATGGTCCATCGCGAAGCGCCGGACATCGTGATCCTCGACGGGATGATGCCCGGGAAGAGCGGCGTCGAGGTGGTGGAGGCGATGCGGGCCGATCCGGGGATGGCCGGGATCCCGATCGTGATGCTCACCGCGAAAGCCCCGAACGCGAGCGACGCCGATTCCGGCACGCTCGATATCCAGGGCGATCTCGTGAAACCCTTCAGCCCGATCGAGCTGATGGAGTTGGTGGAGAAGATCCTCGGCGAGGGCGGACGCTGTTGAGCGCCACCGCGCCGGCGCCAGCAGCCGGGCCAGCCATGTGTCTGCCGATCGGCGGGTTTCCGGGGGCCGGAATCGACCGTCGCGTCCGTTGACGCTCGCGCGCACGCGTTCCAGACTGCCGTCCCGTTTCTGGCTGCGCGAACGCACTGCTCTGCGGAAAGGCTCCGATGCCCTCGATCGTGGACGCGACCCAGTGGGTCGGTCCCCTGATCCTCTTCCTCTTGATGGTGGCCGTCGGGCTCGAGCTCTCGCCGGCCGACTTCCGCCGCATCGCGAAGGCGCCGCTGGCGGTGATCGTCGGAACGCTCGGTCAGATCGTGCTGCTCCCGCTCCTCACCTGGGGCGTCGTCGCGTTGCTCGACGTGCCGCCGATCTTCGCGGCGGGCGCGATCATCGTCGCGGTGTCGCCCGGAGCGGGCATCTCGAACGTGCTCGTCGCGACGGCGCGCGCGAACGTGGCGCTCTCGGTGACGTTGACGGCGTTCGCGTCGGTGCTCTGCGTCGTCACGCTGCCGACGATCGCGGCGCTCGGCATGCGCCACTTCCTCGGCGAGTCCGTCGACATCGAGGTGCCCGTCGTCAGCCTGATGATTCAGCTGGCCCTGACGCTGCTGCTGCCGATCGGCGTCGGGATGTGGTGGCACGCGACGCGGCCCGAGTTCATCGGACGCTATCGCGAGCGGCTGCAGCGCGGGGCGCTGATGGCGATCGTCGCGTTGATGGTGCTCGGCGGGATCTTCTCGGACCCCGGCGAGTTCACCTTCGTTGATGCGGGGGCGGGCATGCTCGCGGCGCTCGTGTGGACGGTGCTCGCGATGGCGATCGGCTGGGGGCTCGCGGCCGCGATCGGACTGCCATCGCCGGACCGCTTCACCTTCCTGATCGAATTCTCGACGCGCAACATCGGCGTCTCGGCGATCGTCGCGATGGCGGGCCTGGGCCGACTCGATCTCGCGCTCTTCATCGGGGCGTACGTGGCGATCGCCTATCCGCTCGCTGCCACCGTCGTCCTGCTGCGCCGCCGTCGGCCGGGCGCGCTCGGCTGAGGCTCAGGGCAGCCGCGCCTGCGACGACGCCCATTCACCCACCACCGGCAGCTCGACGCGGTCGCCCTGGATCGTCTTCCACAGGAGGACGATCCAGACGATGACGCTCACCGGCGCGATCAGCATCGAGACCAGCGGGCCGAGGATCGGCACGATGCCGGCCGCGACCGAGATGACGAAGAAGCCGAGGAACGTGCCGACCGACTGATAGGCGTGGAAGCGCACCTCGCGATCCTCCTTCTCGACGAGGAGGAAGACGATGCCGCTCACGAATCCGAGGATGTAGCAGAGGGCGCCCGCGACGTTCGTGTCGAGGCCGGTGGTCGAGCCGCTGTCGGGTTGCATCGGTTTTCCTCCGGGTGGCGCGAGGTCCGGGTTCGGGCGTCTCGCGGTGTCTCGCGGTCGAAGGTTCGGCGCGGTCGCGGCGTCGCGCAATGCAGGCTTCCGACTGCGCCGGCGCAGCGCTTCGACTGCACGTCACGGCGCATCTCGGGTAGCGTCGCAGCGATGGACGTCCCCTCCGATCTGGTGAAGCGCGACCGGTCCGCCGTCTGGCATCCCTACGCGCCGCCCGCGGCGAGCCCGCTCTTCGGCGTCGCGAGCGCCGAGGGCGTGAGGCTGCGCCTCGAGGACGGGCGCGAGCTCGTCGACGGGATGTCGTCGTGGTGGTCGGCGATCCACGGCTATCGCCACCCGCACATCGAAGCCGCGGTGCGCGCGCAGCTCGACCGCATGCCCCACGTGATGTTCGGCGGCCTCACCCACGAGCCCGCCGTGTCGCTCTGCGAGCGACTGCTCGCGATCGCCCCCGACGGCCTCGAGCGCGTGTTCCTCTCCGACTCGGGCTCCGTGGCGGTCGAGATCGCGATCAAGCTCGCACTCCAGACGTGGCACGCGCGCGGCCATCCCGAGCGGCGGCGCCTGCTCGCGCTGCGCGGCGGCTATCACGGCGACACCTTCGGCGCGATGAGCGTGTGCGACCCGGTGACCGGGATGCACGGACTCTTCGAAGGGGTGCTTGCGAAACATCTCTTCGCGCCGAGACCCGAATGTCGCTTCGACGCGCCTTGCACCGACGACGACATCGCGGGCTTCGAGCGGCTCCTGAAAGATCACCGCGACGAGCTCGCCGCCGTGATCCTCGAACCGATCGTGCAGGGCGCCGGCGGGATGTGGTTCTACGCGCCGGAATACCTGCGTCGGGTGCGCGCGCTCTGCGACGCCCACGACGTGCTGCTGATCGCCGACGAGATCGCGACGGGCTTCGGCCGCACGGGACGGATGTTCGCCTGCGAGCACGCGGACGTCGCGCCCGACATCCTCTGCGTCGGCAAGGCGCTCACCGGCGGCACGATGAGCTTCGCCGCGACGCTCGCCAGCGAGGGCGTCTGTGCGGCGATCGGGTCGGGGGAGCCGGGCGTTTTCATGCACGGCCCGACCTTCATGGGCAACCCGCTCGCCTGCGCGGCGGCCGGTGCGAGCCTCGACCTGCTCGCGACCGAACCGTGGCAGGAGCGCGTCGCCGCGATCGCCACCGGGCTCGAAGCCGGGCTCGCGCCCTGTCGGGAGCTCCGCGGCGTGGCGGACGTCCGCGTGCTCGGCGCGATCGGGGTCGTCGAGCTCCGCGAGCCCGTCGACATGGCGGTCGTCCAGCCGGCCTTCGTCGACGCGGGGGTATGGATCCGGCCCTTCGGGACGCTCGTCTACACGATGCCGCCCTTCGTGATCGGGCCCGCCGACCTCGAGCGCGTGACCGGGGCGATCGCGACCGTCCTCGCGGCCCACGCGGACGCCTGAGGCGCGCCGAACGCCCGCGTACCAGCCGAACCCGAGCTCCGGCAACGACTTGGCCTCACTGCCTGCCGATCGTTGGGGGTTGCGGAACGCGCTGGGGGCGGCGAAGTTCGCGTCTGCGGTCCCCCAGATCCGCCCCGCCGGGGTGGTGCCGCTTTTTGGACCCATGATCGCGAAAGCCCGACCTCGGGCCTGCCGATGACGAACAGCTCACCCGCTCTCTCGGGCGTGTGACGCGACGGCGTGCATGCACTCCAAGCGACGACGCGGAATCCAAGCTCCCATGACCCCCTCCACCCGAACCCACCAGCTGCTGGGCGCGCTGCTCGCCACCGTGATCATCGCGGTCGGTCAGCTGTTCGCCGGCGCCCCGCGGGCCGGCGCGGCTGGCGAGAAGCCGAAGGCCGAGGGGAAGGCGCCGGTCGCCCGTCACGTCGATCTCTCCGAGCCGGTGGCGGAGGAGGAGGGCGCGAAGGAGCCCGCCGCACCCGACGCGCCGACCGCGTCGGTCGCGCCGGGCGACGAAGCCGCGCCGCCGGCGGCGCTTCCGGGCGACGGCACGTCTGAACCCGCCGAGCCGGCCGAGGAGGCGGCCCGCGCGCCCTTCGTCCTGCTCGGTGAGCAGGTCGAGCCCGGGACCTCGGTGCGACTCTCCTGGTCGCCCGACCAGAGCTTCGAGGGCATCGCCGTGCCGACGGCGGTGCTCGTGGTGAACGGGGTCGACGACGGACCGACGCTCTGCCTCACCGCCGCGATCCACGGCGACGAGCTCAACGGCATCGAGATCGTGCGCCGGGTCCTCTATGGACTCGACCCCGACGAGCTGTCGGGCACCGTGATCGGCGTGCCGATCGTCAACCTCCAGGGCTTCCGCCGCGGGTCGCGCTATCTGCCCGATCGCCGCGACCTGAACCGCTTCTTCCCGGGCACCGACTACGGCAGCTCGGCGTCGCGCATCGCCTACTCGTTCTTCAACGAGGTGATCCGGAACTGCGACGCGCTCGTGGACGTGCATACGGGATCGTTCGCGCGGACCAATCTGCCGCAGCTGCGCGCGGACATGACGAATTCCGAAGTGGCGCGCCTCACCCAGGGCTTCGGCGCGACGAGCGTGCTGCACAGCCCGGGCGCGATCGGCACCCTGCGCCGCGCGGCCACCGACCGCGGCATTCCCGCGGTCACCGTCGAGACCGGCGAGCCGACGCGACTCCAGGAAACGAAGATCGCCCACGGCGCGCGCGGGATCGAAACGCTGCTCAACCATCTCGGGATGCACAAGCGCGTCAGCATCTGGGGCGAGCCCGAGCCTGTCTACTACCAGTCCACCTGGGTGCGCGCCGACCGCGGGGGCCTGCTCTTCGGCGACGTCGATCTCGGCCAGCGCGTCCGCAAGGGCGAAGTGCTCGGCACTGTGACCGATCCGATCACGAACCTGCGCTCCGAGCTGCGCTCTCCCGCCGACGGGCGCGTGCTCGGCATGGCGTTGAATCAGGTGGTCATGCCGGGCTTCGCCGCGTTCCGCATCGGGATCCCGACGACCGACGAAGAGCTCGCGAGCCCCGGGCTCGAGCCCGAGCCGGTCGTTCCCGCCGACGAGGAAGAGGTCGGCGAGAGTGGCGGCGACGGCGGGCCCGAGACCGATGACGAGGAGAACTCCTGATCTCCCGCTCGTGACGGGCGCGGCGCGATCGCCGCGTCGCCGTCCGCCGCGAGATCGTAGAGCGCGAGGAAGACGTCGCGCAGGTTGCCGCGGTGCGCGTCGAAGAGCGCCTCCAGACGCACTTCGAGCTCGTGCGCGGCGTCGCCCACCAGCTCGCGGGTGAGCCCGGTGAGCAGCGCGGGGTCGGTGGTCGTTTCGACCAGAAGCGGCAGGCCGTTCGTCTCGTGGGCGGTGACGACGAGTGCGCCGGCGTGGCGCGCGGCGCGTCGAACCCGCCACCAGGCGGTGCGCGCGAGATGACCCGCGCCGTCGACGAGGAGCGCGTCCCGAGCGCCCAGCGATCTCGCGTGCGCGACGAGCCCTCGCGTCGCGGGCGGCGTACGGTCGGCGTGGAAACGCCAGCGATGCACGGCGAAGCCGTCGCCTTCGAGATGCTCGCCGAGCTCGCCGAGCAGCGTCGTTTTGCCCGATCCGTGCGGACCGACGATCTCCGCGCGGCGGTCGTGGCTCTCGAGGCGCTCGGCGATCGCCGCGAAGTCGAGCGTCGGATGCCGGAAGCGGAGCGCGCCGAGGCGCGACGTGCGGAACGGATTCTCGCGCGCGCGCAGCGTCATGCGGGCGCCTCCGTCGCGTTGCCGAAGAGCGCCACCTCGCGCGCGTTCGGAGCGATGACGAGCTCGACGCGTTCGCGGTCGCGGCTCGGCGTCGCGACCGCCTCGAGCGTCCAGCGGATCGAGACCAGGCGCCCCGAGCAGGAATAGGGCCCACCGGGGCCCGCGAAGTCGAAGGCCTGCGAGCCGATCGCCGCCGGGGCTTCGACGGTGAGTGTGCGCGCGACACCGACGTCGCGATCGCCGCGGCCTTCGGTGTACCAGAGCAGCTCAAGCGTCAGCTCGCGCGGCGCGGATTCGAAGGTCCACGCCAGCGTGCCGCGGACCGGCACTCCGGGGGCGTAGGCGAGGACGCCGCCGTCGGGTCGGATCTCGAGCATCAGCGCTCGCCCCCGTGCTCGCGCGCCGG
>JAHEJV010000244.1 GCA_024638705.1 Deltaproteobacteria bacterium | reverse complement strand
GGTCGACGAGGCGCAGAACCTGCCCGTCGACACACTCGAAGAGCTGCGGCTGCTCTCGAACCTCGAGACGTCGACGGAGAAGCTGCTCCAGATCGTGCTCTTCGGGCAGCCCGAGCTCGACACGCTGCTCGATTCCCACGAGCTGCGGCAGCTGCGCCAGCGGATCGGCGTTCGCTGGCGCCTCGATCCGTTGACCGAGGTCGAAGCGCGCGACTACGTGCGTCACCGCCTGCGCGTCGCTGCGGGCGCCGACTCGGATCTCTTCTCGCCGGCGGCGTTGAGAGAGTTGCGTCGCCGCTCCCGGGGCGTCCCGCGGCTGGTGAACCTGCTCGCCGACCGCGCCCTGCTCGCGGGCTATGCTGACGGTTCCGCGCGCGTCGAGCGGGTCCACGTCGGTCGTGCCGCCCGCGAGATCCTGCGCGCTCGCGACCGCCGTCGCGCCTTCGCCCGGCCGCGCTGGCGCGGGATGACCGGCGGACGCCGAGAGCGGAACGAGAAGAGGCCAGAGTGAGCACGATCCTGAAAGCGCTGCGACGGCTCGAAGAGGAGAAAGCCTCGGCCGAGTCCAGTCGCCCGTTGCGCGAACAGATCGCCGCGACGGCCCCGGCGCCGCCCGAAAGCTCCGGCCGGGGTTGGCTGTCCGCCGTCCTCGCGTTGGTGGTGAGCGCGTTCGCCGGGGGAGGCCTGATCTGGTGGCTCTACGGGGGCGAGCAGAACGCGGGCGTCGAGCAGGTGGCGGCAATGCCCCCTGCCGAAGCGCAAGCGCCGACGCCAGCGCAGCAAGCGGGCCCCGCTGCGCCGTCGCGACCGGCTACGCCCGCCGCCGGACCGCCCCGGGATGCGTTCGCCTCGGACGTCGACGTCGTCCGACGGCCCGAACGGATTCCGCGTCTCGCCGACGCCGATCCCGTCCAGCCGAAGCCCGCGCCGACGGCGGGCGCACGTCGCCCCGTCGAGGACTCGGTGGCGATGGCGCGCGCCAACGCCCAGGCCCAGGCCGAGATCGACCAGCTCGCCGAGATGGATCGCCGGATCGCCGAGGCCCAGGCCGGGCAGGCGCCGGCGCCCGCCCCGGTCGTCCGCGAAGCGCAACCGCAGGCAAGCCCGACGCGTCGCGAGCCCGCGCCGACGGTCGCGAAGGCGGAGCCGAAGCGCGCTGTCGCGCAGGCCGAACCGGCACCGGAGCGAACCGTCGCGAAGCCGACCCCCGCACCGGTCGCCCCGAAGCCGGCGCCGAAGGTCGTCGCTGCGGCGCCCGAGCCGAAGCCCGCCGCTGCGCCGAAGCCCGCGCCGGTCGCCGACCCCGAGCCGGCGGCGCCCGCCTGGTCGGGACCGCTCGTCGAGAAGACGAAGTGGCATCCCACCGCCGAGCGCCGCAGCGCGTGGCTGAGTGTCGGCGGCGAGCCGCGCGAGGTCGTCGAGGGCGACGTCGTCGACGGTGCGACCGTCCGCGAGATCCAGCCCTCGGGCGTCATGTTCGAACGCGACGGCGAGTCCACACGTCGGGGCGTCGGCGAGAAGTAGGCGGGGGCAGCGCGGGCGCCGCTATTCGCGTCGGCTCCGCTCCAGATCGAGGATCTGCCGCTGGATCTCGAGGATCCGGTCCGTCGTGGACTCCTGGAGCGCCAGGATCTTCGCCGTCGTCTCCTCCTGCACGCGGAGGATCTCCCCGGACGTCTCCTCCTGCACGCGGAGGATCTCTCCTGAGGTCTCGCGCTGCATCTGGAGGATCCGATCGGTCGTCGACTGCTCGAGATCCAGGATCTGTCGGGTGGTTTCCTGCTGAGCGCTCCACGCGGTGCCGAAGCCGAGCGCCATCACGGCGAAGGTGGGCCCGCTGATCTTCAGCCACGCGCCGAACGGGATGGCGCTCCAGAAGGCGTGTGCCCCGGAGTCGGCGGCGTCGGGGTGGCTGGGAGGTATGGCCGCAGGATCCATGACGCGTTCCTCGAAGAGCTGCTCCAGTCTCCCGATGCGCGAGGCGAGCGACTCGATCGTTTCCATTTCCCTGCTCCGGGGACCGGGGCGCATGCCAGAATACCCCAGCAGGCCCCGGTCGAGGAGGAGCGCGCGTGGACGGCATCCACGATCTCGGCGGGATGTCGGGTTTCGGCGAGGTGGAAGCCGAGCCCGACGAGCCCGTCTTTCACGAGGAATGGGAGGCGCTCGCCTTCGCGCTCAACGTGAACGCGATCGGCAGTCTGCGCGCATACAACGCCGACGAGTACCGCCACGCGGTCGAGCGGATGGACCCGGCGCACTATCTCGCGGCGTCCTACTACGAGCGCGTGCTGACCGGCGTCGCGACGCTGCTGGTCGAGAAGGGCGTGGTGACGCGGGAGGATCTCGAGGCGCGCGCGCGGGCGGCCTTCCCGCTCGCGCGACCGGTCGCGGATCATCCGATGGCCGACCTCGCGCCCCGCCCCGACGCGCGCTTCTCCGTCGGCGATCGCGTCCGCGTGCGCGAGATCCATCCCGCCGGACACACACGCGCGCCGCGTTATGTGCGCGGCCACGAGGGACTCGTACTGCACGTCGCGCCGCCCTTCTCGTTCCCCGACGTGTCGGCGCACGGCGGCGAGCGCCGCAAGGAGCACACCTATCACGTCGAGTTCGAGGCGCGCGATCTCTGGGCCGATGCGCCCGACGCCGAGGGGACCGTCGTCGTCGATCTCTGGGACGCCTATCTGGAGCCGGCATGAAGAGGCGCACTCCCGATCCCGTCGCCCCGCCGGATCGCCGCGCGCAGGCGCTCGCCGAAGCCCTCGAAGAAGGCGGCCACCTGGCCGCCGGCGCCGTCGACGGCATCCGCCATGTCGCCACCGAAGTGTGGAGCCCGAGCAACGGCGCCCGCGTCGTCGCCCGCGCGTGGACCGACCCCGACTACCGCAAGCGCCTGCTCGAGGACGGCACCGCCGCCTGTGCGGAGCTCGGCTACTCCGGCCCGGAGGGCGAATACATCGTCGCTCTCGAGGACACGCCCGAGCGCCACAACGTGATCGTGTGCACGCAGTGCTCATGCACCGCGTGGCCCGTGCTCGGCCTGCCGCCCGACTGGTACAAGAGCCCCGCCTATCGCGCGCGCGTCGCCCGCGAGCCGCGGCGCGTCCTGCGCGAGATGGGCCTCGAGCTTCCCGCCGACGTGAAGATCCGCGTCTGGGACACCACCGCCGAGACGCGCTTCATGGTCCTCCCACTGCGCCCGGAGGGCACCGAGGGATGGAGCGAAGAGCGGCTCGCCGGGATCGTGACGCGCGAAGCGATGATCGGCGTGGCGAAGGTGGAGGCGCCGGAGACCTGAGCCGCGAAGGACCGACGGCCGTTCTCAGTGCAGCGACACGGACCCGTTCGACGTGCGCAGCTTGATCGACTTGCCACCGGCGCCCAGTCGTCCCGCCACGCGACCATTCGTCTCGCGGCCCTTCTGACAGAGCTCGCGGTCGTTGCGGATGACGCCGTTGTCGACGCGGATGTCGATGTCGGCGTCGACCTCGTCGGGGAGGTCGAGGACGATGCGTCCGTTGCTGGTGCAGAGCAGGACGCCGTCGTCACCGAGCGCGTCGAGGGACGCGCGGATCAGGCCGTTGCTGGTGGAGGCGTCGACCGAGCCGCTGTGCTCCTC
The DNA here is from genome assembly GCA_024638705.1 of Deltaproteobacteria bacterium. GTDB lineage: Bacteria > Myxococcota_A > UBA9160 > UBA9160 > SMWR01 > JAHEJV01. Next base: position 3,321 of record JAHEJV010000244.1, on the reverse strand, counting down.
GATCTCGATCTTCCCATTGCTCGACCGCGCCAGCAGCTTCCCGAAGGTGCAGGAGCAGGAGACCTTCGCGTTGGTCGTGGCGACCTCCACGTCGCCGACGATGTCGCTCACCTTCGCCGATCCGTTGGTCGAGCGCGCCCGGACGAGGCCGCGGATGCCCTCGATGTCGATCCGGCCGTTGGCTGCCGCCACCCAGACTTCCATGTGGCGCGGCAGCTTGACGCAGAGATTCGCGGTGCCGCGGCGGTTCCAGCGGCGCGGGATCTCGACGTCGAGGGAGAGGCGTCCACCCTGGTCGTCGACGGCGAGTCGGATCTCCTGCAGCAGCGCCTCCGCCGCTTCGGGCGATTCGGCGCGGGCCGTCTTGTGCATCATCACTTCGATGTCGTCGCGGTCTTCGCCGGAGATGCGGGTGAGCCCGTTCGAGTTGTGCACGCGGAAGACCATCCCGGACGGCGGATCGAAGGTGCGCGTGTCCTTCGACTCGGCGCGCTCCGCCCACGGGATGCCGGGGAGGATGCTGCGCAGCAGACCCTTGAACCCGCCCTTGGCCTCGTCGTCGCGGTCTTTGGGCTTTCCCCAGCTCACGTTTGGTTGGACTTCCTCATGGCGCGCTAGTGGAAGCGGCGATCCTGGTCGCGACGCTTCTGTTCCCACTCTTCGTACTGCACGGCGCGCAGCTTCTGGCGCATGCGATGACGGCGCCAGCGGTGCTTGATCGCGCTCCATGACAGGAGCCCGCCGGCGCGGACGTCGCCCTGACTGCGCAGGTAGAGCCAGCCGACGAGGACGCCGCCGAGATGTCCGACGTGGCTCACGTTGCCGCCGCCGAACAGGAGCGTCATGAAGAAGAGCGCGGGGATCAGCCAGATCGCCTTGAACGCGACCGGCGGGAAGATCAGCATGATCGTGCGCTCGGGCCAGGTGAGCGAGTAGGCGAGGATCACGCCGTAGATGGCGCCGGAGGCGCCCACGGTGCCGACGATCAGCGAGCGCTGCGACGTCATGCCGAAGCCGTAGAGGATGTAGGGCAGCGTCGCGATCACGACGCCGGCCCCGACGCCGCAGATCAGATAGAAGCGCATGAAGCGCTTCGGACCCCACGCCATCGCGAGCTGCGAGCCGAACATCCACAGGACGAAGCAGTTCATCAGGATGTGGCCGATGCCGTGCGCGTCGTGCAGCCACATGTAGGTGAAGGGCTGCCAGAGATAGCCGCCCTGCCACACCTCGACGGGCGTGATCGCGCCGAGGTCGTAGAGCCCGGGCACGAGGAACTGGAGCACGTAGACGACGGCGAGGGCGATCAGGAGCTGCTTGATGATCGGGGGGGTGAACGGCGGCCCGATGCCGAGTCCGCCGCCGCCAGGATGGGTTCCACGTCCGCCGTACACTCACGTCTCCGATCGAGGTGATGGGTCCGCGCGCGCGCGCGGCGAAGCGCACCCGGGTCTGACGCGAGGCCAGCCGGACGCGCGACGCGGGATGGGCGCGCAAAATCCCGCGGATCGAGCGAGCTTACGGCACCGCCGAGGCGGGCGTCAACGAATCTCGCCCGCGGGGAGGGCTTCGAGCGCTCTTCTCGACGCAGCCGCGTCGAGCCCGGAGAGGTCGACGACCGGCATCTCCAGGTCCAGGGCCGCGGCCAGCGCGGCGATCCGGGCGCGGCATTCGGCGGCCGGGCCGCAGGGCAGCGCGCCGTCGAGCTCGGCGTCGGGGATCCGCGCGAACCACGGATTCCAGCGGCGGAAGTCAGCGAGCGCCTCGGCCTCTCCGAGTCCGGGGCGCGCCACGATCCACAGCCGGCGCCGGATCGCGTCGGCCGGCCGACCCTGCGCCGCGCACGCCTCCTCCAGGGCGGCCGCACCGCGCGCCACGCGTCGCGGGATCGCGGGCCAGTTGATGTTCCAGACGTCGGCATGACGCGCCAGGACGGGCATCAATGACGCACCCTTCGCCGCGATCTCGATCGGCAGGGCGCCGCCGGGGGGCGTCGGCCGGACGCGCGCGCCGTCGAGCGAGACATGACCGCCGTCGCGGTTGACGGTCTCGCCGCGCCACAGCGCGCGCACGGCGTCGAGGGTCTCGTCGAGCCAGGCGATCCGCTCGCGCGCGGGCAGCAGCGGGAGGTTCCACGCGCGGTCTTCGGGGCGATCGCCGATCGCGATGAAGAACTGGAACCGGCCCGGGTGGAGGCGCTCGGCCGTCGCGGCGACCTGCGCGAGGTGCGCGGCGTGCCAGTGCTGCACGAGACGGATCGAACCGATGCGGATGCGGTCGGTGCGCGCGAGCAGCGCCGTCGTGACGGTCCAGCCGTCGAGCACGTCGGTGTCGCGACGCTTCGCGAGCTGGCTGATGTCGCCGTCGACGTAGGCGGTGTCGTAGCCCTGGTCTTCCGCGAGCCGGACGAGCTCGACGAGCTCTTCCCACGCCAGGGTGTGCCAGCCGAACGCGACCCCGAGCTTCATGGGCTTCGCTCGGCGGCCCGCCGAGAGCTTCGCTCGGCTACGCCTCGCGGCGCGCGGCCTTCGGCTGCTTGCGTTCGCGCCCGGATCATGCGAGACGACCCAGGCGCCTCGCCGCGTGCACCAGCGCGAGCGCGCTCTTTGCGTCGCGGAGCTCGCCGCGCCAGACGAGGTCGAGTGCCTCCGACAGCGGGACGCGAATGACCTCGATCACCTCGTCGTCTTCGGGGCGCGCGTCCACGGGGGTGAGGTCGAAGGCCGCGAAGAGATGGATCACCTCGTCGGTGAAGCCGGGCGTCGTCCAGATCGAGCCGAGTGCTTCGACGCGACCGGCGCGCCGTCCCGCCTCTTCTTCGAGCTCGCGCGCGGCGCAGACGGCGGGCGCTTCGCCGGCGTCGAGCTTTCCGGCCGGCACTTCGAGGATCGTGCCGCCGGCGGCGTGACGGAATTGGCGGATCAGCAGGACGTCGTCATCGCTCGCGAACGGGACCACGGCCGCGGCGCCGGGATGACGCACGATGTCGAGCGCGATCCTGCGCCCGTTGGGCAGCGTGACGCTTTCGTGCGACACCTCGACGCGAAAGCCCGCGGCCTGCGGTTCGTCGGATGCTTTGCTCGAGGTCGGGTTCTGCTTCGTCACGGCGGGCAGGGTAACGTCCGCACCAGCTGGAGGCTGCGAAGGATGACGCGTCAGGAAGACAAGATGATCGCGATCGCGATGCCCGGCGAGGAGTGGGCGCTCGAGGGCATCTACATCCGCGGCGAGCGCGAGGAACCGGGCGGCGGCGTGATCGCCCCGCCCCACCCGCTCTACGGCGGGAGCATGGATTCGCCGGTCGTCACCGAGCTGACCTGG
>JAHEJV010000243.1 GCA_024638705.1 Deltaproteobacteria bacterium | reverse complement strand
TCGATGATGTTGATCTGGTGGCCGTCCCACTCGCAGTGCGTGGCAGCGGAGGCGATCGTGATGCCGCGCTCCTTCTCCAGCTCCATGAAGTCCATCGTCGCGCCGACTTCATCCTTGCCGCGCACCTCGTGGATGCGGTGGATGCGATTCGTGTAGAAGAGGATGCGCTCGGTGAGCGTGGTCTTCCCCGAATCGATGTGCGCGCTGATTCCGATGTTGCGCAGTTTGGACAGGTCCATGGCAAAGCCTCTGTGCGATTCCGCGTGATCCGCCGCGGATGCGGGTGTGGGTGTAGACCTCTCCGCCGCGCAGGACTGCGCCGCGGGTCGGCCCGCTCGGCGGATCCCCCTCCACTGGGTGGATGACCGCGTTGTCTTCTTGTGGTCTGGGGGATGGGATCCGACGGCGCCGTCTTCGGTCCGCGACCCGCATGTGCGGATGCGCGCCCCCGATTCGGCCGGCGGAACGCGGAAGTTTAGAGAGGACAAGGGGTTTTTCAAGGGAGGCGCGCGTGGCGCATGTGGTGCGCGAGGGCCTCGGCCGGGTAGGCGAACTCGCGACCGACCACACAGGCGCGACGGGCGGCGCACGAACCGGCGCAGGCGGGGTCGACGGCGCGGTGCCGCTGACACCGGACGACGTCGAAGCGCCCGGACGCCAGGGCGGACCCGGGGCAGGCGTCCGCGCAGGGCGCCGGACACCCGGCGCAGGGATCGAAACCCGGCGGCGCCACTGGGGTTTTCGCCTCGATCACGGCCTCGCTCAGGATCGCCGCACGGAGCGCGAACCAGGGTCCGTAGCGGGGATGGAGGAGCAACCCGAGCCGGCTGCGGGCGCCGAGGCCCGCCTGTCGGGCGAGGTCGACGAAGTCGGCGTGGACGCCTCCCTCCTGCTCGAACGCCATCCGCACCCTGTGCCGCGTCGTCGGGAGCTCGTGCCCGAGTGCCCCCACGGCCTCGGTGACGACCCGACGGGTGTAGGCGTCGAGCGGATCGGGGCCGGCGCCGGACTCGGGCGAGCGCCGGAACGCCTCCCAGAGCGCACTGCCGCCGTTCCCGATCAACACCACGCTCCGGGCCCCCGGGCACAGACGCTCGCTGCGCCAGGCGGCGGGCACGCTCGCGTCGTAGCGCGCGATCGGGAGCGTGGCGTGGACGTCGAGGCCCGCTTCGCCGAGCCGGGCCAGGGCGTCTCGCCAGACGCGATCCGCCTGACTCGGGCGAGCCGGTCTCCGCGTCAGGTGAGCCGGTCTCCGCGGGACAAGCCCTCGGCGGCCGGCTGCTTCGCGCCGTAGCCGATCCGCACGCGGCCGACGCGCAGCATCCCGCCCTTCGCCGCGATCAGCGCGGCCCCGTCCTCGAAGCCGAGCACTTCGCCCGCCGGCGCGGACCCGGCGTCGCCCTCGACGCGACGGCCGTCGAAACACCGCACCGTGTCGGTCCCGCGCAACGACCAGGCCCCCGGGTTCGGATCGCAGCCGCGGATCCAGCGATCGATCTCGGCGACGTCGTTCGTCCAGTCGAGGCGCGCCACCTCGTCGTCGACGAGCCCCTGATGGCTCGCCTGTGTCTCGTCCTGCACCGCGAACCTCGCCGTGCCGGCGTCGATCGCGTCGACCGCCTCGACGATCGCGTCGAGGCCGAGCGCATAGAGCTCGTCGAAATAGAGACTCGCCGAGGTGTGCGTGGGCGCGATCCGCACGCCGCCCTTTTGCACGACGATCGGACCGGTGTCCACGCCGGCGTCGGGTTGGAACACGGTCACGCCCGTCTCCTGCGCGCCGAGCATGATCTGCCACGCCAGCGCATTGCCGCCGCGGAACTTCGGCAAAAGCGAGGGATGGAAGCAGAGCGACTGGTGCAGCGGCGCGTCGACGATCTCCGGCGGCAGGATCACCGTCACGAACGACAGCACATTGAGGTCGGCGCCGAGCTTCGCGTGCTCCTCGACCAGCTCGGGGATCGCCTGGCCCTTGCGACGGAAGCGCTTGTGTCGGAAGAGCGGGAGACCGCGCTCGTCCGCCTCGGCTGCGAGGGGGTCGGGACGTCTTCCCTCGGGCGGCGTGTAGACGCCGACGATTTCGTGGCCGGCGTCCTGCAGACGCACGAGTGTGTCACGACCGAAGGGAGCTTGACCGAAGAGCGCGATGCGAAGCGACATGGATGGCATCCTACCGGGTCGCGCTCGGGATCGGGAAGGCTTCGATCTACGGCGCCTCGCTGCGATCGCCGACGTCGCCGCGCACCTCCGCCGGCGAACCGAAGGCGAGCTTGTGATCGGGCACGTCGCGGGTCACGAGCGACCGCGCGCCGACGATGCTGTGGTTCCCGATCCGAACGCCCTTCGTGATCGTGACGTCGGCGGCGACCCAGGTGTGGTCGCCGATCTCCACCGGCGCGATGCGCTCCGCGCGCTCGGCGTCGAAATCGTGCTGGTCCGAATCGAAGACCCGGCTGCCGAGCCCCACCCAGGCGCGTCGCCCGAGCCGCACGCGTTGCTTCGCGCTGATGTGACAGCCGTTCAGGAATGAATCCGGGCCGGTCGTGAGCTCGGCACCTTCGAAGGCGACCAGCCGCACTGGATCGATCTCGCCGCGCAGCCACGTGCCCGGACCGATGTCGATCGTGGCGTTCGGTCCGGCCATCACGACCAGCCCGCCCGGGGTGCGATCGGCATGGACGCCGGCGCGAAAGATGACGCGGGCGCCGGGCTCGAGCGAGTAGCGGCCGGCGGCGAGATTCGTGCTCGCGCCGGGCTCGAAGACGAGGCCCGGGTTCAGCGCGCAATGACGCGTGAGCCGCAAGCGGTCCCAGGCCTGGATGGCCCGGAGGCGGGCGGCAGCCCACACCGAGGACTACTGCCCCGGCGCGTTCTGACCTTCGCGCAAGCGGAAGGTGATGAAGCCGTGGGTCGGGTCGTAGGGCGAGAGGCCGACCTGGACCCGGTCGCCCGGAATCACGCGGATGCGGAAGCGGCGCATGCGCCCCGAAAGCTGGGCGGTGACTCCCTGACCCGATTCGAGGGTGATCTGATAACGACCGCCGCCGAGAATCTTCTCGACGGTGCCGGTCGCCTGAATGAGATCGTCGCGCGCCAAACTCGTCCTCTCCGGCTCCATGCCTGTGACGCGCGGCAGGGTAGCCGCTCTCCGCGCGAGTTGCAGCGCACGCGCGAGTTGGCGCCGCGGCGTGCAGGCCCCCACCCTACGCGCGTGTTCGGGACCCTCCTCGCCCTGCTCGTCGTGCTGCTCGGCGCCGGCTTCGTTTCCGGGGCGATCCCGCTGCGCCGCCACGCCGCGTCCGGCGCCGAAAGTTCGCGGTGGTTCGACTGGGGAAGCGCTTTCGCGGCGGGCGTGTTCCTCGGCGCCGGGCTGATCCACATGCTGCCCGACGCCACGGAGGCTTGGACGCGCTCGGGTTGGGACTACCCCCTCGCCTTCGTGCTCGCCGCCGCCGCGATCGTCGCGATGCTGCTCGTCGAGCACGTGCTGCCCGCCGACGATGCGCACCACGGATTGCACGCGCCGTCGGCCGACCGCTTTGCGGCGCTCGCGCACGGGGCGTCGCACCGCGCGGTCTACGCCATCCTGACCGCGCTCTCGATCCACGCACTCCTCGAGGGCGTCGCCCTCGGCGTGCAGCGCGAGATCGCCGCGGCGCTGGTGCTCTTCGGCGCGATCGGCGCGCACAAGGCGGTCGCGGGCTTTGCACTCGGGGTGAGCCTCGCGCGCAGCCCACTCCCCGCAGCGCGCGCCTGGCTGCTGCTCGCCCTCTTCGCCCTCGCGACCCCGGTCGGCATCCTGTTCGGTGCGACGACGGGGGCGTTCGAGAGCCGCATCGCGTCGACGATCGAAGCGACCTTCCTTTCGCTCGCGGCGGGCACCTTCATCTACGTCGCCACCCTCGACATCCTCCGCGAGGAACACGGCGGGACGACCGGACGTGGCGCGCAGTGGGCATGGGTCGCGACGGGCACGACGGTGATGGGCCTGCTCGCGCTCTGGGTGTGAGAGAATCGGCGCCCACCCGCAAGGAGCCCCCCATGCAGGACCGCGGTGAGAAGCGAATCGATGGACGTGTGTCCGCCGTGGCCGCAGTGCTCGCTGTCGGCCTGCTCGCCCTCACCCACGGCTGTCACGGCCCGGCGCCGGAGCCCGAAGCCGCCGTGAGGCGACCGGCAGCACCGGAGTCGACGGCCGGCGCACCGCCCGTCGACCCGACTACGCGCCAGGCCTGGTTCGGCGACCTCCACCTCCACACCTCCCTCTCGATCGACGCCTACATCACGAACACCCGGACGCTGCCCGAGCACGCCTACCGTTATGCGAAGGGCGAGCCGATCCCGCACGTGAGCGGCGAATGGGTCCAGATCCGCACGCCGCTCGACTTCATGGCGGTCACCGATCACGCGGTGATGCTCGGCGTCGCGCGGGCGATGAGCGATGCGGAGGATCCGCTCTCGCGCTCGCCGATCGCCCGCGACATCACGAGCGAGGAATACGAGCAGTCGCATCGGGCCTTCCGGAAGATCGTCGCGGCCGCGACGACCGGAGACTTCGAGGATCTCTTCTCCGCCGAGCACGCCGACCGCACCGTTCGTAGCGCCTGGGCGCAGGTGATCGACGCCGCCCAACGACACAACGACCCGGGCCACTTCACCACTTTCGTCGCCTACGAGTGGACGTCGATGCCGAAGGGCTCGAATCTCCACCGCAACGTGATCTTCGCCGGCACCGACGTGCCCGACTGGCCGTACTCGAGCGTCAACTCGGATCGGCCCGAGGACCTGTGGACCTACCTCGAAGAGGCGCGCGCGAAGGGCGACGACGTCATCGCCATTCCGCACAACGGCAACGCCAGCCAGGGTCTGATGTATCCGCTCGTCGACTCCGACGGCGAGCCGATCGACGCGCGCTATGCGGCGCGTCGCATGGAGAACGAGCCCGTCACCGAGGTGACCCAGTTCAAGGGCACGTCCGAAACCCATCCCGCGCTCTCGCCCCTCGACGAGTTCGCCGACTTCGAGCTGTGGAACACGCTCGTCGGCAGCACGCGAACGATCGAAGCGGACGAGGGAAGCTATGTCCGCAGCGCGTACGCGCGCGGGCTCGCGCTCGAGGCGGACGGCAACGGCAATCCCTACACCTTCTCGCTGATCGGCGCGTCGGATTCGCACGACTCGTCGAGCGCGGTCGAGGAATTCAACTTCACCGGCGGCCACGGCAACGCCGACGCCACGCCGGAGATCCGCCTCGCCAAGCGCGAGTCGACCCTCACCGCTTCCGCCCTCAACTTCTCGGCGTCGGGCCTGGCGGGCGTGTGGGCCGAAGAGAACACGCGCGAAGCGCTCTTCGCGGCGATGCGTCGCGGCGAGACGTTCGCCACGTCGGGACCGCGCCTGCGCGTGCGTCTGTTCGCCGGGGAGCGCTACCCGGCCGACCTGCACCTGCGGCGCGACGCCATCGCGCGCGCCTACGCCGAAGGTGTCCCGATGGGCTCGTCGCTCGTCGCGCGCGGGGACGCGGCGCCCCGCCTGCTCGTGTGGGCGCTGCGCGACCCGAAGAGCGCGCCCCTCGAACGGATCCAGATCGTGAAGGTGAGCCTGCGCGACGGGGAAGCCGTCGAGACGATCCACGACGTCGCCTGCTCCGATGGCCTGCGCCCCGATCCCGACACCCACCGCTGCCCGGACAACGGCGCCACGATCGACCCGTCGACCTGCGCCTACTCCCAGGACGTCGGCGCCGGACAGCTCCGCACCACCTGGCGCGACCCGGACCACACGGCCGGCGAGCCCGCCGTCTACTACGCGCGCGTGCTCGAGAACCCGACCTGCCGCTGGAGCACCTGGGACGCGATCGCCCTCGGCGTCGACCCGCCCTTCGAAGTGCCGACCACGATCCGCGAGCGCGCGTGGTCGTCGCCGATCTGGGTGCGCCCGGCCGGCGGCTAGTCCGAAGAAGGGACGCCGCGTCCGGCCCATCCTGCGGTCGACGCGACCTGATACGTTTCCGCGACTCTCCTTCCGATCGAGCGTCGTGAACCAGCCCTCCCGTCCGCCGCAACGACAGCAGCAGCGCGACCTGCACTCGATCACTGCCGACGGCGTGTTCTTCAGTGCGATGGTCGGGCTCGGGGAGACCTATGTGCCGGCATTCGCGCTGGCCGTCGGGCTCGGCGCCGCCGTGAGCGGATTGATCGCGACCGTGCCGATGCTCGTGGGCGCGTTCCTCCAGCTCGTGACGCCCTTCGCGGTGCGCCGCCTGCGTTCGTACCGCCGCTGGGTCGTGCTCTGCGCCACGGGCCAAGCGCTGTCGTTCGTGCCGCTCATCGTCGGAGCCTGGCAGGGACGCATCGGGCTCGGCTGGATCGCGGTGGCTTCCATCGCCTACTGGGCCTTCGGCATGGCGACGAGTCCCGCCTGGAATGCGTGGGTGACCTCGCTCGTGCCCTCGGAGATGCGCGCGCACTTCTTCGCGCGACGCACGCGAGCCGCTCACGTTTCGCTCTTCCTGGCCCTCACGGCGGGCGGTTTCGCGCTCGAGTGGGGCCGCGCGCGCGACGCGGAGCTCGCCACCTTCGCCGCCCTCTTCGCCTTCGCGATGGGCGCGCGGCTCGTGTCGTCGCGCTTCCTCGCGCGCCAGAGCGAAGCGCCCGGCCTCGCCGACGCCCACCGCACCCTCGCCCCGCGCGAAGCCGTCGCGGCGGTGCGCGCGGCGCGGTCGGGCCGCGTGCTGCTCTACCTCGTCGTGATGCAGGCCGCGGTGAACGTCGCCTCGCCCTACTTCACGCCCTACATGCTCGGTCCGCTCGCGCTCTCCTACAGCGAGTTCATGATCCTCACCGCCGCCGCGTTCCTCGCTCGCGTCGTCGTGTTGCCTCTGCTCGGCCATCTCGCCCACGCCCGCGGCACCCGCGTGGTGCTCGGTTGCGGAGCGATCGGCACCATGCCCCTGCCCGTGTTGTGGTTGGTG
>JAHEJV010000242.1 GCA_024638705.1 Deltaproteobacteria bacterium | reverse complement strand
GTCAGCAGGGCCATCGCCATCACGGGTTGCAGGATTGCGGTTGCGTCCATCGCGGGATCGACCTCCTCGAGTCGTGTGTCTTACGCTACTGCGACGGGGGGGATCGCGTCGAGCGATCGGCGGGATGTGGCATGGGTCACGGCGGGGATCGCCTCGCTTCGCCCATCCTGGAGGCAGACCGTCACGGAGGACCGATGAGCATCCCGAGATTCCGACACCGTCCGGGGACCCTGCTTCTGGCGTTCGTGCTTTCCGCCGTTTCCGCACACGGGCAACCGACGGCCGTTCCCGGACTCGAGATCACGACCGTGACTACCGGGCTGTCCGCGCCGACCTCGATGGCCTTCGTCGCGCCCGACGACATCCTCGTCCTCCAGAAGTTCGACGGGCAGGTCCGGAGGGTGCTGAATGGAACGCTCCAGGCCGCTCCGGTCCTCGACCTCGACGTCAACGCGGTCAGCGAACGGGGACTGCTCGGGATCGCGGTCAACACCGAGAGCCCGCCGCGCGTCTTCCTCTACTACACAGAGGCCGACGGCAGCGACGGCGCGACCGCGCTCGCGAACCGCATCGTTCGCTACGACTGGAACCCGGGAGCCGGACTGCTCGAGAACCCGACGCCGGTCCTCGATCTGCCGGTCACGCCCGGTCCGAACCACGACGGGGGCGTCCTGGTCCTGGGCCCGCCGGGCGAGGTGCCGGGCGTCGGAGATGGCGCGCTCCTCTACGCCGTCATCGGCGACCTGAACCGCAATGGCCAGCTCGAGAACAACGAGACGGGTGCCGCCCCCGACGACACCGCGGTCATCTTTCGCATCCAGCAGGACGGAACGCCGGCGCCGGGCAATCCCTTCACGCCCTACTGCTCCGCGACGACGGCGATGACCTGCAGTGAAGACACCGATTGTCCGGGCGGTGAAACCTGCACCACCGCCGTCGCACGCTATTTCGCCTACGGCGTGCGCAATTCGTTCGGCCTCGCGCTCGACCCGGTGACCGGCTCGCTCTGGGACACCGAGAACGGTCCCGCGACGAACGACGAGGTCAACCTCGTCGAGTCGGGTTTCAACAGTGGCTGGCGCGACGCGATGGGTCCGGTGCCCTCCCCCACCGGGCTCTTCGACATGCCGGGCGCAGGCAACACCTACAGCCTCCCCGAGTTCACTTGGACGGACACGACGGCGCCGACTGCCATCCTGTTCCCGGATGGCAGTGCGCTCGGCGCGTCGTTCGACGAGTCGGCTCTCGTCGCCGACAGCAATCCCGGACAGATCTACGAGTTCCCGCTCAACGGATCGCGCGACGGGTTCGACCTCGCCGTTCCGTTGGCCGACCTCGTCGCGGACGACAACGACGAGCGCGACCTGCTCGCGATCGCCGAAGGCTTCGGATCGGTGACCGACCTCGAACTCGGTCCCGATGGCGAGGTCTATGTCGTCTCGATCGCGCAGGGTGCGATCTATCGGCTGCCGGAGCCCGGCGTCGCAGCGCTCGCTGCGGGCGCGCTCGTGATTCCGGTCCTGGCGCGGCGGCGGCGGCGTTCGCGCTGAACCGGCCTCCTACGACGCCCGCAGCGCCTCGGCCGGCGGCACGCGCGACGCGCGGCGCGCTCGGAGCACGCCGAAGAGCACCGACACGAAGACGAGCGTCAGGACCAGCGCGGCGATCGGGAAGCGCTTGCGTCCGGGGGCGTTCCGCCCGGCTCAGCTCGCGGTTCGCGTGCGCGCCGGACGCCAGCTCGCGCGCTCGGCACGCGGGGTCTCCAGCCACGTCTTCGCGTTGGCGAAGGCGAGGTAGAACACCGGAACGACGAGGAGCGTGAGCAGCATCGAGGTGAACATGCCCGCCGCCGTCGCGACGGCCATCGGCGCGCGCGACTCGGCGCCCGGCCCGATGCCGAGCGCGGCGGGCAGCACGCCGAAGATCATCGACAGCGCCGTCATCAGCACGGGGCGCATGCGCACCGGAGCGGCGGTGCGGATGGCGTCTTCCGCCGACGCGCCCGCGTCGCGCAGCTGGTTCGCGTAGTCGACGAGCAGGATCGAGTTCTTCGTCACGAGCCCGATCAGGAGCACGATGCCGATCATGCTGAACAGGTTGAGCGACATGCCGAAGAGCCACAGACCGCCGAGGGCGCCGACCATCGAGAAGGGCAGCGCCAGCATCACGATCAGCGGCTGCGCGAAGCTCTCGAACTGCGCCGCGAGCACCATGTAGATGACGAGCACCGCGAGTACGAACATCAGGACGAACTGCGCGCCGGACTCGCGCATGGACTCCGCGTTGCCGGTCAGGCGCATCTCGAGGTGGGGTGGCAGGATATCGGCGGCGATCCGCTCGGCGCGCTCGACGGCCTCGTCGAGAGCGATCCCGTCGAGATTGGCCATCACCTCGACGCTGCGCAGGCGGTCGGTGCGCGTGATCGACGCCGCGGTGGCGCCCTTCTCGACGCGGACGACGTTGCGCAGGTCCACGAGCTCGCCGTTGCGCGTGCGCACCCAGAGGTCACCGATGGCGTCGAGGGAGTCGCGATCCTGCCGCTCCATGCGCATGCGGATGTCGTGGCGCTCCTCGCCGTCGCGGAACGTGGCGACGTCCAGCCCACCGATCATCGCCTGCACGATCTCCGCCACCTGGGCTGCGTCGATGCCGAGCGCCGCCGCTTTGTCGCGATCGGGGACGATGCGCGCCTCGGGCAGCCCCAGACGCAGGCTCTTGTCGAGATCGACGAGTCCGCCCTCCGCGCGAAGACGCTCGATCATCAGGCCCGTGTAGTGGTCGAGCTCCTCGAGACCGACGTTGCCCGCGATCTCGACCTGGAAGTCGCGATCGCTCGAGCCCATCCGGCCCATCACCGAGACCTCCTGGCCGGGGATCTTCGCCAGGGCTTCGCGAGCCGCCGCAGCGAACTCGTCCGCCGTGCGCTCACGCTGATCGTGCGGACCGAGCTGGACGTTCATCATGCCCACGTTCGGTCCGCTGATCGACATCATGTTCGAACCGATGCGGCCGAACACCGACTTGGTCTCGGGCTGGGCCAGTGCCCAGGCCTCGTTCTGCGCGAGCAACGCTTCGGTGGCCTCGAGCGAGGTGCCGGGCGGCGTGCGGAACTGGAGCACGACGAAGCCGTCGTCGGAGGACGGGAAGAACTCGCCCGGCAGTCGGCTGCCGGCGAGCACGGCGAGCACGATGGCGACGACCGCGATGCCCGTCGTGGCGAGGCGGTTCGCGAGCGTCCAGTCGAGGACGCGCCGATAGAAGTCTTCGAGTCCGCGGAACCCGCTCTCGAGGCGCTGGTAGATGCTGTTCGCACCGCGCTCCTTCGGCGGAGGCATCCGCGCGGCGAGCATCGGCGTGAGCGTGAGCGCCACGAAGAGCGAGATGATGACCGCCACCGCCACCGTCACGCCGAACTCGGTGAGGAACGCGCCCATGCGGCCCGTCGCAAACGCGACGGGGATGAAGACCGCCGCCACCGAGAAGGTCGCGGCCGCGGCAGCGAAGGTGATCTCCCGAGTGCCGACGCGTGCCGCCTCGCGGGCGTCCTTCCCATCCTCGCGGTGCCGCTCGATGTTCTCGAGCACGATGATCGCATCGTCGATCACGACGCCGATGGCGAGCGTGAGGCCCAGCAACGTCATCGTGTTCAGCGTGTAGTCGAACACCCAGATCATGCCGAAGGTGGTGACGAGCGAGAGCGGGATGGCCGCAGCCACGATCATCGTCGGACGTGTCCTTCGCATGAAGACGAAGACCACGAACACCGCGAGGACGGCGCCGAACTCCAGCGCGAACATGGTCTCCTCGAAGGCCTCTCGGATCGACTTCGAGAAGTCCAGGAAGCCGTCGCGGCCGACGATCTCGATGCCGTCGGGCGTTCGTTCGCGGAGCGCGTCGGTGCGCTTGTAGAACTCGTCGACGATCGCGACGGTGTTGCCGTCGGACTGCTTCGAGAGCGCTAGCGCGATGCCCGGCTTGCCGTTCATGTGGGTGGCGGTGCGAACGTCCTCGGACCCGTCCTCGAGACGCGCGACGTCGCGCAGACGCACCGGCGCCTCGTCGTCCCAGGTGAGGATCATGTTCGAGAGCTCTTCCACCGAGCGGAACTCGGCATCGGTCTTGAGCGCCCACTCCACCGACGCGCCCTCGACGAAGCCGCCGGGGCGGTCGACGTGCTCTCGTCGCAGCGCGCTGAGCACGTCGGACACGGCGAGATTGCGCGCGCGCAGCGCATCGGGGTCGATCCAGATGCGGATGTTGCGTTCGAGGGAGCCGAAGAGCGTGACGCTCGCCGCACCGGGGATCGTCTCCACCGGCGGCTTCACGTGGCGTTCGACGTACTCGGTGGTCTCGGTCGGATCGAGATCGGAGGAGATCGGGGCATAGATGATGGGAAACGCCGAGAAGTCGGCCTTGCCGAGCGAGGGCGGATCGATCGCCCGCGGCAGGTCGTTCATCGTGATGTTCAGCTTGTCGCGAACGTCCTGCGCCGCGACGTCGATGTCCGTCTCGAGCTCGAACTCGAGCATCACGCGGGCCTGATTCTGGGTGGCCTCGGAGTGGATGTGCCGGACGCCTTCGATGGTGGCGAAGGCCTCCTCGAGCGGCTCGATCACCTCGTCTTCGAGGGTGGTCGGCGACGCTCCGTCGAGGCGAACCGAGACGCCGACGTACGGGAACTCCATCTTCGGGTACTGGTCGACGCCTAGACGCAGGAAGCCGAGCACGCCGAAGGTGGCGAGCGCGAGCGTCATCATCCACGTGAGGACGGGACGATCGATCGAGACGTCGGAGAGGCTCACAGCGGGGTGCCGTCTTCCGCGTCTTCGGTCTTCGCGGTGGCAGTCGGCTTCTCGTGCTTCGCGGGCACCATCGCCGGTCCCGCCGCGACCGCGCTCGGCTCGTCCTCGCGCACCACCACCATCGCTCCGTCGGCGAGGCCGCCGTGGCCGCGTCGCACGACGCGCTCGCCGGGCGCGACGTCGCCGCGCACCTCGATGCGTCCTTCGTGCTGAGCGCCGGTGTCGACCTGCACGCGCTTCACGCGCCCTGCGTCGTCGATCTTGAAGAGCATCGCGCTGTCGCTGCGCTGGATCAGCGCCTCCTCGGGCACCATCACGACGCCACTGCGCGGCGCGACGCCGAGGTTCACGCGCGCGAACAGGCCGGGACGCAGCAGCCCCTCGTCGTTGGCGATCTCGGCCTTGATGCGGAGGGTGCGCGTGGCCGGGTCGACCGTCGGCGAGATGAAGCGCACGATGCCTTCGAAGGTGCGGCCGGAGAATGCGCCGACGGCGACGTCGACGCTCTGGCCCGAACGCACGCGCTCGGTGTCGAGCTCGGTGAGGCTGAACACCACTTCGAGCGGGTCGAGGGCGACGAGCTCGACGAGCGCCGTGCCCGGCTGGACGAACTCACCGAGCTGGACGTCGCGCCTCGCGATCAGTCCGGCGAAGGGCGCGGTGACGCTGGCGTCGGCGAGGGCCCGCTCGGAGACGCCGAGCGCCGCGCGCTCCGCGGCGATGCGCGACGCCGCGAGCTGGAGCGCCGTCTCCGCCTCTTCGAGCTGCTGCACCGAAGCCACGTTCTCCGAGCGCAGCTTGCGGATGCGATCCGTGTTGCGCTTCTCCTTGCGATAGGCGGCGCGCGCCTGGGCGAGCTGCGCGCGCTTCGCGTCGAGCTCGAGGCGGCGGCGCTCGGGATCGATCTCGAGCACCACCTGGCCCATCTCGACCGCGCCGCCTTCGTCGACGGCGATCTCGGTGACGCGTCCTTCGATCTCGGCAGCGATCGTCGTGTGCAGCCGCGCCTGGAGATCGCCACTGGCCTTGATCTCCTCGCGCAGGTCGACGGCCTCGACCACGGCGGCCGACACCGACGGGAGGAATCCGGCTTCGACGACCTCCTCTTCGCCACAGGCGACGAGGAGCGCGAAGACGGGGACGAGCGCGAGGGAGAGGATCGGGTTGTTGCGGATCATGAGGAAGCCTCGGTGCGGGCGGCGGAACGGGAGGGGGTGTCGGAAGAGGTGTCGGGAGAGGGATGGGTCATGCCGCGCAGCAGGGTGTCGATGGCGCGCTCCCCGAGCTGCGGATTCCAGGGGTTGTCGGGCTCGATGACGCGAAGCGAGGAGAGCCCGTGCAGCGTGGCCCAGATCAGCTGGCCGGCGGTCTCGGCGTCGGTGTCGCCGAAGCGACCGGCGGCGACGAGCTCGTGCATCGTCGGCCGCACGCGCGCACGCAAGCGCTCCATCGCCGGCGTCGCGCGGCTCTCGCCCTTCCCCGTGACACTCCACATCAGCCGCGAAAAGGTGGGGTTCGTCTCGCCGAAGCGGACGAAGACGAGCAACAGCTCGCGCAGGTCGACGAGCGGATCGCCGCTGTCGGGAACGCTCTCGATCTGGTCGGCGAGACGCGCGACGCGCTCTTCGAGCAGCGCGTCGATCAGGCCGTCCTTGTCGCCGAAGTAGTGATAGATGGTGGGCGCGGAGTAGCCGCAGCGTTTGGCGAGGCTGCGGATCGAGAAGCCGAAGCCGCCCGCCTCGATGAGCAGCGCCTCGGTGGCGTCGAGGATCGCGCGCCGCGCCTCGCTGCGATGGCGCTCGCGGCGTTCGTCGACGCCGGGGGCGGCGTCGCTCTCGGGGCGAGCACTTTCCGAGCGAGCGGAGTCGCGGCTGGCGGAGGGGTCGAGTCTCTGGAGGGCCATCGAACACCTGTCAAACTGTATAACGGGGGTCAATCAGGAGATCTCTGTTATAGCGATCGAGTTCCGGGCGTGCAAGTGGCTGATTTCATGAGGGTCTGACGGGGTGGGCGCGTGGCGACGCGTCCCCGCGGGCGAGCTGGGGTGAGGCGCGCGCGGCGCGGAAGTGCCGGCTCGAGGCGACCGGAGCCGAAGCGCGGGTGCCGGGTCGGCGCCGGATGGCAGCGCCGCGTCTGGGATGGCGCGCACTCGCGATCGCCGCACGGTCCGCGCTGCGTCACGACCGGCCCGCGCGAAACCGGCGTCGCGCACCGGCCCGACCCGCCGCCCGAACGCT
>JAHEJV010000241.1 GCA_024638705.1 Deltaproteobacteria bacterium | reverse complement strand
CGATTGCACTCCGGAGCGCACCGCGTGGCTGCGCGAGCGCGCGCCCGCCCGCGCCGTCGAGGTCGCCCGGCTCCAGGAGATCGCCGTCGCACGCGCCGCCGAGGAAGCGGCCGCCGCCGCACGCGAGCGCGACAAGACCTTCGACGCGCCCCTGCGTCCCCTCGACCCGCCCGTGATCGATCTGCCCCGATCGCTGCGTCGCCACTCGCGCTCGGGCGAGGTCCTGTTGCACATCGACCTCGCTCCCGACGGCACGGTCGTCTCGGCCTCGGTCGACTCGACCGATCTGCCGAACCGCTACGGCGCCTTCCTCGTCGACGAGATCGAGGGCTGGCAGTTCACCCCGCCGCGGCGCGGCGGAGAGCCGGTGACCGGCACCTTGAAGCTGCGGGTCCCGATCCAGGTCGATTAGCGCCCCTCCCCCCGCACCCGGTTTCGCCTTCCCCGCCCGCGCGTCGCGGGACTACAATGCGCGCGCGGAGAACCGCCAGGGGGAGCGATGAGTCTGGAAGAAGCCCTCGAGCGCGCCGAGGCCGATCGCGACGCCTCGCTCGCGATGAAGCTCTGGCAGAAGGTGCCGCGCCTCGGCGCCGAGCGGCGCGCCGCGAACCGGTCGACGCCGGTGGTGCTGCCCCCGCGCGACCCCGACGGCGACCTGCGCGCGCTGCGCGACGCGATCGAGCGCCTCGACGACCGCCTCTCCCACGAGATGACCGAACGCGAGGGGAAGCTGATCGCGGAGATGCAGCAGGCGATGGGACGCCTCGAGATCGAGCTGTCCGAGCGCTTCGCCGCGTCGGTGCTGGAGAACCGTCGCACGCTGCGGCGTTCGTTCGCCGGCTTCGCCTTCCTCGTCGCGTGCACCGCGGGCCTGCTCGTCGTCGCGATCGAATATCTCTGAGCACGCGACCCCCGCGCCGACCGGAAGACCAAGGAGCCCACGATGACCCTCCACGGCCTGATGCAGGACGAGCCCCTGCTGATCTCCTCGCTGATCCGCCATGCCGCCGAGCAGCACGGCGACCGCGAAGTCGTCGCCCGCACCTGCGAGGGGCCGGTGCATCACAGCTCGTGGGCCGAGGTCGAGCGCCGCGGCAGTCGGCTCGCCGAGGCCTTGCGCGCGCTGGGGGTCGGCGAGGGCGACCGCGTCGCGACGCTCGCGTGGAACACCCACCGCCATCTCGAGTGCTTCTACGGCGTCTCCGGAATCGGCGCCGTGCTCCACACCGTCAACCCGCGCCTGTTCGAAGAGCAGATCGAGTACATCGTCCGCCACGCGGAGGACCGCGTGCTCGTATTCGATCTCGAGTTCCTGCCGCTCGTGGAGAAGCTCGCGACGAAGTGCCCCGACGTGCAGCACTTCGTCCTGCTCGCGGAGGGCAAGGACATCCCGGCGGACGCGACGCTCGCGAACCTCCACGCCTACGAGGATCTGCTCACCGCCCAGACCGGGCAGTTCGTCTGGCCCGACTTCGACGAACGCGCGGCATCGTCGCTCTGTTACACCTCGGGCACGACGGGCAACCCGAAGGGCGTGCTCTACTCGCACCGCTCGACCGTGCTGCACGCGCTCGGCGCGAACCAACCCGGCGTCTTCGGCCTGAAGCCCACCGACTGCGTGATGGGGATGGCGCCGCTCTACCACGCCAACGGCTGGGCGATGCCGTACGTCCTGCCGCTGGCCGGCGCGAAGTACGTGCTGCCCGGCTCGCAGATCGAGCCCGCCGCGTGCCAGGAGCTGATCGAGGACGAGCGCGTCACGGCGGCGTTCGCCGTGCCGACGGTGTGGACGATGATGCTCGGCTACCTCGCGCAGACGGGGAAGAAGCTCGAGACCCTCGAGCGCACCTTCATCGGCGGCACCGCCGTCTCTCAGGCGTTGCGCGACGCCTATCGCGACGACCACGGCGTCGAGGTCGTGCATCTCTGGGGCATGACCGAGACGAGCCCGCTCGGCACGATCGGCACGCCGACGGCCCGCGTCGCGGAGCTGCCGAAGGAGGCCCGCGACGAGCAGCTGCTCAAGCAGGGCCGCATCCCCTTCGGTGTGAAGATGAAGATCGTGGGCGGCGACGGCGAAGAGGTGAAGCGCGACGGCGAGGACTTCGGCGCGATGTGGGTGAAGGGCCCGTGGATCGCGTCGGGCTACTTCAAGGGCGAAGGCGGCGACGTGCTCGACCCCGACGGCTGGTTCCCGACCGGCGACGTCGGCACCTTCGACGAGTTCGGCTACATGAAGATCACCGACCGCACGAAGGACGTGATCAAGTCGGGCGGCGAGTGGATCTCGTCGATCGACCTCGAGAACCTCGCGTCGGCGCATCCGAAGGTGCAGCTCGCCGCCGCGGTCGCGGCCTATCACCCGAAGTGGGACGAGCGTCCGATTCTCGTCGTCGTGCCCGTGCCGGGCGAGACCGTCGCGAAGGAGGACGTGCTCGGGACGCTCGAGGGGAAGATCGCGAAGTGGTGGATGCCCGACGACGTGGTGGTGCTGGACGAGCTGCCGATGACGGCGACGGGAAAGATCCGCAAGGCCACGCTGCGCGAACAGCTCTGGAACCACCTGGTCGAGTCGGCCTCGTAGCCTGTGGCCGCCTCCTAGCGATGCTCGTCCGCCAGAGCGGCTTCTCGGAGCGCGAGCTCGCGCACTTCCGCACGCTGCAGCGCCGGTCGTTCGAGATCCTCGAGGACACGGCCGCCGGGCTTCGCGAGGGGCAGACCGAGCGGGAGGTCGGTCGCGCGCTCGTGAAGCGCTACCGCGCTGCCGGCGCCGGCTCGTTCTTCCATCTCCCGGTCGTCCTCTTCGGCGAACGCACCGCGCTGCCCGGGAAGTGGCGGCTCGGGAGCTTCTACCCGAAGGACGACGGCCTGCGGCCCGGCGACGCGGTGATCCTCGACGCCTCGCCGCTCTTCGACGGCTACCTCGTCGACACCTCCTACTCCTTCGCCTTCGGCGAGAACGCGGCGCACCGCAAGATGATGTCGGAGCTCGCGCGCTTCCGGACGAGCGTGTGCGACGCGGTGAACGAAGGCCACCGTTTCAGTGCGATCGCCGACGACGTCGCCGCCGAGGTGACGGCCCTCGGCTACGAGCCCGTGCATCGCAAGCACCCCGGCAACGTGCTCGGACACCGCGCGCTGAAGACGCCCACCCTCCCCTTCTCGTGGCGCCTGCGCGGCTTCGACGGTCCGTCGCTCGGCTGGTTCCTCCTGATGGGACGCGCCGCCGAAGCCGGGCTGATCCGCGGCGCGCCCACCTGGAACCAGCGCCGCACCTCCGACCACGCGCCGCTCGACGGTCTCTGGCTCGTCGAGCCGCACGCCGGCGGCGACGGCGTCGGAGCGAAGTGGGAGGAGATCCTGGTCATCGAGGACGGACGCGCGCGCTGGCTCGACGAAGCGCCGCCCCACGTGTGGCAGTGGCAGCAGATCGCAGCCGGCAACGCCTACGCACCGCGAACGCTCTCGCGCGAGTGAAGCGTGCGCGCATCGTAGGTGCACCCGCAGCGCAGGGGTGACGCGCGTCACGATCGCGCCTCGCGCCGACGCCGAATCCGACCGCTCAGCGCGGCGCGCATTCCACGCGCCTGGCGGAGGATTCCGATGCAGGACGGCAGGACGGTGCAGCGCGAAACCGGTATCGAGGACGGCGTCGGCTGGGCGGCCACGCTCGTCGAGGTGGCCGGCGGCGCCGAGGGGAACGAGCACGCGATCGGCGCGCAACGCGTCGTCATGGGTCGCGGCCCCGACGTCGACCTCGCCTTCGACGACGAGGAGATGTCGGCCCAGCACGCCGCCTTCGAGCAGACCCGCGGCGGCGTCACCGTCACCGACCTCGACAGCACGAACGGCACGCGCGTCAACGGACAACCCGTCACGACCTGCGTCCTCGCCCACGGCGATCGCGTCGACATCGGCGGCCACGCCTTCGAGCTGCTGCTCGAGAAGCGCGAGAAGCCGCCGCGCACCTGGGTCGTCGACGCTTAGGCCCCGGAGATGGCGGAAACGGCAGTCCGCAAGATCGGCCGCTACGAGGTGGAACGCGAGCTGGCCGAGGGCGGGATGGGCGTGGTGTACCTCGCGCGCCAGCCGTCCCTGGAGCGCCCGGTCGTGCTCAAGCGCATGCGCAAGGAGCTCGCGCAGGACGACGAGGCAGAGGCGCGTTTCTGGCGCGAGGCGCGGTCGGTGGCCTCGATCCATCACCCCAACGTCGTCGCCGTCTACGACGGATTCGTTTGGCGCGGCGAGCCCTACATTGCCTGTGAATTCGTCGACGGCCTCGACGCGGCGAGCGTCCTCGCGAAGACGGGAACGCTGCCGCCGCGCGTCGCCGCGTGGATCGGGCTCGAGATCGCCCGCGGCCTCGAAGCGCTGCACGCGCACGCGCTCGTACATCGCGACCTCAAACCCGACAATGTGCTGATCGGTCGCGACGGCGCGGTGAAGATCGCCGACTTCGGCATCGCCCACGACGCGAAGGCGCGCTCGCTCACCCGCACCGGCGTGTCGCTCGGGACGCCGGCCTACATGTCGCCCGAGCAGCTGCGGGGCGAGCGCGTGGATCCGCGTGCGGATCTGTTCGCGTTCGGGGTCGTGCTCTACGAGCTGATCGCGGGACGGACACCGTTCGCGCACGAACCCGACGACGCGAGCCCGTCCGCGGAGGGCGAAGCCGCGCCGTCGCTCCTGCAGCGGATCGAGGACGGTGCCTTCCCACCGCTGCGACGCATCGCGCGCCGCACGCCGCGCGCCCTCGTCGCGCTCACCCGCCGCTGCCTGCAGGCGAAGGCGAAGCGGCGTCCCGCGTCCGCCGCCGAGATCCGCCGCGTCCTCGAAGACCACCTCGGCGGCGCGTCCCCGCAGCGGGCTCGCAGCGAGATCGCCGCGTGGCTGCACGACGCCAGGGCCTTTCCGCGGCGGGGACGCACGCGACGCGCCGCGGAGCCCCGGACGAAGACGAGGGCGCCGCGCGGCGGGCTGCGCTGGGCACTCGTCGCGACGCTCGGCGTCGTCGCCCTCGCCGCCGCGCTGACGCTCCCGCTCAATCCGGGCGACGCGCCGATCTGGAGCGTCGCCGACGCCTGGATGCGCGGCCGCTAGGAGAACGACCGCGCGAACAGGTCGTCGATCGCCGCCGTGCCCTCCGGCGTGAGGAAGCGTGTGCCCGTGCCGGTGAAGCGCGGCTGGTCGATCACCGGCGCATCCACCTCGATCCACTGCGCGGCCTTCCAGCGGAACCAGGCGTTGCGGTTCTGGTCGAAGACGTAGAGCGGCTTGTTGCAGAGCTTCGCGAACTCGGCGCCCCAACCCGTGCCGCCCTTCACCGTGTCGTCCTCGAGGATGCGCCCGACGACGAAAACCTCGAGACCGTTGTCCACCTGGTGCCAGATGCTCTGGAGCACGCGGCGGAACAGCCGCGTGTCGCGGAACTCGCGGTGCATGAGCCGCCCGATGTAGGTGAGGCTGACGTCGCCCTGCTTCAGCTCGGGCTCGGTGAGCACGCGGATGCCGCGCACGCGCGCGTCCTTGTGTCCCTCGAAGGTGAAGTTCACCTCGGCGATGCCGTGCCGTTCGGCGGCCGCGCCGAACGCGGCTTCGGCGCCGTTCGCCGCGCCGCTGTAGAGGATGCAGTCTTCGGGTTTCATGCGTGGCCTCGCGATGATTCGGGAGGCGCAGACTATAGACCGGATCCGCGGCGCGTCGCGGCGATCACGGGAGCTCGATCACCTTCCCGCCGACCGAGTAGACCGAGTTGCCACCGCCCGACTGATCGACCGTCCCGCCGACGAGCGGCACGCCGCCGACTTCCGCCTGGCCGCGGAACGCGCCCGGCTCTTCGTAGCCGCCCTGCCCTGCGGTCGCGCTGCCGCCCTGCCAGCCCGACGCGCTGGCGCCCTGCCACTCCGTCGCAGTGCCGCTCTGGCTCGGGTTGGCGCCGAAGCCGTCCGGCACGCCGAACGCCACCGGCGGCGGAACGGTGCCCGTGAAGGAGCCGCTCTCCGATCCGCTGTCGCTCTCGTCGCCGAGGTAGCCCGACGCTTCCAGCGCCTGCATCTCCTGCGCGATCTGACGCGCGAGCTCTTCGGTGCTGGGAGGGGCTGCGTGCTCCCACGTGCCCGTCGGGGGCGCCGCCTCGACGGGCGGCGCGAAGTCCGCCGCGTCGTAGTCGGGTTCGCCTTCGCCACAGGCCAGAGCGATCGCCCCGACACAGACCAGGACGCCGAAGCGCCGTGCGTCCTCCCGCCATCGTCGACGCAGACGCGTGTCGAGGACGGCCCGAGCGAAGACGACGAAGCGTGCCATGGCGAACCCCTTTCCTACGGGTTTCCGGCATGGTCCGGCGCGCGACTCGGACGCGTCAAGCGCGAAATCGCCTCAATCGCCCTCGACGGCCCAATCCGGCGCTTCCGGCCACAGGGCTCGGGTGACGGCCGCGCTCGAGCTGGTGACACGCAGACGGGTCAGGCGGGTCCGCGCGATCCGCCACGCGCCGTCCGCACCGCGGCGGTACTCCTCGTGATAGTGGCCCCAGCCGTCCATCGCGAAGCCCCCGGGGCCGCGCAGCTGGTCGAACATCGCCCACACCCCGGTGGCGGTGTCCTCCCCGGTGAACGCGATCTCGGGCATGTGCCCGTGGTGCACCGTCACCAGCGCCGTCACGCTCTCACTCACGTAGGCGGCGATCGCATCGCGCCCGACGACGGGGTCCTGGCCCTCGGGCCCGTTCACCATCGCCGCATCTTCGGTGAAGAGGTCGGCGAAGGCGTCCCACTGCTTCGTGTCGAGGAAGCGGAAATAGCGCGCCTTGAGCTGACGGATCGCCTCGCGGTCGGGGCTGCGGTCGGGGTCGGGCATGGATCAGCTCGTCGACGCTAGTCGTCTGAGTAGGCCTTGTACTTCGCGAGCAGTCGGTGCGGCCGCTTCAACGCGTCGCGCCGGAACGGGTCGCCGAGCTCGCGGGTGACCATCATCTCGAGGATCGTCGTCTTCCCCTCGCTCTGTGCCTTGCAGGCGTCGGCGAGCGCCGGACCGACATCCGAGAGCTTCTCGATCGTCTGGCCCTCGGCGCCCATC
>JAHEJV010000240.1 GCA_024638705.1 Deltaproteobacteria bacterium | reverse complement strand
ATCGCGTCGGCGGGCTGCTCGCCGAGGAGAAGATCGCGGGCTGGCATTCGGGCCCGATGGAGTTCGGTCCGCGCGCGCTCGGCGGTCGCAGCATCATCGGCGACCCGCGCTCGACGTCGATGCAGCAGACGATGAACCTGAAGATCAAGTTTCGCGAATCGTTCCGGCCCTTCGCGCCGTCGGTGCTGCGCGAGCACGCGTCCGAGCTCTTCCAGCTCGACCCCGAGCACGAGAGTCCGTACATGCTGATCGTCGCGCCGATCCGCGACGAGATCAAAGCCGAGCTCTCGCCGGAGGAGCGCGCGCGGATGGATGACCCGGACCTGCGCGTGCGCGTCTCGGTGCCGCGCTCGACGCTGCCCTCGATCACCCACGTCGACTACTCGGCGCGCATCCAGACCGTCGACGAGGAGCGCCACGGCCGCTACTACCGCCTGATCAAGAAGTTCCACGAGCTGACCGGCTGCCCGGTGCTGGTGAACACGAGCTTCAACATCCGCGGCGAGCCGATCGTTTGCACGCCCGAGGATTCCTTCCACTGCTTCATGGCGACCGACATGGACTTCCTCGTGCTCGAGAACTTCGTGCTCCTGAAGTCCGAACAGCCCGCCGGCCTCGCCGACGATGCCGAGGCCTACAAGGCCCGCTTCACACTGGACTAGTCGCATGCTGACCCTGCCCGCCTATCACACCCGCCGCGCCTGGTTGCGCGCCTTCTGGCTCGTGCAGAGCGCGGGGATCGCGCTGCTCCTGTGGGCGGCGCTGGTCGCGTCGGGTCGGCCGAGCGTCGGCGCGCTCGTCGTCTTCGTCGTTCTCGCCGTGACCGGTTGGGTCCGACCGCGAGCGCTCGAGAAGCTCTATCGCGCCTGGAACTACTCCGTGCGCCGCTTCGCCGCGATCGCGAGCGCCATCGTCACGCGGGTGTGCATCTGGGGCGTCTTCCCGGCGGCGGGGATGGCCGGCTCGCAGATGAAGATGAAGCCCGACGAAGCCGCCGGCTTCGGCTGGGCGCCGCGCGACCTCTCCGACGGCGCGACGCCCACCCCGCAACGCAGCGACTGGTTGGCGAGCTTTCTCGCCTGGTCGCGCCGCGGCGACAACGGCTGGTCGCTGGCGCTGCTTCCGTTCCTCTCGCTTCTGGCGCTGCTCGAGGAGGATCCCGAAGAGGAGACCCTCGAGCACGACGTCTACACCCTCTACTGAGAGTCCTTTCTCGATGAACCTGCGCACAGTCTCCGCTCTGCTCGCCGCTCTCGTGGGCGGTGTGATCGTGCTGCCGCTGGCCGTCCTCACGCTCGTGCTCGCCGGCATGGCGCGGTTGACCGCCTGGATCGCCGGACGCATCGAGCCGCCCCACGTCGCCTGGAGCGAGCTGATCACCTACGACCCGACGCTCGGCTGGAAGCCGAAGCCGAATCAGGACGTGCACTATCTCGCCGACCGCGATCCCGAGGTGTTCCACGTCGTCACCGACGCCGACGGCTGGCCGGGACGCCAGAGCCTCGCGTCGAGCGACGTCGTCTGCTTCGGCGACTCCTTCGCCTTCGGCTTCGGCGTCGACGCCGAGCGCTCCTTCGCCGCCGACGGCCCCGGCCCGCGCGTGAAGGCGATCGGCGCGCCCGGCTACAACGGCGTGCAGGAGCTGATGCTGATGCAGCAGCTCGCGCCGCAGCTCGCCGGGAAGCTCGTCGTCTGGCTGCTCTACTACGGAAACGATCTCTACGACAACCTCTCGCCCGAGATGTCCGGCTACCGCACGCCCTTCCTGGCGCGTTCGGGAAACGCGGACAGCGAGTGGCGCATCGTCACCGAGCACGTGAACGAATCGCCGTGGACGACGAGCGGACGCCGCGAGACCGCCCGCCAGCTCGCCGATCTCCACAGCGACACCGAGCTCGCCCGCCGCGCCTTCTCGGCGTGCGCGCATCTCATCGAGCAGGGTCGCGAGGTGTGCAAGCACGCCGGCGCTTCGCTCGTCGTCGTCGGCCTGCCGACGCCGCGCGTGCTCAGCCCGCGTTGGCTCGAGCGCATCGCGGCCCACGCCAGTGGCGAGCGCACCCTCGATCCAGAGCTGCCCGACCGCGAGCTCGCGCGCATCTGCCAGCAGGCCGACGTTCCCTTCGTCGCCGGCCGCGAGCACTTCACCGCCGAGCACTACCGCCCGGTCGACGATCACTGGAACGAGCGCGGCCATCGCGTGATGCGCACGCTGCTCTCCGACCTGCTGCGACGTCATGCGGTGTCGGAAGACAAGCCGTCCGCCGCGGCGCCCTAGACCGACGCCCCGGACGAATGGCAGGGCGCCGCGCGTCCGGGTAGCGTGGCCGACGAATGTGGCCGGGGTACAAAGCGAGGCGTCGAGCGCTCGTGCGCGCACTCGTCGACCGTCTCGAGCGGCTGGCGGTATGGGCGCTGCGCGGCGTCGTCGCGTTGCTCGCGTGGCTGCCGCTCGGTGTCGTCCAGACGATCGGCCGCGGCAGCGCCGACCTCGTCTTCTTCACCGGATTCAAGATGGGCGTCGTCTACGCCAATCTCGACACGGTGTTCGGCGACACGAAGAGCCACGCCGAGAAGCGCCGGATCGCGCGCTCGGCGAACCGGAATCTCTTCCTCACCGTGCTCGAGATGTTGCGCGCGTCGCACCCGAGCGCGGGCGACGCGATGGCGTCGAGCGTTGCGTTCGAGCCGGAGTCGCTCGCCCACGACCTCGACGGCGATCCGCGCGGCGCGGTGATCGCGACGGCGCACAGCGGCAACTTCGATCAGCTCGGCCTCGCCTGGTCGCGGCGCTTCACGAAGCCGGCGTGGGGAGTGATGAAGCCGCTCAGGTCGCCCCACATCGGGCGTTTCCTCGTGGAGGGCCGCGAGCGCTTCGGCTTCGGCGTGATCGACGTGCAGGGGATGTCGTCGATGCTGCGCGCGGTGCGACGCATCCACGCGGGCGAGATCGTGTGCATCCTCCCCGACCAGTACGCACGCAGCTACGGCGCCGTCGTCGACTTCCTCGGCGTGCCGGCGAGCACCCACCGCGGTGCGGCGTCGGTCGCGCTCCAGGGGAAGGACGCGCGCATCATCGTGGCCGTCGACGTCCGGATCGACGACGGTCCGCGCCACGTCTGTCATCTCACCGAGATCACCGACTTCGCGCGCAGCGACGATTTCGAAGCCGACGTCGATCGGCTCACCCAGCGCATCTGCGACGAGATGGGCGACGTCGTCGCCCGGCACCCCGAGTCGTACTGGTGGCATCACCGGCGCTGGGGGCATCCCGGCAGCAACGTCCGCCGGATCGGCAAGGGAGGCGTGGCGAGAAGCTGACGCCATGCCTCGACGAGGATCCAGGCCATGCTCCACGGGCAGAAGGTGATCATCGTCCTGCCCGCCTACGAGGCGGAGAAGACGATCCAACGCACCGTCGACGCGATCCCGCGCGACGTCGTCGACGAAATCCTGCTCGTTGACGACGCGAGCACCGATCGCACGTCCGAGATCGGACGCCAGCTCGGGATCCACACGATCACGCACGATCCCAACCTCGGCTACGGGGCGAGCCAGAAGACCTGCTACAGCGAGGCGTTGCGGCTCGGCGCCGACATCGTCGTGATGCTGCATCCCGACTACCAGTACGAGCCGCGCCTCCTCTCTGCGATGGCGGGGATGATCGCCTCGGGTGTGTACGACGTGGTGATCGCTTCGCGGATCCTCGGCCGGACGGCCGTCGCGGGCGGGATGCCGCTGTACAAATACGTCGCGAACCGCCTGCTCACCTTCGGGCAGAACCTGCTGCTCGGGTCGAAGCTCTCCGAGTTCCACACCGGCTATCGCGCCTTCTCGCGGCGTGCGCTGGAAACGCTCCCGCTGCGCGCGAACTCCGACGACTTCGTCTTCGACAACCAGATGCTCGCGCAGGCGGTGGCCTTCGATCTGCGGATCGGCGAGATCTCCTGTCCGACGCGCTATTTCCCCGAGGCGAGCTCGATCGACTTCCGGCGCTCGGTGGTGTACGGCCTCGGCGTCGTGCGCACGAGCCTCGCCTACCGCGCCTGGCGGTGGGGACTCCTCGACACCGAGCTCTTCTCCGACGCCCCGGAGTGGCGGCTCGATCCGAAGGGGCCGAAGGGCGCATAGCTCGCACGCGCCTGCTCGCGGGCCCGCTCGATTAGGGCGCTCGGCTCGGCATCGCCGCGGCGATCGCCGGGGCCACCAGCGTGTCACGGCGCGCCATGGAGCGAAGCACGGAAGCAGTCGATCGCGCGCGGGCGGTCAGTCGCGTCGGCGGAGGTGAAGGATGCGGGCGCCCCCGGTGGGCATGCGCCACGCGGTCAGTGAGTCGCCCGTGGCGATCCGCGTCTCGCCCGCGGTTTCCGTCACCGGGTCGATCCAGCGCGCTTCCCATCGCGCGGTCGTCCCGGGAAGATCGACGCGCCAGCGCACGTGCTTCGGGTGCCAGCGGCGGAGCCCGCGTCCCGGTGGCGGCCAGTAGGCGAGCAACTCGCTGCGACCGTCGGAGAGCGCATAGCCGCTCGACGCCCGCTCCGGGTGCGGGGCGAGGGACGCGAGATCGATGCGGTCGGCGAGGCGTCGCACCGCGCCGAGCGCCCGGCGCACCGATTCCCAGCGGGCGTCGTCGCGCGTGTCGCCGAGCGTCCCGGCGAAGCGCACGTCGGCCCAGGGATCCATCACGATCGGGTTCGCGCCGCGGAAGAAGGCGCGCCACACCCAGTCGGCGTCGCCGCCGATGCCCCAGAGATGGTCGGTGTCGAGCAGCACCGGGCGCACGGCTGGAACGGCCGGAGGATCCCACTTGTACGGCTCGGCGACGGTGTGTTCCGGCGAGATCCAGTCGGCGTCGCTCGCGGCCAGGCGCGCGTTGCTCTCCCCGTGCGGGAAGCTCGCCCCCTGGCCGACGAGGGCGGGATGCGCCGAAGCGCGACGCCGCACGGTGTCGGCGATGTGGCGCTGCCATTCCCAAGAGTCGGGGTGCAGCTCGTTGCCCACCTCGAAGAGCACGGGGCCCAGACCGTCCACGGCTTCCACGACGCGGGCGACGTAGTGCTCCTGGAGCGCGGTGATCCGCGAGTCCGCCAGCGTGTGCACGGCGCGGCCGTGGCCGCGGCGCTCGGGGTCGCCGTCGACTTCGTTCGCGTTGTTGTCGCGGTGGAAGGGATGCCCGAGCCAGGGATCGCCGCCGGAAGTCGCGCCGGGGGCCACGTTGCGCGCGACGCTGAATCCCTGGAAGAGCATCACCGACACGACGAGCTCGCGCGCGACGGCCGCCGCGACGCGCTCCCGCAACCGCTCGAAGAACGCCGGGTCGAACGCCTCGAGATCGAACCTCGCCCCACCGTCGAGCGCGACGCCTCCACCCGACCGAGGGTAGGGCAGAGGGGTGAAGCGGATCGGCGCGTCGCTCCACTGGACGCCGCGCGCGTGCTCCCACACCCAGAAGCGCACGAAGGAATGGCCGCGGTCGACCAGGAAGTCGAGGTAGGCCGGGAAGTCGAAATCGGGCGTCTCGTCCGCAATCCCGCGCTCCTGGAAGTTCGCCCAGGTGTGGGACCCCACCAGCAGCCGGGCGCGACCGTCTGCGTCCGCGAAATAGCGCGGGTTGGTCGGGTGCGGTCGAAGCGCGTGCGCGCGGTCGGGGACGCTCATCGCCGCGCCCACGCTACCGTTCGCGCGTGTCCGATGCAGCGAACCGATCCGGCCCGGTCTTCGTCGGGGGCGTCGACGTGGACGCGAGCCTCGTGGTGCGCGAGATGCTCGCAGCGCATCCGGCGATCGGCATCGGCCTCGACTTCGCCATCTACGCGGAGGTGGCCGAGCTGCGCCGGCGCATGCGCCTGTCGATCGAGCGCGGCTTCATCGATCTCTTCTGCGACGCAGCCCAGCTCGACGCCCAGCTGCTCGCGCTCCTCGACGGCTTCAGCGCGTCCGGTGAACGAGCGGGCCCGCAGGTGTGCGCCGGAACGCCCGACGACGGATCGCGTCTGGCCAATCTCCTCGCTTTGATCGAGGACGCGCGGGTCGTCTACGTCGTCGGCGATCCGCGTCGCGCGGTCGCGCGCATCCTGCGCGAACCGCCGGCCACCGAGCCCGGCAAGCTCGTCCCCGGCTGGATGCGCGTCGAGGCGACGCTGCGTGAGGTGCGCGCTGCGTTGGACGCCGGCTTCGAGGTCGGACGGCGCGCGCCCGAGCGGGTGCTCGTCGTGTCGGCGATGCGTCTCGCCGCCGAGCCGGATGCGCAGGCCCGCCGACTGTGCGCCTTCCTCGGCCAGTCCTTCGATCCGGCGGTGCTCGGTCCCATCGAGGGATGGCGTCGCGGGCGGGCGCCGCACCTCTCCGCCGCCGTGCGCGTGCGCACGGCCCAGGCCTTCGCCGATCACGAAGACCTGCGCGACCAGGGCTTCGACCTCGCGCCGAGCGGGCTTCCGCGCTTCGTCCGCTTCTGGGGCGGGCTCGCGTCCGCCGTCGGGCGCGCGGCGCTGGCCGCACGCCGGTGGCTCCGCAAAGCGCGTCACACCGGCCTCAGTCCTTCGAAGGAATCCACCTGAGTTGATCGTCGAGTCGCCCGCTCTCGCGATGGTCGGACAGGACGCGCAAGCGCATGAAGCCCGAGTTGCGGAAATCGGGCTCGTCGAAGCCGATCGCCTCGAGGCCTCGCTCGAGCAGCGTGATGCTCTCGGTGAGATCGACCTGGGGCTGGTGGTCGGGCGCGAGCTCCCGGTAGCGGCCGAAGTCGACCTGGTAGGAGCGCTTGTCGGGCTGGGCGTTCTCGTTGATGCTGATCTCGACGCCCGGGATCACTGCGGCCACGGCCTCGGCGAGGCCGCGCACCTGGATGTTGCACTCGTCGCGACCGGCGTTGATGGCGATGTAGTTCCCGCCCTGGTCCTGCTTGCGCACGATGCCCCACTCGATGGCGCGCGCCATGTCGCGCACGTCGATCAGCGGGCGCCACGGCGTGCCGTCGCTCAGGATCTGGATCCGCTTCGTGGCCACGGCCGACGCCACGAAGTCGTTCAGCACCAGGTCGAGCCGCAGCCGGTCGCTCATGCCGCAGGCCGTCGGGAAGCGCAGGCAGGTCACGCGGAAGTCCGGCGCCGCGAGCTCCGCGACGGCGCGCTCGGTGCCGAGCTTCGAGCGTGCATACGCCGTCAGCGGGTTGGTCGGCGAGGTCTCGTCGCGCGCCCCCTCGTCGGCGAGC
>JAHEJV010000239.1 GCA_024638705.1 Deltaproteobacteria bacterium | reverse complement strand
GCGTGGCGTCGGCGAAGTCGTTGATGCGCGACTGGTCCACCTGAAACCACTCGCCCACTCCGTCTTCCTTGCCGACGTTCGTCTTCCAGAGCTCGAGTGCGTTTGCTGCGGCACCCATGCGAATCCTCCTTGGAAGCGGATTGCCAACGCGGCGCTCCGCTCCGTTCTCCCTTTCGACTTCGCTCGCCTGCGGCTCGCTGCGCGCCGACGACTCCGTCGTCGGCTTGCCTAGGCCGCCTCGAAGAGCGAAGCGAGGCCCTGACCGCCGCCGATGCACATCGTGACGATGCCGTAGCGCTTGCCCTGACGCCTCAGCTCGCGCACGAGCTGGCCGGTCATGCGCGATCCGGTCATCCCGAAGGGGTGGCCGATCGAGATCGAGCCGCCGAGCGGGTTGAGCTTCTCGTTGTCGATGCCGAGCTCGCGCTGGCAGTAGAGCAGCTGCGACGCGAACGCCTCGTTGAGCTCGACGATGTCGATGTCGTCCATCGTGAGGCCGTGGCGCTTGAGCAGCTTCGGCACCGCGAAGACGGGACCGATGCCCATCTCCTCGGGTCCGCAGCCCGCCACCGCCGTGCCGCGGTAGTAGGCGAGCGGCTCGATGCCCAGCTCCTTCGCCTTGTCGGCGCTCAAGAGCAGCGTCGCCGACGCGCCGTCCGAGAGCTGCGAGGCGTTGCCCGCCGTGACGGTGCCGCCCTCTTCAGGCTTCTTGAACACGGGCTGCAGCTTCTGGAGCCCCTCGAGCGTGGTCTCGGGACGGTTGCACTCGTCCTTCTCGACGGTGAAGTCCTCTTCGTAGGGATCCTCGCCCTTCTTCATCACCCGGCGGGTGACCTTCATCGGGGCGATGTCCTCGGCGATCTTCCCCCCGTCGACGGCCTTCGCATAACGCTGCTGGCTCTGGAGAGCGTACTCGTCCTGGTCTTCCCGAGAGATCTTGTAGCGCTCGGCCACGATCTCCGCGGTGATGCCCATCGGAAAGTAGAGGCCGGGGAAGCGCTCCTTCGCCGTGTGGCTCACCAGACGCGTGGTGTTCTGGGTGCCGTCCTGCATCATCGTGATCGTCTCGACGCCGGCGCCGATCGCGGCATCCGCACCCTCGTTGATGATCTGGTGCGCCGCCATCGCGATCGCCTGCGAGCCCGACGAGCAGAAGCGGTTGACCGTGGTGGCGGCCACTTCCTTGGGCAGGCCGGCTGCCATCGCGGCGATCCGGCCCATGTTCATGCCCATGCACCCTTCCGGATGGCCGCAGCCGAGGATCACGTCCTCGACGAGGGCCGGGTCGAGGTTCTTCTGACGGGCGACCACCTCGCGCATCACATGCGCGGTGTAATCGACGGGCTCGGTCATGTTGAACGAGCCGCGGTGGGCCTTGGTGAGTCCGGTGCGGACGGAGTCGACGACGACGGCTTCGCGGGCCATGGGGGGAGACCTCCGGGCGAGGCTTCGATTGGCCTCGCGTGAGTGCGGGAAATCGGGAGCCGGCAGACTACGCGCCTCGCTGCGCGCCGACAAGGGCGCTGCGGGCGCGACGGCGCTTCGGGCGACGCGCCGGGCCACGACGGGCGACCCGGCGTCAGTCTCCGGCTTCTTCGACCTTCGCCGGCACGACCCCGGTCCGCAGCAGCTCCTCGAAGGCCTCGGCGGGCAGCGGCGGACTGAGTAGGAATCCCTGGAGGCGGTCGCACAGCCGCTCGGTGAGGAAGGCGCGCTGTTGTTCCGTCTCGACGCCCTCGGCCACGACGGCGAGATCGAGCTGCCGGGCCATCGAAAGGATGGCGGAGACGATCGCCGCGTCGTCCGGTTCGTGGACCAGATCGTGAACGAACGAGCGATCGATCTTCACCGTGTCCACGGGGAAACGTTTCAGGTAGTTGAGCGACGAGAAGCCAGTGCCGAAGTCGTCGAGAGCGATGCCGACGCCGATTTGCTTCAGGGCGGCGAAGGTGCGAACGGCCGCTTCCTCGTCGCGCATCAGAGCACTCTCGGTCACCTCGAGCTCGAGGTCACCGGGCCGGAGGTCCGAATCCCACAGAGCCTGGGTCACGAGGTTGCGCAGACGCTCCTCGTCGATCTGGTGCGCGGAGATGTTCACCGTCATCACCAGCTCGTGGCCCGCGCTCTTCCATTGAGCGAGCTGCTCGCACGCGGTCCGCAGCACCGCCTCGCCGAGCGGAACGATCAACCCGCTCTCCTCGGCCACCGAGATGAACTCGCCGGGGTCGACCCGGCCCAGCTCCGCGTCCTTCCAGCGCAGCAGCGCCTCCGCGCCGACCACGCCGAGGGTCGTCGTGTCGAAGATCGGTTGGTAGACGATGCGCAGTCCGCCCTGGCCGAGCGCGCGGCGGAGCGCGTGCTCGAGGGCGTGACGCTTGTGGACCGACTCGTCGAGCACCCCGCTGTAGAAGCGGGAATCGCCGCGACCGCTCGCCTTCACCTGATAGAGCGCGAGGTCGGCGTGTCGCATCAGGGTGTCGGCGTCGTCGGCGTCACGCGGGAAGACGGCGATCCCGACGCTCGCACCCACCCAGTAGTCGCGCCCGGAGAGATGGAACGGCCGCGACATCTCCTCCTGGATCTTCTCCGCGACGATCGCGGGGGCGAACTCGCCGCGGATGTCGGTGAGCAGGATCAGGAACTCGTCGCCGCCGACGCGCGCGACCACGTCACTCTTCCGCGTGAACGACGACAGGCGTCCCGCCACCTGGGCGAGCACCTCGTCGCCGGCCGCGTGCCCCAGCGTGTCGTTGATCGACTTGAAGCGGTCGAGGTCGACGTAGAGCAGCGCCACGCCGCCGCCGTCGCGTCGCGCCGTCGGCAGGACGCGATGCATCTGCTCCTCGAGCAGATAGCGATTCGGCAGCCGCGTGAGCGGATCGTGGGTCGCGGCGACCTGCGCGCGATGGCGCGCGGCATCCAAGGCGACGATCAGGCGATGGCGTTCGATCGCGTGGTGCAGCCTGCGCACGACCCGCGACGGGCTCTCGTCCCGGAGGTGGATGTACTCCTGCACGCCCTCGCCCAGCGCGCGGAGGGCCTCGTCGGCGTCGTCCCGGTCGGAGAGGAGGACGATCGGAACCGACACCTCCGCGTGTTGGATCGGCGCCAGCCAGGCGAAGCGGTCGTCGCCGAGCTGCGCGAGATCGACGAGCAGCACCTCCACCTCGCGGACGCGCATCTCGTCGATCGCCGCCGGCATGGCGGCGACGTGCTCGAGGGAGAGCGCCGCATCGGAGGCGAGGATCTGACGGACGTGCGCGATGCACCCCACCTCCGCACTGACCAGCAGGGCGACGCGTCTCTCGCCGTCGGAGTGGTTCACCGCGCAATCCCGGGCGTCGCGACCCGGTCGCGGCGCGGCGCCGTGAGGCAGATCGCGCCGCGTCGCCTCAGCGCTCGGAGAGCGTGGCGACGCACAGCGCTTCCCGATTCCCGGCGAGTCGCTCCAGGCGAGGCGTCCCGTCCAGGAACGCCGCGAGCCCCTTGCGCGTTTCCGGTCCGAGCATGGTGAAGCGCAGACCGCACTCGCCACGGTCGACGTGCACGACCTCGGCCTCCACCAGCACCGGCTCCTCGCGCTCCCCGCCGTAGAGCGCCAGCGCGATTTCGGTGCCGGGCTCCGGCGTCGGATTCGTCGCGATGCGCATCCCGGACAGGGAAAGGTCGCGACCCAGCACGACCGACGGTTCGGACTCGCCCTGCCAACGGATCGCGCTCAACGTGCCGCGGTAGGGCCTGCGATCGCGACCGCGCCGCTCCTTCCGCGGTGCGTCGGGAAGCGCCGCGACCTCGTCGACGAGATCGATCTCGAGCTCGTCCTCCGCCGCGTCGTCGGCGTCGCCGCTCCGCATGGGCTCGCTCGCGAGCGGCGTGACGTCCGCGTCGAGGGTGTCCCCGGAAAGCGTCTGCTGGAGCGCGCACATGCTCTCCGCCTCGAGCGATTCGAAGCGGAAGACGTGCACGACGCTTTCGTCGCCGCCCTCGCGTATCGCGCGACACCGGCGCAGGACCGCTCCGGTCAGGTCGATGTTCTCGTGCCCGGTCAGGGTCTGGACCGGCATCCGCAGACGCACGCGGCGCTCGGACGGCACTGCCTCGTCGCAGGTGAAGAGACAACCGTCCGGGGACAACTCGACCAGGAATCCCTTGCGACGCTCCATCCCCATTTCGATCGAAACTTCCTGTCGCACGGGAATGCGTCGCACGCGGCGCCGCTCTTCGTGCGAGTGCATCAGCTGGCGCATGAAGAGCTCGAGCGTGTGGAGATCGAGCTCCTGGGAAACCAGGTAGTGGACCCCGAGGCCGGTGAGATGCTCGCGCACCGGCAGGAAATCGGGGCCGTAGAGACAGATCCAGACAGGGGAGCCTTCGCCGACGAGCTTCGGCATCGCCATCGCGCGCGGTCCGGTGCTGATGATCAGATCGCGCGGGCGCGGGAGGTCGTCGACGGTGTCGGGCTCGGCGCAGCGGACCCAGTCCACGCACAGGCGCTCGAGCAGCGTCTGGACGCCGTCCAGCTCGCCGTCGTCTATCAGCAGGATCGAAGGGGCCGTCACCCCCGTCGCTTCGGCCGTCCCGGACGTCGGCTTGACGTCACCCGAGCGCGGAAGAGCGTATGGCGGCGACCGCCGCGCCCGGCGCGGCGGGTCTCCGCACGGAGTCCCTGCCTGGCGAGGCGCTTCGCGAAGGCCGGTGCGTCGCCCTCCGACCAGATCCCGAGCGCGCCGCCGGGCGCGAGCGCGTCGCGCATCGCCCCCAAGGCGTCGAGCCCGTAGAGCGGATGCGACTCCTCGCGTCGGGTTCCCCAGGGCCCTTCGAAGAGGTCGAGGGCGATCCCGTCGTAGGCGGGCTCGCGTCCCGCGGCCGCCGCCCGGATCGGCTCCATCACGTCGCCGGTCACCACCTCGACGCGCGGGTCGGCGAGCGCGTCGCCGTGGAGCGGCGCGAGCGGGCCGCGACACCAGCGCACGACGGCCGGCTCGAGCTCGGCGATCCGCACGACGGCATCGGGGGGCAGCGCGTCGAGCGCGGCGCGCAGCGTGTACCCCATGCCGAGCCCGCCGATCAGCAGGCGCGGCCTGCGCTCGGGGAGCGCTTCGCACACCCAGAGCGCGAGCTCGCACTCCGAGCGGTGCGCGACGCTCGTCATCAGGACGCGCCCGGCGACGGTGATCAGGAAATCACGCTCGCCGCGCTGGCGCAGCTCGAGCTGCCCCCCCGCCGAGTCGACGCGATCGAGAACCTGCCAGGGTCGGGCCACTTCGTGGGGGACTACGGTCGGCGCGTGCGCGTCGCCTAACGCCCCTTCCAGACGGGAGGACGCTTCTCGGCGAACGCGCGCGGCCCTTCGAGGAAGTCCTCGCTCTTCACCATCTTCACGATCTGGTCGAAGGACGCCGAGCAGGCCTCTTCGACCGACGCCTTCCCGAGCCCTTCGTAGGCGCACTGCTTCGACGCCCGCACCGAGATCGGGGCGCACTCGAGGATCTGCTCGGCCCAGGCGCGC
Source organism: Deltaproteobacteria bacterium (assembly GCA_024638705.1). Lineage (GTDB taxonomy): Bacteria > Myxococcota_A > UBA9160 > UBA9160 > SMWR01 > JAHEJV01. Next base: position 1,701 of record JAHEJV010000239.1, on the reverse strand, counting down.
GCGCCGGCGAGCGCCTGCCCTTCGGGCACCACCTCGTTCACGAACCCGAGGCGCACGCCCTCCTCGGCCGAGACGCGGCGTCCGGTGAGCAACATGCCCATCGCATGCTTGAGCGGGATCGCGCGCGGCAGACGGTGCATGCCGCCGGCGAGCGCCGCGAGACCGACGCGCGGCTCGGGCAGCGCGAACACCGCCTTCTCCGACGCGACGATGATGTCGCAGGCGAGCGCGATCTCGAAGCCGCCGCCCATCGCCACGCCGTTCACCGCGGCGATCACCGGCTTCGGGTTGTCGTAGCGCGCGGTGAGCCCGGCGAAGCCCTTCGGGTTGGACTCGATGCGTCCGCCCGCCTTCGCGGTGAACTTGAGGTCGTTGCCGGCGCTGAACGCGCGATCGCCGGCGCCGGTGATGATCGCCACCCAGAGGTCATCGTCTTCGACGAACTCGTCGAAGACCGCCTCGAGCTCGAAGTTGGCCGGCGGATGGAGCGAGTTCATCACTTCCGGGCGATTCATCGTCACGATGTAGAGGTGGCCGTCGCGTTCGACTTCGCAGAACTCGGGCATGGGGATCCTCCTCGCGGAAGTCCGCAATCTTCGCGACCGCGGGCTCGGCGGGACAGTAGGATAGTTCGCGACCTCCCGTGCACGGAGGAAGAGGGAGGATCGGCGTCGATGGGTTCGAGGAGAAGAAGGCTCGGAAGGCATCGTGCGATGCGACGCGTTGCCGCGCTCCTCCCGACGGTGTGGCTCGTCGCGTGCGCGGCCTCGCCGCCCGGTCCGCAGCGAGCGCCGTGTCCGCCGCCCGGCCCGCGTCCGGCCGAAGCGCTCCCGTTCGCGATCGACGGCGACGCCGCGCGCGGTGGTCGGCTCTTCCTCGAGCACTGTCAGGGCTGCCACGCCAGCGACGTCGCGTTGCGCGCGCCCGAAACGCCGCCGCACACGCCGCGCCTCGACTGCCCGGCGTGGCTGGCGATCGCGGACGAGCACTACCTCTATCGCGCGATCAACCGCGGGCCCGGGCTCTTCGGCCATGCCGGCGCGCCGCCGCTCGGCGAGAAGCTCGCGCCGATGGACACAGCGGATCTCGTCGCGCACCTGCGGTCGCTGGCCGCTCGCTGAAGCTCAGCGGGCGAGCCCGCGCTCGCGCAACCGCTCTTCCAGCAGCGGGATGCGGTCGTGTCCCCAGAAGAGCTCGCCGTCGAGGCAGAAGATCGGCACGCCGAACACCTCGTCGCCGTGGGCCTCCTCGATGCACGCGTCGAGGGCGGCGGAACCTTCGCCCTCGAAATAGCGCTGGTAGGACGCGCCGTCCTCGCCCAGCTCGGCGATCAGCGCCGCGACCTCCGCCGGGTCGTCGATCTCGAGCTGGCGCTCGAAGAAGCGACGGAACACCTCGAGGCTGTAGCGCTCGAAGAACCCCTCGCGCTGCGCGTAGAGGGCCCCGATGAGTGAGGGCGTGGAGTCGTACACCTTGCGCGGCCCGCGGATCGTGAACCCCCCGCGTCGGTTCGCCCAACGACGCGCGTCCATGTACGAATAACGCACCTTCCACTCGGAGTAGATGCTGCGTTGCCCCTTCCCCTTGATCCGCAGGGTGAAGGGCAGATAGCGCATCTCGACGTCGTAGCGCTTCGGCAGGTCGAGCGCGGGCTGTATCGCGAGATAGGCGTAGGGGCTCTTGTAGTCGAAGTAGAGTTTG
>JAHEJV010000024.1 GCA_024638705.1 Deltaproteobacteria bacterium | reverse complement strand
CTGCTGCACCTCTTCGGGATAGGTGGCGAGCCCGCTGGTGAGGATCGGACCGGGCGCCACCGCGTTGACGCGCACCCCGAACTGCGCCCATTCGGCCGCGAGCGTCACGGTCATGTTCATGACGCCGGCGCGCGCGGCGCCGGTGTGCACCATGCCGGGTGCGCCCATCCAGACGTCGGCGACCATGTTCACGATCGCGCCGCGTCCCCGCTCCTTGAACGCGTGGCGGAAAGCCGCCTGCGTGACCCACCAGGTGCCGTTCAGGTTGGTGTCGACGACGGCGTTCCACCCGCGCGGGCTGAGATCGCCGGCCGCCACCGGAAACTGCCCGCCAGCGTTGTTGACGACCGCGTCGAGGCGGCCGTGCTCTTCGACGATCGCCGCGATCGCCGCGTCGACCGCTTCCGGGTCGCGGATGTTGAGCGCGACGAAGGCGGCCTTCCCGCCGACGGCTTCGATCTCGCCGACGACCTTCTCGAGGTTCTCGACGCGGCGTCCGGCGACGATCGGCGCCGCGCCGAGCGACGCGAGCTCGTGCGCGATGCACCGACCGATGCCGGTGCCGCCGCCGGTCACGAGGATCACCTGATCGTCGAAGAGCCCGGGGCGGAAGATCGAGTCGAAACGAGTCTGGCTCATTCGTGGCTCCAGGTTGCTTCGCGCCCGTCGTCGAACTTGCTCGCGGTCCGCGACTTTATCATGATCGGGCGAACCGGATCCATCGTCGGAAGGTGTCTGCGCCCGATGAGCCGAGAACAACTCGTCGCCATGGCCCGGCGCAACCTCGCGCACGTCGAGGCGGGCACCGTCGACCAGGCCCCGGGCGTCCATCGCGTCCCGGCGTCGAACTACACCGATCCGGATCGCTGGCTACGCGAGATCGAACGCATCTTCCGCCGGCTCCCGCTCGTGCTCGGCTTCTCCGTCGAGCTCGCGAAGCCGGGCGACTATCGCGCGCTCGAGGTCGCCGACGTCCCGGTGCTGCTCTCTCGCGCGCGCGACGGCTCGGTGCGCGCCTTCCTCAATGTGTGCAGCCATCGCGGCGCGATCGTCGTCGCAGAGGGAAGTGGCAACGCGAGTCGCTTCACCTGCCCCTACCACGCGTGGTCGTACGACGCCGACGGAGAGCTCGTCGCGATCTACAAGGAGCGCGACTTCGGGGAGGTCGACCGCAGCTGCCTCGGCCTCACGCCGCTCCCTGTCTTCGAGCGCGCCGGCCTCGTGTTCGCCGCGCTCGACCCGGACGCGGAAGTCGACCTCGACGCCTTCCTCTGCGGCTACGACGAGCTGCTCATCCATCACGACTTCGCGTCGTGCACGCTCGTCGGTCGGCAGACCGTGGCGGGACCGAACTGGAAGATCGCCTACGACGGCTACCTCGACTTCTATCACCTGCCGATCCTGCACCGCGAATCGTTCGGCGCGAAGATCCCCAGCGACGCCCTCTACGACGCGTGGGGTCCGCACCAACGCGTGAGCATGCCCGACGCCGCCTATCGCGATCTCGCACGGAAGCCCGAGGACGAGTGGGACACGCGCGAGCTGATCGCCGGCATCTGGACGATCTTCCCCCACGTCTCGATCGCCGAGTTCGACGCCGGAGGAAAGCTCTACATGGTGTCGCAGCTGTTCCCGGGACGGACGGTCGGCGAGTCGGTCACCGTGCAGAGTTTCCTCGCTCCCGAGGCGCCGGACGCCGAGCGCGGGAAGAAGATCGCGGCGACGATGCGGTTCCTCGAAGGCGTCGTGCGAGACGAGGACTACTTCACCGGGAAGCGTGTCCAGAAGGCGCTCGCCGCGGGCGCGAAGAAGCACTGCCTGTTCGGACGCAACGAAGCCGGCGGACAGCGCTTCCACCGCTGGGTGGACGCCCTGCTCGCAACCGACGACGCGGCGCTGCCCGAGCTGTTGCGGAGCGGAGTCGAGTAGCCACTCGCGCGCAAGGAGGCCGACTGCGTCGGCCGACGCGCAGCGAGCCGCAGGCGAGCGAAGGCGGGCCCCTGCCCTGGCTAGGCGTGGGGACGCACGTTGACCGGGATCGCGCTCTGGAGCGCGAGCCCCGTCACCGGGTCGTAGCCCTCGTCGGCGCGGGTCAGCGCCTGCACGTTCGACCCCTTCTCGCGAGCGGGGCGCGGATCGTTCGGGTCGCCCCAGCCGAAGGCGAAGGCGATCGTGCCGAAGTCGACGTCGGTGCTGCTCTCGACGAAGCCCTCGACGCGCCCGTGCTCGTTCTCGACCCAGACCGCGTCGCCGTCGGAGAGCCCGCGCTCGCGCATCGCGGCGGGATTCATCAGCACCGGGTTGTACGGACGCTTCTTCGCGAGCGAGGGGAGGTTCTGACCCTGCGTACAGTACACCTCGGGCATCCGGTAGGTGATCATCCGGAACGCGAAGGAATCGTCCGCCGCGCCGCGGCCCGACTCCTGGACGCTGAACTCTTCGCCGAACACCAGGGCGAGCTCTTCGAGCACGGCCGGATGGCCCGCGGCGAGCCGCTTGTCGGCGTGTCCGATCATGTTCGGGATCACGCCGCCCGCCTGCATCGTGCGCTCGCCCAGCGCGAGGCCGCTCGGGTGCTTGCGCAGCTCGTCGAGGGGAACCCGCGCGTGGCGGTACATCGCGTCGAGCAGCTCGTCGGTCGTCGGGGTCGATTCCGCGGTGAGGGGTCCGACCCGGAGCGGCAGGCCGAGTCTTTGCGCGATCCCCCAGAACACCTGCCATTCTTCGATGGTTTCGGGGGGGGCTTCGACGAGCGCCTTCGTGTAGTGGCCGAAGGGGAAGGGATAGCCGGCGTCCATCAGCTTCGAGACGTCGGGGCGCTCGAAGGGGTGGCGCGCCGCGAAGACGTAGTCGGCGAAGGCGGCCGTCGCGCTCTGGAACAGATCGATCACGACGAGGAGCTCGAGCGATTCGAGCGCCTCGCGCGCGCGCTCCGCCTCGGCGAAGACGAGGGCCGGATTGCCGCCATTCACGATCAACGCGCGCACCTGGCCTTCGCCCGGCGTCAGGATCTCGTCGGCGAGGGTGTTGGTGGGCAGCTCGTCGTAGGCGCCGAACACGCCGGGCGTCCCCGGGATGTCCCGGATCCGCGACACCGGCGGCTCGCCCATCCGGATCGGCCCCGACTGCTCGGTGAAGGCGTGGCCGAGCGGACCCTCGCTCCGCGTCATGCCGCCCGCGCGGTCGTAGCGTCCGCACAGCCCGTTGAGCGTCATCACGAGTTGCGTGGTGAGGTTGTGATGGCCGGCCATGTGGAGGCCGGTGCCGCTGATCGCGCCGCCCGTGCGCGCCGTCGCGAAGGTGACCGCCGCGGCCTCGATCTTCTCCTTCGGCACACCGGAGCGGCGCTCCGCGTAGTCGAGAGTGAAGCCGGCGACCGCTTCGTGGAGTGCATCGACGCCGCTGACGTAGGCGTCCACGTACGCGCGATCCTCGAGGCCGCGATCGAGGATCACCTTGATCATCGCCGCGAGCACCGCGGCGTCCTCACCGGGGCGCGCCTGGAGGTGGATGTCGGCCGAGCGCGCGACGTCCGAACGCCGCGGATCGAGAACGATGATCTTCATGCCGCCGCGCTTCGCCTGGTTGATGCGATGCGAGGGGCTCGACTGGCCCATGTTGAGCTGGTGCGAACGCGCCGGGTTCGTGCCGACGAACATCGCGCACTCGGCGCGCTCGACGTCGAGCAGGTTGCACGGGATCGGCCCGCCGAAGAAGCGGTTGCCGGCGACGGCGAGGCTCGGCGAGTCGATCGTGAACGAGGTGTACATGCGCTTCGAGCCGAGCGCCTTGAGGAAACGCTGCACGAACCAGGGCCCGCCGGCCGACGTCCGGTGGCCTCCGCACCCGGTGTACACCGCGACGGCGTCCGGGCCGTGCCGCGCGACGATGTCGCCGATCCGGTCGGATACCTCGTCGAGTGCTTCTTCGCGGCCGATCGACGTCCACTGCTCGCCGTCGCGGCGTCGGCTCGAGAGCAGCCGATCCCGGTGGTGGATCCGCTCGCCTTCCGCGCGTCCCTTCAGACAGGTGTATCCGTGCGTCACGGCGTTGTCGCGATCGCCGCGCACCGCCACGACGCGTCCCGCATCGACGTCGACTTCGAGTCCGCAGAAGACATGACAGAAGCGGCAGAAGGTCTTGTGGGTGTCGGTCATGGCGACATCATACTCCCGGGCGGATCCGCGGCGCGTTCGGAAGAGCGGGGTCGAACGCCCCCCGGTCACGACTCGAAACGAGCGACGACGGTTTCGCCGAATTCGGCGAGCCGATCCGGCCCGTCGGGACCGGCGAAGAAGAACGCCGGCACCATCGCCCGCGACACGCCGATCTCGGCCATTCGCTCCGCGCCCGCGACCGGATCGCGCATCTGCGGGCTGAAGATCGCGCTCACCGCGACGTCGTCGCGCGGGCGACCCTCCGCTTCGACCGCGTCGCCGAGGTCGCCGATCAGCCGAACCAGCTCCGAGAGGTCGCTCGTGCCGGGGAAGAACCCCTGACCGAAGCGCGCGGCGCGCCGCACGGCCGCCGGAGAATCGCCGCCGACCATGATCGGAATCGCACCGTCCACCGGGCGCGGCGAACATGTCGCCGGCTCGAAGTCGAAGAACTCCCCGTGAAACTCCGCCTCCGGTCCGGCCCAGAGCGCGCGCAGCGCGCCGATGCACTCGTCGGTGCGCGCCCCTCGACGCTTCCACGGAACACCCAGCGCGTCGAACTCCTCCTTCAGCCACCCGACGCCGATGCCCAGCTCGACGCGTCCACCGCTCAGGTGATCGAGTGTCGCGAGCTCCTTCGCGAGGACCAGCGGGTTGCGTTGCGGAAGGATCAGGATGCAGGTGCCGAGACGCACGTTCGGCGCCGCCGCCGCGACGTAGGCGAGCCAGATCAGGGGATCCGGGATCGGCGTGTCGGTCTCGCCCGGCATCTCGCCGTCCTCGGTGTACGGATAGGGCGACGCGATCTTCGCCGGGCGCACCACGTGTTCGCCGCCCCAGACCGACTCGAAGCCGAGGACGTCGGCGCGACGGGCGATCTCGAGGGCCGATGCGGGATCGGTGCCCGCGCTGCTGGCGAATGCGAGTCCGAACTTCATGCCTAGCGCCCCTCGATCTCGACGGTCTCGGTTCCCCCGTCGTAGGCAAACTTCGCGTCGTCGAAATCGGGCGGTCCCATGAATCCGATCACGTTGTTGGAGAAGCCGAACTTCTCCTTCGGACCCATCATGCCCATGTCGAGCTCGCCGTTCTCGTTGACGTCGTGGAACGCCTTCACGGCGTACTCGCCGGGAGCGACGCCCTCGAAGACGGCGCTCGCGACGGCTCCTGCTACCGGGACCTTGGCGATGAGATCGGCGTCGTCGTCGCTCTCGAACATCTCGCGCGAGTCCGCCACGGAGACGAGGAGCGAACCGCCTTTCTCCTCGAGCCCGGAGAACCGAACAGTGAGCTTCCCGTGCTCTTCCGCGGCGGCGCCGGTCGCGAGCGCGATGCCGGCCACGAGCACCATCCCGATCCGTTTCGAACCTCGTCGTCTCCGCATGTCGTTCGCCTCTCCTAGCTCTCCGGTTTTGCTCGCATCGACGCGCCGCAGTCGCGGCAGAACTTCGCGTCGGGCAGGTGTCCTTCGCTCAGACAGTCGGGGCAATGGCGCGTGGTGATCGGACGATCCGCCGCCGCCGCGTCGACGATCTCCGCCGTCACGATACCGGTCGGCACGGCGATGATCGCGTAGCCGAGGATCATCGTGACCGACGCCAGCACCTGCCCGGCGACGGTGCGCGGCGCGATGTCGCCGTAGCCGACCGTCGTCATCGTCACGATCGACCAGTAGATCCCGATCGGGATGCTGGTGAACCCGTTCTCCGCGCCCTCGATCATGTACATGGCCGTGCCGAGGATGGTGACGAGAATCAGGACGGTCCCGAGGAAGACGATGATCTTGTGGCGGCTGGCCGTGAGCGCGCGACTGAGCAGGCTCGCCTCGCCGAGGAAGCGCCCGAGCTTGAAGACGCGGAAGATGCGCAGCAGCCGCAACCCGCGCACCACGAGCAGGGACTCGGAGCCGGGAATGAGGAGACTGAGGTACGAGGGCAGGATCGCGACGAGGTCGACGATGCCGAAGAAGCTCCCCGCGTAACTCGCGGCTCGTGGCACGCACGCGAGCCGCAGCAGGTACTCGATCGTGAACAGGAACGTGAACGCCCACTCGGCGATGTTGAGGGCGCGGGCGTATTCGGCGCGGATCGACGAAACGCTCTCGAGGATCACCGTGGCGACGGAGACGACGATGGCGACGAGCAGCGCGACGTCGAAGGCCTTCCCCGACGGCGTGTCCGCTTCGAAGATGACGACGCGCACGCGTTCGCGCCAATCCGCGCGGGCGGGTCCGGTCTCCATGTCTGCGGACTCTCCCGGATCGGGAGGCGGGTCCTCGGGCATGGCCGGATTCTACGCGCTGCGACACAGAAGCGGCATCGAAGTGCGCGTCGGAAAACGGTCGGCGCGTGACGGTGGTCCGGTGTTCGGCCGTTAGACTGGGCGCCATGCCGGACCCCTCCCCTCCCCGCGGTCGCCGTAGCTGGTGGGTCGTACTGGGCGTCGTCGCCGCGGCGGCCTTCCTCGCGTGGCGCGCCATCGAGCTCTTCGCGGACATCGACCGCTACCGCCCCGACGCCGAAGCGCTGCTCTCGGAAGCGATCGGGAAGCCTGTGACGATCGGCGAGCTCGACCTCGCATGGCGCCCGATCCCGTGCGTCTCCGCCCTCGACGTGCGCGCCGGCGAGGGCGACCTGGAGGCGACGGCGACCCGTGTGGACCTCTACCCCGACGTCCTCGCCCTGCTGTCGCGTCGCGTGGACATCGTGCAGATCTCCGTCCGCAACCTCGTCGTCACCGTTCCCCCCGACACCGAAGAGATCGAACGCGGGTGGAGCGAGATCGGCGCCGCCCTCGACGCGGCGTTCGCCGGAGACGGCGAAGCGGAGGCCGAGCCCTCCGCCTGGACCGTCGCGGTGCACCGCGTCGAGACGGAGGACGCCCGGATCCGGCTCGGCGCGGAGAGCCCCTTCCTCATGACGACGCGCGTCGTCGTCGACGGCATCGACAGCGACGCGCTCGACCTCGAACTCGACACCGACTTCCCGGATTTCGAGGCGCACGCCGAAGGCGCGTTCGTCATCCCGCTCGTGGAGACTCCCGACGGCGGTGTGCGCGGCCACCTCGAGATCAGTCGGCTGCGCCCCTACCGATGGGTCGACCTGCCCGAGCGCCTGCGCTCCAGCGTGCGGGCGCGCTTCGAGATCGCGAGCGAGCAGTGGGACGCCTTCCAGATCGCGCTCACCGGGGTCTTCGAGCCGGACGAGGAAGGCGCCGTCGGGGGAAGCTTCGAGAGCAACGCGCGGATCGACGCCGACGCCAACGCCTCGGGCGTCCTCCACGTCACGAGCGACGACTTCTCCATCGACGCCGATGCGAAGTGGGTGGACGACGCCCTCGAGATCGCGCGCTTCGAGGCCGGACCGATCACCGTCCGCGGGACGATCCGGCCCACGCGCGAGCGCGGCGGCGTCAATCTCGACCTCGCGGGCCAGATCGAGATCGCCGACGCCTGGCTGCACGCCTTGGGCGTGCCCCCGTCGCTGCGCGACACCCGCGGCACGCTGGTCGTGGAGAAGATCGCCGGCCACTTTCCGCCCGGGCCGGACACCGAACCCGTCGTGGTCGAGGCCCATCTCGTCGACGGTGCCGCGAACATCTCGACCGACACCGTCGACGACGCGTTCTCCGAGCTGTCGATCCGGATCACCAGCCGCGACCGCAATGTCACGATCGAGGGCGGCGGTCGGTCGAGGCAGATGGGACGCTTGACGACGAAGGCGTTCGTCGTCCCGGACGTCCGGACGGCGCGCGGCGAACTCACCTTCGATGCGGGCACGGTCGCGACCTATATCTCCGACGGCGAGGTGCGCGAACGCGTCGAGCCCCTGCTGCGCCGCACGGGCGAGACCCGGATCGATTTCCGTCTCGCTCCGGTGCCGGATGTCGAGGACGTCTATTCGCTGCGCGTCGAGACCACGGAGGAGACGCTTCCCGGGCACGCGACGATCACGCTGCACACCGACGGGGAGTCGGCGGTGCTGGGCGAGATCCGCGCGCGCGTCGCGGTTTCGGGTGAAACGGTGAACGACTTTCTCGATCGCCCGGCGCGCTTCGGCGGTCAGGCGACGCTCATCGGCTGGCGCTCGGTGGCCGACGGGACGCTGACGCTCGACGCCGACCTCGCAAACATGACGATCACCACCGACGGCTTCGTCGACAAACGTCGCGATGAGCCGTTGGCGCTGCGCGTAGCGGGGACGAGCGACTGGGAGCTCCGCCAGTTGGTCGTGACCTCGCGCGAGGGACGCATCGCGTTCGACCTCCGGGAAGGTGGCCTGGTCGCCCCCGACCTCGACATCGAGCTCTCCCAATGGGACCATCTCCTCGTCGACACGGCACGAGCCTCGGGAAGCGTCCGCGGCTCGATCGACGGCCCCGCTTCCCGGTTGCGGCTCGAACTCACCGAGGTGGCGTTGCACGTCACCGACGACATCGGAGTCGACGCGATCGACGGTGCCGTCGCCCTCGACGGCGACGACTGGAGCGTGTCGAACCTGCGGATTCGCGGCGCGCGCTCCGACGCCACGCTCGACGCGTCGCTCTCGAAAGGCGTGCTCGATGGACGCCTCTCCGGCGCCAATCTCGACCTCGATTTCGTGGAAGCGCTCGTGAGCGAGGTCGACGCGCTGCTTCCCGACGGAGGCGACGACGACGGTGACCCCGTGCTGGAGTCGGGCAAGCTCGCGATCGACCTCGACCGGATCGGGTACAGGCGCAGCGAAGCGAAGGCGGTGAAGGCGAGCGTCAGCGTGGTCGAAGGCGACATCGCGATCCGCGATCTCACCCTCGAGACCTACGAGGGCCGCGTTTCGGGCACCGTCGGCGTCGATGCGCGTGACGAGGCCCCGTCGCTCTTCGCGATGGAGATCGACATCGCCGACGTCACCGGGCGCTTCCTCGACGACGCCTTCTTCGATCCGCCGCGGCAGATCACCGGGCGTTTCACCGGAAAGCTCGCCTTCGAGGCGCCCCTGCACGACGACACGAAGGCGACGCTCGCCGACGGCAACGGGCGACTCACCGTGAAGAGCCTGGACGGCAGCTTCGGGAAGCTCGGGATCGCGACGAAGCTGATCACCGTCGTGCGTTCGTCCGAGGCGCTGCGCGCGAAGCTTCCCAGCATGAGCGACGAGGGGCTCGTCTACGACGTCTTCGAAGCCGATCTCGTGATGAAGGACGGGCGGGTCGACGTCGCGCTGCTAGACATCGACTCCCACAGCTACACGATCGACGCCACGGGCTTCCTCGACTTCCGAAAGGACGAGAGCAAGGTGCCGATCGAGGCGAACCTGATCAAAGGGCTCTCGGGCGTGGTTCGCTGGATCCCCGTCGCCGGACGCGCCCTCGAGATCGTGAACGTCCGGATGGTGGCCACCGGCTCGCCCTACGACCTGAAGGTGGGCATCGCGTCGTTCACCGACCAGCTGCTCGGCGCCGGTCGCGCCGGCGCGGGCGCCATCATCGGCGACGCGACCGACGCGCTGCGGATCCTGGGGGGCGCGATGGGCGGCAACGGACGCGGCGCGACCCCCGCGGCCCCCTCCGCCGGAGCGCCGACCGCGGACGTCACCCCGGCGGAAGTCCCGACCGCCGACGCGACCCCCGAGGAAGCGCCTGCCGAACCGGGCGGACCGGAGGCGGAAGTGCCGGCCGCCCCCGCGACGCAAACGCCTCCCGAAATCGACGCCGCGGCGCCGGTCGAGCCCGCGATGGAGCCCGTCGACGGCGTCGCCGAGGCCCCGGAGCAGCCCGCGGCTCCAGACTCGCCGCCCGTCTCCGGTGACGAATCCGACGCCACGGCGTCAGAGACCACACCCGCAACGCCGCGGGAACCGGAGGACGACGAGGATGGAACTGAACGAACGCCAGAAGAAGCTCTGTGACGACTACTCCGGCGACTTCTCCGACCTGCGCGCCCTCTTCCTGAACTGCACGCTCAAGAAATCGCCCGAGCAGTCCCACACCGAGGGCCTGATGGCGATCTCCCAGGCGATCATGGAGCGCAACGGCGTGTCGACCGAGTCGATCCGCCTCGTCGACCACGACGTCGCCTTCGGGGTCTGGCCGGACATGACCGAGCACGGCTGGGAGCGCGACGCCTGGCCCGGGATCCTCGAGAAGGTGATGGCTGCCGAGATCCTCGTGCTCGGCACCCCGATCTGGCTGGGCGAGAAATCCTCCGTCTGCACCCAGGCGATCGAAAGGCTCTACGCCGCGTCGGGCCAGCAGAACGACGAAGGTCAGTACGCCTACTACGGCCGCGTCGGCGGTTGTCTCGTGACCGGCAACGAAGACGGCGTCAAGCACTGTGCGATGAGCGTCCTCTACGGACTCCAGCACATCGGCTACACGATCCCGCCCCAGGCCGACGCCGGCTGGATCGGCGAAGCCGGCCCGGGACCGTCCTACCTCGACGAGGGATCGGGCGGCCTCGAGAACGACTTCACGAATCGCAACACGACGTTCATGACCTGGAACCTGCTGCACTTCGCGCGGATGCTGAAGGACGCCGGTGGCGTCCCGGCGCACGGCAACCAGCGCTCCGAGTGGGACGCCGGCTGCCGGTTCGACTTCCCGAACCCGGACTACCGCTGACGGACCCTCCGGCGCAGCGCCAACCCGACGAGCCCGACCGCGAGCAACCGCCGCGCGTCGGCGGGGAGGATCTCCGGCTCGCGGATCAGAGTGCGGTCACGCGCAGCGTGAAGCTGGCGCGCAAACCCACGTCGGAAGCGCCGGTGTAGACCCGGTCGAGATACTGCCCGGCACCGAAGCGCGACCCGACCGCGACCTCGTAGTCCTCGAGGAAGGACACGTCGTCGAAGGTGTGCTCGACGCCGAGCGAGAGATCGAACTGCTCGTACGCGAAGTTGCCCGCGCTGTCGCGATCGCGCGTGTAGCCGCCCCAGAGCGTGAGCGCGCCGTTGCGCCAGAGCCCGGTGTTGTAGACGCCGACGTTGGCGCGCAGCGTGCGGATCCAGTTCCGACGCCCGTCGTAGCTGGCTTCGCTGTACTGGAGGCTCGGATTGACCGACCATCCGTTGTCGGTCCACCAGGAGCCTCCGACGTAGTGGTCGTCGTAGTGACCGTCGGGCGCGTTGCGCCGGATCTCGTCGCGGAACACATAACGGCTCGAGACCGCGTAGGCCTGCCAGCGACTGCCGCCGTACCACAGCGCCGCGCTCGCGACGTCGCTCTCGACGCGCTCGCCGGCGTGTCGGGTTCCGCGAAACACGTCCTTCTCCGCACGTCCCATGCCGAAGGTGAGCACCGGGAGGTGCGGTACGACGATGTCGACGAAACCGCGCGCTCCCAGCTCCGACGTGCTGCCCGGATCGATCGCGAAGCCACGGGCGAACAGACGCTGCTCCTCGGTCTGCGATCCCTTGAGCTCGACGCGCGAGCGCAGCAGCCCGAAGTCGAGCCCGCTCTTGAGCTGGAGCTGCGAGCGGTCTTCGGGCACGAAGCGACCGTCGTCGATGCGCGCCTCCCGGCCGAGGTCGAAGTCCGTCTCGTAGTTCCACAGGCCGACGGACCCGGCGAGCTCCACCTTCGATTCGGACTCCCCGACCGGGGCGGTGGCGAGCGGCTGGATCGCCTCCGCGAAGCGCTCCTCGACGAATTCGGTGCCGGCGAGGCCGCCGCGGCGCTGATGCGACACGCGCAGCTTGTGATTGCGACTCGCGAGTGCGTGGACGCAATCCTCGCGGTTCGTCGGCGTCGGCGCTTGATGGCGCGACGACCAGGCGCTGTCCGTCTTGCAGTCCGGCGCCGGCGCTGCCCAGAGGGCCTCGTCCGGGTCGGCAGCGCCCGCGAGCGGAAGGAGCAGTGCGGCCGAAACGATTCCGCACCAGGTCGAGAGGCAGCCGGGGGTCCGCATCACACACCTCGCAGCAGCGCGCACTACCGCGGGCGGAGGCGCCGTGGGGGGGGCAGCGCTGTATTCCCAATCGTACCACGGGGATTTCGCCACAGGTGGAAAATTTCAGCGGTTCGGGAGCTCGGGGAGCTCTTCCCGAACCGCTTCGGCGATCCGCGCATAGCCCTCGGCGTCGGTGTGCCAGCCGTCGGCCTGCAGCGTCAGCGCGCCGAAGATCTCGACCGGGCGATAGCCGGGCGATACGACCACGTGTCGCAGGTCGGGGACGTCGAGCCCCTCCCAGCGACCGGGCCGACCGCTATTCGTGTAGACATAGAAGACGCGCTCGCCGGCCGGGAGGTCGACGCCGAGCGACCACACCCCGTCGCCGGCGCGCTCGTCGCCTCCGCGGCCGTCGTCGCGCAGGGCCACGCGGTTCGGCTCGCCGTTTCCGAGCGCGTCGGCGTCGCCGGCCACGTAGAGCGCGTCCGGCACGTCGTGGTCCGCGGCCCAGACGCGCAGGACGATCTGCTCGCTCGGGGACCCCGCCGGCTGGAGGCCGAGACGCGCGGCGAGCGCTGCTTCGCGGCGATCTCGCTCGGCCGCGATCAGCGCATGGGAGTCGACCCATGCGACCCCCTCGCTCTGCGCGACCTCGGCGACCGCATCGCGATAGGGCGTGTCCCAGAGCTCGTTGTAGACGAGCACCGCGTCGGCGCCGCGCTCGCGCGCGAGCCGCACCATGGCGCGCAGGTTCTCCGCGTAGGCCCCGGGCGGCACGCGCGCCAGACGCTCGAGTGCGGCCGCGTCGGCGAACTCGACCGCCTGTCGTCCGGTCCAGAGCTCTTCGTCGGAGCCCGCGGCGCCCGACACCTGCGCGAGGTAGTCGCCGATCGTCCACGGCTCGTGCCGCGCCCGCTGCACGAGGAATCGCGCCAGGCGCAAAACTTCGAGGCGGTCGAGCCACGGCGTCGCCCGTGCCGCCTCCGCGACGCCGACGGCCTCGGCGTCCTGCCAGCCCGCCACGACCGAGTCGTTCATCCCGAAACCGATCACGACGACGTCCGGCGCGACGTCGAGGACGCTTCGCCGGAGCAGCTCGAGCCCCTGCCGCGACGAGTATCCCATCACGCCGAAGTTCAACACCTCGACCGGCGCTCCGATCGGCGCGTCGCGGAAGGACGCGGCGAGCGCCTGCGGATAGGCGTGCGGCTGATCGACGTTGGCGCCGAAGGTCCACGAGTCGCCGACACAGGCGATGCGCCAGACGCCGGCGGGCTTCTCTTCCGCGAAGGGGGGCGCGCGGAACCCGTGATCGCCAAGGGAGACGGTCCACGTCGGGCGACCGCGCAGCGTCTCGGGCACGCGCGGCCAGAAGCGCTGCAGGAGCGCCAGCCGATCGCGCTCGGTCGCGGCGGGACCGTAGACGTCGAGATAGGTGCGCGTGACGTTGCGCCGGTTGCGCCACAGGAGCTGCGGGTCGGGCTCGAGGATCCGCAGCCCGTCGAGCCACGGCGGCACCGGACCCCAGTCCTGCGCCGCGGTGTAGGGCAGCACCACGGCTTCGACGGCCGCGTTGCGCCAGGCGTAGGCGGCGCGCAGCCCGATCTCGGCGAGGCCCCACACGATCGCCGTCACCGCCAGGATGCCGAGCGCCTCGCGGACGCGCCGTCGCCCGATGCCCATCACGCGAGGTCGAAGACGACCAGACGCTCGCTCTCGAGGCGACACGCGTAACGCGCACGCAGGTGGTCGGCGAAGCCCGCATAGTGTTCGAGCCACCAGAAGGCGGGCCAGCCGACGGCGAGATAGCGCGCGCCGTCGCCGCGCATGCGCTCGAGCTCGGCGATCGCCGTGGCGTCGTCGGGGGGCGCGCCCCAGTACTGGCCGTCGCGCTCGAGGAAGGGACGCGTCGGTCGCGGTCCGGCGATCTCGGGCGCCACCCACTGGGCCTCGTCGAGCAGGACGACGACGTCGGTTTCGGGCACGACCGAAGCGAGCTCTTCGGCCGTGCGCCGCTGGGCGTCGAGATCCGCGTGAAACCGGCGCAGCTGCTCGGCCGGATCGCCGGTATCGAGGATCCGGCGCCGCCCGGCGACGAAGCCCATCGCGCTCGGGCACTCGACCAGATTCCAACGCGCTTCGATCCGCCGGTGGTCGGCCTCGTTCGCCTCGACGCTCCAGTAGTCGAGGTACATCTCCCGCTCGGCCGGGTGCACCGGCGGCGGCGGCGAGAAGATCACCTCGCTGGCCGGTTCGAGCACCGTGGTGACGCCGGCCGCGTGCAGCGCGAGCGAGAGATCCACCTCGGCTCGCGAGCCGCTCTGCTCCGCATCGAAGGGCCCGATGCGCGCGAAGGCGGCGGTGCGGAACAGGAGACAGTGCATCTCCACGAAGTCGGTCTCGCGACGCGGCGCGCCGCGGTCGGTTTCGAGCGAGGTGTCGCGTGGGTCGATGCGCCACTTCCCGGACGCCTCGTCGCGTCGGATGAATCCCAGGCGATCGTCGAAGTGCACCTTCTCGTGCGGACCGCGCGGCTCGAGCAGCAGCGGCGCCACCACGTCCGCGGGATGGTCCTCGCAAGCGTCGAGGAGAGCGTCGAGCCATCCGTCGTGGACGAGGACGTCGTTCTCGATCAGACAGACGGTTTCGGTGGTGCAGGCGTCCAGCACGAGGTTGCGCGTCGCGTTCGAGGACGCGCCGGGTGCGGCGCGAACGATCGCGGCGTCTTTCGCTTCCGCCGCGATCCGCTCGACCGGCGCCCGGAACGGGTCGGGGATGCCGTTGTCGACGATGACGAGGCGGAACGGCCCGGGCGTGCGGGCGAGCAGGCGCTCGAGCGCCGCCGGCGCCATGCACCAGCGGTCGCGCGGCACGAAACCGATCGTCGTGGACGGACGCTCAGCCACGCGAGCCCTCCGGCCCCCGCGTGAGATCGAAGGCCAGGACGCGATCGCTCGCACACGTCCGGGCGTAGCGCGACTCGAGGTGCTCCCGGAATCCCCGGTAGTGGTCGAGCCACCAGAAGGTCGACCACACGAAGGCGATCCCCGCGGCGCCCGCGTTGCGCATGCGCTCGAGCTCGGCGATGGCGGTCGCGTCGTCGGGCGGAGATCCCCAGAACGCGCCATCGCGCTCGAGGAAGGGAAGCACCGTGCGACCGGCGACGGTTCCCGCCCCCCAGGCCGCTTCCTCCACCAGCACGAGCGGCGACTCCGCGTGGGGCAGCGCGGCGAGATCCTCCAGGGCGGCCGCCTGGCGATGCCACCAGGAATTCAGGACCCAGCGATCGCGGTCGGCGCGGATGCCCTCTTCTGCGAGCCGCTTCTCGATCACCTCGACATAACACGCGTAGTAGCGAAGCTCGTTCGCGAGCCGCTCCTCCACGCTGCGTGACACCTGCGACCCGGCGCCGTGGCGCCGATAGAGCGAGAGCGGCTCGTCCACCCGTCGCAGCTCGCCGCAGAAGGGCGCGACCTCGAGCAGGTGTTTGTCGGCGCTGGTCCGGTAGACGTCCTCCGGGATCGGCAGCACCCGCTCGAGGAAGCGACGCGACCAGGCGTTGCCGCTCGTCGGCGGTGCGATCTCGGTCGTCGGGCCCGCCTCGATCAACGCGTCGCGTCGATCGCCCTCGGGCAGGACGCCGCCGGGAATCGTCTCGCCGGTCGGCGCGCCCGATTCGTCGATCACGTTCATCGGCCAGTGCACCTTCACCACGTCGGGCGAGTCGAAGCAGGCGAGCGCGCGCTCGGCGGCGTCGGGAAGCAGCGCGTCGTCGGCATCGAGGAAGAGGACGACCTCCCCGCGCGAGGCCGCGAAGCCGGCGTTCAACGCCGAGGCCTGGCCGCCGTTCTCCTTCCAGACCGGCACGACCGCCGTGCCGTAGCGCTCGATCACCTCGCGCGAGCCGTCGCGCGAGCCGTCGTCGACCACCACCACTTCGCAGCGCGGCCCTGCCTGCGCCAGAGCGCTGGCGATCGCCGTCTTCACGTAGTCGCCTTGTTCGTAGTGGTCGATGACGATGCTCACGTCGACACCGTTCTTGCGATTCATGACGGGGACCTCACTCATGACTGGACCTCACTTCGGCGTAGGCGGACTCGTAGGCGTCGGCCATCGCCGCCACCGAGAAGCGCGCGCGAGCACGCGCGCGCACCGCGCTCCGATCGAGCGCGGCGGCGGCGGCGACGTGGCGCACCAGGTCGTCCGCGTTTCCTTCGATGAATCCGGTGTCCCCCACCTCCACCACCTCGGGCACCGAGCCGCGGCGCGTCGCCAGGACCGGCACCCCGCGCGCCATCGCCTCGAGCATCACCAGACCGAAGGGCTCCTCCCAGCCGATCGGAAAGACGAACGCCGCGGCGCGCTCGAAGAGCGCATCCTTGCCGACGTCGTCGACGGCGCCGAGCCAGACGACGTCGCGACCGTCGATCTCGGGCTCGATCTCGCGCGCGAACCACGCGCGATCCTCCTCGGTGACCGGCGCGCCCGCGAGATGGATCGAGCGCCCTGCGGCACGCGCGATGCGGATCGCGGCGTCGGGCCCCTTGTGCGGCGCCATCCGGCCGAGGAACGCGAGATGTTCCGACGGACCGGCGCTAGCGCGACACGTCGCGAAGTCGAAGCCATAGCGCACGACCCGGATGTCCTCGCGGCGCGCGGAGGGCACGTCCTCGACCTGGCGGTGCGAGAGCGCCGTCAGCCGCGCGTCCGGGTGACGTTCGAGGATCCAGAGATCGTCGCTCGTGATCCCGGTGTGCACGGTGTGCAGCACCGGACAACAGGCCGACGCGGCGATCGGGATCGCGGCGCATCCGACGTGCCAGTGCATCAGGTCGAAGGATCCGCTCGCGGCGAGGGACGCTGCGAGGCTCGCGTTCAGGTAGTGCTCGTAGAAGCAGGCGTCGCCCGCGTCCATCGCATCGGCGACTCCCCGGTCGACGACGGGCACGAGCTTCGCGGCGGTGCGCGAATCGCCGCTCGCGAAGAGCGTCACGTCGTGGCCGCGGCGCACGAGCTCGTCCACCAGCAGATGCAGATGTCGCTCGATGCCTCCGTAGGTGTGCGGCGGCACGGCCATCCACAGGGGCGCGACGACTCCGAGGCGCAGCGGCGTCACGACGCTGCCCCGGACGCCGCGTCGACGATGCGCGCCACCAGGCGGCGGGCGTCGAAGTGCGCCTCCGCGATCGCGCGGGCCGCCTTCGCGTGGCGCGCCCAGTCCCCCGCCACCGCGCGCACCTGCTCCGCCGCCTCCTCGACGCAGGTGAAGGCGAGCAGCCCTTCGCCGATCGGGAGCACCGGCGCGAAGCCGGTGTCCTGCACCACGACCGGACGCCCGGCGGCGAGATAACACGCAGTGCGGCCGCTGAACCATCCGCACGCGCCGCGCACGTAGCCGCTCTTCGCCACGGTCCACTCGCCGGCCGAGCCCTCGATGTAGGCGCGGTAGGAATCGACGTCGGGGCAGACCTGCATCGGATCGACGAGCCGCCAGCCCGCGCGCGCGAGCGCTTCCGTGGGCGCGCGCCGGGTGATGCCCGTGCCGATCGCCAGCTCGAGCTCGGTCGGCGCCGTGCGCCCGGGGAGATCGAGATAGGCGGGGAACTCGGCGTCCTTCTGGCCGTAGGCACGCCCGTCGAAGGTCACGTCGCCGTAGCTCGTCCAGTTCATCACGGTCGTGAAGACGTCGCGATGCGGCGCTTCCGGGCGCCACTGGTCGAGCGCGATCGGCTTGCGCAGGGGTCGCCAGGCGTGACCCGTGTCGGGAACCGGCGGACCGAGACACTCGCCGTAGGAGAAGTGCAGATCGTGGCCGTCGAGGTGCGCGCGGAAGGCGTCGTCCTGGACCGACCGGATCTGGGTGAACACGGGATCGGTGTCGACGTAGGCGCGGCGCGGGATGTGTGCGTAGCGTCCCGGATCGCCGATGCCGCTCGAGACGTTGATCAGCAGATCCGCACTCGCGACCCATTCCGCGCGAGCCCCGTCCGCGAGGCCGAACCAGCGCTCGGGGAACACCTCGCCGGTGGGAAGCGAGCCGCCGGGGAAGCGGTACGCCCAGCGTTCGCCGAATCCGAAGGCCTTCATCACCTCCGCGAGGTAGGCCGCGTTCGTATCCCCGGCGCGGCCGAGACCGTTCGCCGCGGCGTCGTAGGGCCACTGCTCGGAATCCTCGAGGTAGACGACGTCGTGTCCCGCGGCGCGCAGTCCGAGCAGGTACTGGATGTAGTCCCACGTCACGCCGCCGATCGGGTACTGGCCGATCAGCCCGGCCACGAGGATGCGCAGGCCGCCGCTCATGCGCGCTTCTCCAGCTCGCTGCGGAGATCGGTGTCGGGCCCCATCGCGATGCGCTCGATGCGGAAGCGGTCGGGGACGGGCATCGACACGGGAGCGCCGCGATAGGTGAAGGCCGCGCGATAGCCCGCATCGGCGGCCTGGGCGCGATCGACGTCGGGACCGGCGTCTCCGTAGGGGAAGGCGATCGTGTCGACCTGCTGACCGAGCTCCTTCTCGAGGATCGCCTTCGAGCGCGCGAGCTCGTCCGCCCGGTCGTCGCGATCGAGCGAGGAGAAGGCGCGGTGCGTGTGTGCGTGGGACTGGATCGCGACCCCGAATTCGCGCAGGACGCGCAACTCGTCCCAGCTGCACAACGCCTCGGTGGGCTCGACGCCGTGGTCGAAATCGTTGCGTCCCCCGACGTGGTCGGTCGGCACGAACAGGACGCCGGGAGCGCCGTGCTCGCGCAACACGGGAAGCGCGTCATCGACGATCGACCGATAGCCGTCGTCGAAGGTGACGAGCGCCGACTTCTCGGGCAACGACCCGGGATCGTCGAGTCCGGCGAGGAAGCGATCGAGATCGATCGCTGCGAAGCCCTCCGTCTCCAGCTCGCCGAGGAAGCGATCGAAGGTGGCGACGGAGACGTAGAACCACGACTCCCAGCCGACCGGCGGCGGCGGCGGCTCGCCGATCTTGTGGAACCCGAGGATCGCGACGCGCGGCTCCATCATCGCCCTACCCCAGCGCCCGGTCGAGGAGCCGCGGAACGACTCGGCTCGCCGCGAATTGCTCCTCGGCGAGCGCGCGCGCTGCGCGAGACTGGTTCGCGTAGTCCGACTGCACGGCTTCCAGCTGGGACGCCGCCTCTTCGAGCGTCGTGAACCGGAACATGCCCTCCGCGTCGGGGAGGATCGCGCTGGGCCCGGTGTCCTGCACGACGACCGGCTTTCCGCTCGCGAGGTAACACAGGGTGCGATCGCTCACCCAGGCGTTCTGCAGCTTCACGCAGGACGGCTTCGCCGCACTCCACTCGCCGCGCGATCCACGCAGGTAGGCCTGGTAGGCGTGCGCGTCGTTCACGCTGTCGTGCGCTTCGCGCACGCGCCAGCCGCGCTTCTCCAGATCTTCGCGCTCCTCGTCGGCGTCCCCCAGCGAGAGAGCGAGCTCGAGGGGCACGTGGGTGTGGCGGGGAAGATCCAGGAAGGGCTGAAATCCGGTGCGCTTGTCGTTGGGATAGCCGCCGTCCTCGTCGTCGACCCAGTAGTCGTACATGATCCAGTTCGACACCGTGGTGAAGGGCGCGTCGGCGTGCGCGTCGTGCACCGGCCACGACGGCAGGTGGACGCAGGGCGGCGTGTACACCCAGTCGAGGCCGGCATCGGGGAAGCGCGCTTCCTTCGTCCCCACCGTCTCGCCGATCGTGAAGTAGACGTCGTGGAGCGGGATCGGGAGGTTTCCCGCACTCGCCCAGAGCTGACACAGGCCCGGATCGATGTCGAGGAGCGCGCTGCGACCAAAGCGCGCCACGACCGGCGGTGGTCCGTAGGCCATGTCGAGGAGCAGATCCGCGTCGGCGGCGGCGTCGAGATCGAGGCAGCCGGACGTCGCGTCGGCGGAGAGCGGCGTCGCGTCCTCTGCGACGACGGCGAGCGACGCGTCGAAACCGAAGGGCGCGAGCCGCGCCTGCAACGACGCCACCTGTGCGGCGAGCCGAGCCGGTTCCTTCCCCGGCGAAGCCACTTCGAGCCAGACGACCCGGCAGCCCGCATCGCGCAGCCCGAGCGCCCAGTTCAGATACACCCAGAAGTGTCCCGCCGCCGTCGGCGTGGCGAGCGTGCGCGCCAGCAGGCACACGGTCGTCACGAGAGCCGCCCTTCCTTGACGGCGAGCTGCACGTCGCAGTGACGCAGCGTGCTCGGCCTGTGCGCGATGATGAAGGTGGTGCGCCCCTGCATCAGCGCTTCCATCGCGAGGACGATGCGGTCCTCGGTGTCGACGTCGACCGAGCTCGTCGGCTCGTCGAGGATCAGGATCGGCGCGTCCTTGAGGAAGGCGCGGGCGAGGGCCACGCGCTGGCGCTCGCCGCCCGAGAGCGTCATGCCGCGCTCGCCGACCTCCGTCTCGTAGCCGTCGGGCAATCGCGACGCGAAGTCGTGGGCGTCGGCCATGCGCGCCGCGGCCTCGATCTCCGACGAGCTCGCCCCCGGCCTTCCGTAGGCGATGTTCTCGGCGATCGTCGTCGAGAACAGGATCGGCTCCTGGAGGACCATCGCGAACTGCGCGCGCAGGTCGGCGAGACGCACGCCGCGGATGTCTTCGCCGTCGAGCCGCACGACACCGCGGGTCGGATCGTAGAAGCGCATCAGCAGGCTCACGAGCGTCGACTTCCCCGCGCCGGTGGGACCCATGATCCCGACGCGCGCGCCCGCCGCCGCCTCGAAACGGATGTCGTGCAACACCTGCGCACCGCCGGGATACGCGAAGCAGACGTCTTCGAAGGCGACTGCGCCGCGGGCGCGGGCGAGGGGCCGGGCGTCGGGACGGTCGACGACCTCGGGTTGCTGATCGAGCAGCACGAAGGCGCGCTCGGCGCTGGCGAGGGACGACTGGAGGTCGGCCACCTTGCGACTGATCTCGCGCAGCGGTGCGTAGAGCTGGCCGAGATAGGCCATCACCAGCAGGAGATTCCCGAGGCTCAGCTGCCCGGCCAGGACGTGCCGCACCCCGATGTAGAGCGCCGCCGCCGTTCCGCCGGCGATCGTGAAGCCGATCAATCCGTCGAAGCTGCCGTTGATCCAGGTGAGCCGGAGCTGACCGCGCAGGCTGCGCTCCGACCGCCGCTGGAAGCGCTCCTCCTCCCGCGACTCCTGGCCGAAGGCCTTCACCAGCCGCAGGGCGGAGAGCGTCTCCTGCACCCCGCTCATCGTGCGGCTCTCGATCTTCTTCACCTTCGACCACTCGTCGCGGATGCGCGATCGGAAGAACTGGGTGACGAAGAGCAGCAGCGGGGCCACGGTCAGCGCGACGGCGGCGAGCTGCCAGTCGATCAGCGCCGTGATCACCGTCATGCCGACGACGGTGAAGATCGCCGTCACGAACGGGATGACGCCCTGCACCGCCACCCACTCGATGGCGGGCGCGTCGTACTGGATGCGGTAGAGCGAGTCGGTCGTGCCCTGGCGATCGTGGTAGCCGAGCGAGAGGCGCTGCACGCGCGCGAGCAGCTCGGACCGGAAGCCGAGCACGAGCCGCTCGCCGGTCCAGGTCTGGAGCAACGCTGCGGCGAAGCCGCGCGCGTACTCGAGAATCGTGACCGTGGCGAGCAGGACGACGGCGAAGACCAGAACCGAGTAGGGAGAGCTCGCGATGTCGGTCGGCGCGAAAGGCGCGAGGAACCCGGGCAGCGGTTCGCTGCCGAGCGCGCTGTCGACGACGAGCTTGAGCGGCAGCGGGTTGAGGAGCGCGAGTGGCGTCGAGAGCAGGCTCAGCGCGAAGATCCCGCCGATGTGCGGCCAGTAGCGACGCGCCTGCACCAGCAGGCGTCGGTAGATCTGGAGGTCGCTTTGCTCGCGCGTCGGCATGGGATGGCCCACCTGCGCGGCGCCTCAGGGGCTGCCCGCGCAGAGTTCGTCGGTGGCGGCGCGCAGACCGCGTTCGATGCGGTCGGCTTCGCGCACCGGCGCGATCCAGAGCGTCGCGGTGACGGCGGCGAGCACCGCGGTCGGCCAGACGAGACCGGCCACCGCGGTCGCCGCGCCGAGCGCGGCGGTGCTCGCGAGGGAGATCGCGACCGCGCGACTCGGGCGGATCTCGGTGGCGAAGCGCGCGACCCGCTGGGCGCCGCCGTGATGCTCCACGACCATGCGCATCCAGGCCTGGCCGAGCGCGCCGCGGCGCAGCACCAGATCCCAGCGGTCGTAGTCCGAGTTCCAACCGACGGAGCAGCGGCGCTCGTTCAGCATCGCGGTGAGGCGTTCGAGCAGGGGGTCCTTCTCGAGTCGCATTCCGCCAGGATACGTCCAGTGGAGCGTGCGGCGGAAAGGATTGAGGCGCCGCCACCAGGGCGTGTCGACCTCCTCGGCCGTCACGACTTCCTCGCCCTCGCGTTCGAGGGCCGAGCGCCACGGCGTGAGACCGCCCTTGAGGCGTCCCCAGTCGCGCGCGAGCGGCTCGAGGAAGTGGAACCATGCGATCATCGCGCGCCAGCGGAAGCGCTCGTGCCAGGGCGCGCGGTCCGGGCGGTCGGCGAGGCCGGCCGGGTCGGCCTCGAGACCGGACATCACGCAGTAGTAGGCGACATAGCCGAGCGCCAGCCCGACCGCCGCGAGGGCCCATGGAAACACCAGCGACACGACCACCAGCACCGCCACCGCGACGTGCATCTCCATCGCGCGCGGCAGGAACGAGAGCACGCCGCCGCCCCCCTGGTCGTAGACGGCCTGGAAGGGCGCCGAACCCCAGAGACCGTGGTAGACGGCGGGCTGCCCGAAGAGACGGAACTGGGGATAGGGGGAGTAGATCGCGCCGCCCCAGAACGTGTGGCCCCAGGGATTGAACTTCGCCGGGTGGCGCTGTTCGAGCAGCGACTCCGCGACGCCGTAGCCCACCTGCTGCTTCCAGTACGCGCGCATCGAGGGACGCCGGTGGTGCCACACCACCGACGACGGCGCGAAGCCCAGTCGATGGCCGGCGTCGAGCAGGCGCCAGCAGATGTCGACGTCGTCGCCGGCCGCCGTGTAGATCTCGTCGAAGCCGCCGATCTCGAGCAGCGCTTCGCGCTTGAACGACATGTTGCAGCCCGGGATGTGCTCGGCGTGGACGTCGTCGAACATCACCTGGGTGGGGCCGCCCGGCGAGCGGTAGACGCACTTCGCCACCCAATCGTCGGCGGGCGGCACGAGGTTCGGACCGCCCACGCCCACCACGTCCGACTCGTCGTAGGTGGCGACGAGATACTTCAGCCAGTCGCGGTCGGCGTAGGCGTCGGAGTCGATGTACGCGACGATCTCGCCGGTCGCGGCGTAGAGCCCGCGGTTGCGCGCGGCGCTGACGCCGCCGTTCTTCCCCTTGATGCACGTGAACTGGGGATAGCGGTCGATGATCTCCTGGCTTCCGTCGGTGGAGCCGTCGTTCACGACGAGCACTTCGTAGTCGGGGTAGTCGAGCTTCGCGAGCGAGGCGAGGCACTCGTCGAGGGTGCGCTCGGCGTTGTAGAGCGCGACGACGATCGACACCTTCGGCCAGCTGCGATCCGGCGCGAAGGGCACCGCCGTCGTGAAGCGCTCCTTCACCGTCTCGTAGGAGGGCTTCCGCTGACGCTCGGCGTCGACCAGCCCGAACCCCCACTCGTCGACGAGCATGTGGTCCTGATAGAACGGGTCGGTCCACGAGAAGATCACCGAGCCGGCGGCGCCGTGATCGAAGGTCTCCTCGAGCTGCCAGCGCAGGAACTCGGCCTGCTCTTCGCGCCCGTGGCGGAAGCTGCAGATGCCCTGCTCGGTCATCAAGAAGGGCAGCTCGCCCGAGCGATGCTGCAGACGCGAGAGATAGGCGCAGAACTGCGGCCGCTCGTGGAGGTAGACGTTCCAGGTGGCGACGTCGAGGAAGGGGAGCTCGAGATACTCGGTGGTGGGGAAGTTCGTGTACGTGACCAGGCTGGTCGGATCCTCGTCCTTCGCCACCTGGTAGAGCTCGAAGAGGAAGTCCTCGACCGCCTCCTTGCCGTGCCAGCGGATGATCTGGGGCGGCAGCTCCTTCGCCACCGCGTGCATCAATACGGCCGGGTGATCACGGCACGCGCGTACGCCTTCGCGCACCGCGTGGCGCGCGTCGCGGCGCGTGGACGCCTGTTCGAGGAAGCAGACGTGCCCCATCCACGGGTGGTTGACGATCACGCGCAGCCCGTTCTCCTGCGCGTGATCGAGCATCGCCGGGGGCGGAACCGTGTAGGTGAGGATCGTGTTGATCCCCGCCGCCGCCATCAGACCGAAGTCCTTGGTCAGCGTGGCCGGTTCGGGGAACTGATGCCCTTCCGCGTTCGGCGGAAAGGCGCCGTAGGTGACCCCGCGCACGTAGAACTTCTCGTCTTCCAGCCAGAGGAACTTTCCCTCGGCATGGACTCGAGAATCGGCGAACGCGCGCACGGGTACTCCATTCCGCTCTTGCGACGTACCGAACCCGGAGGACGTCGCACCTAGCATGACCGCTTTCGACTGGACCGGATCCCAGCAACGGAACCCGATCTCCAGGCCGCCTGAACGCTTCTGCTGACGAACAGGGTTTCGTCAGCGCACGCAGTCTACGTCCGTAGGGGAACGAAAGGGGCGAAAAAGTGACGGTATCCGGAGCGCTATGCGTCGACCCGGCGTGTCGGATCCATTCACCGACCGGCAACGGTGAAGCCCAAATGCGTTGGTCGCTGCCCTTTGCGCGACTTCGGCAGTGCGACGCCTATCGTGCGGGATCGAGACGCGTGAACTCGGTGACGGCACCGGTCTTCGCATCCGTGCGCCGGATGATGTCCTGACCATCCCAATACCAGACGAAGCGCCCGACTCCCAGGAAGTGCTGCGTGTCGGCGACGCGCCCGAACTGGAGGTTTCCATCCTCGCCGACCCAAAGCTCGTAGGTCGCCGTGAGGAAGGAGTCGGGTTCGTCGGGTCGAACCCGGATGTGCAGCGCGACCGAAGTGCCTGCGATGGTCAGGTGCTCCTCACCGGTCGGATCGACGTACGTGCCCGGGTCGACCAGACGGGGCGGACCGAGACATCCGAACGAGAGCAGGATGACGCTCAACGAAGTCGAGAGAAGCACACGCTTCACGGATATTGCCCCCATGCCTGTGTCGGATTGCCATTGTAGGCCCCACGGCCGCCGAATCGCGGGTCGGGATCGCCGGGGCCGGGAATGTGGTTCCCGACCCGGATCGCGACGTCGACCGCCATTCCGCGCGGAAGCAGATAGCCGGTCGCCAGCCCGAAGACGTTCGCACCGAGATCCGAGATCGAGTCGAGCATCTGGTTGACCGGACCCTGGAACCCGTACTCGGCCGCGAAGGAGCCGAAGTCGATCGGCGTCTCGTGCAGGATCCCAGCGAGCAGGATCAGCGGCGCCCCGATCAGACCCAACGCCTTCGCGAGCGCCGCGTTCGACCCGGCATGCCAGGCGTGCATCCCGTTCGCGCCGGCATTCCCGGGCGTCGTCGCCCTCACGTCGACCAGGATGTCGACGATGTTGTCGGGAAGCGAGTGGTTCGTCGTCGCCCCGTCGCGGCCTCCCCAGCGGCCGAAGACGCCGCGCCAGGCGGCGCCGTGGCTCTCCCCGATCACGAGATCGACGACGCCCTCGAGCAGTGCAGCGACGAGCGCCGTCAGCACGCTGCCCCTCGGAGCACCGGGGC
>JAHEJV010000023.1:4054-25858 GCA_024638705.1 Deltaproteobacteria bacterium | reverse complement strand
ATCCCGCCCCCCACGCCGACCTCGCCGACGTGCGCTGCCCGACGCTGCTGATCCGCGGCGCCGACAGCACCCTGCTCACGGCCGACGGCGCCGCCTCGGTCGTGGAGAAACTCCCCGCCGGCCGCCTGCTCGAGATCTCCGGCGCGGGTCACAATGTGCACCTCGAACGCCCCACCGAGGTGATCGTCGCCATCACGGAGCACCTCGCAGCCCATCTCCCAGGCGGGGACTGAGGCGCGCGAGATCCGGTCCGCGCAACGAGGCCCGCAAGCCGGCGCGAGCCGAAGTCGAGCGAAGTCGAACAGGGAAAAACGAGCGGAGCGCCTTCCAGCAAGCCATACACTGGACACTGCCCCCGAACCCCACGGAGCCACCCATGACCGACCTCCTCTTCCGCCCCCTGACCGAGCAGATCGACGCCCTCGCCCAGCGGAAGGTGTCGCCCGTCGAGTTGCTGGAGCTGACGTTCGCCCGCATCGAGGCAACGCAGGGCACGCTCAACGCGTTCAGCCTCGTGCGCGATCGCGACACGGTGCTGGCAGAGGCGCGCGCCGCAGAGGAGCGGATCGCCGCCGGCAACGCGCGTCCGCTCGAAGGCATTCCGCTCGGCGTGAAGGATCTCGAGGACGTGGAGGGGCTGGTCACGTCGCACGGGTCGGTGCCGTTCAAGAACCACGTCGCCGAGCGCGACTCGGTGCAGGTCGCTCGCCTGCGCGCCGCCGGCGCGATCGTCGTCGGCAAGACCAACACGCCCGAGTTCGGCTACACGGCCATCACGAAGAACCTGCTCTTCGGCGCGTCGAGAAACCCGTGGAACCCGGACCGGACGCCCGGCGGATCGTCGGGTGGATCGGCGGCGGCGATCGCCGGCGGCGTCGTGTCGCTCGCGACGGGCAGCGACGGCGGCGGGTCGGTGCGGCTGCCGGCTTCGTTCACCGGCTGCTTCGGGCACAAGCCCTCGTTCGGGCGCATTCCGAACGAGAGCGACCTGTGGATCATGAACGACACCTCGGTGCAGGGTCCGATCACGCGCACCGTCGCCGACGCCGCGCTGCACCTCGATCTCACCGTCGGCCCGCACCCCTACGACCCGAACTCGCTGCCGCATCCCGGGGTGTCCTACCGCGAGGTCCTCGACGATCTGCCGAGCGGCCTGCGCATCGGCTGGTCGGGCGACCTCGGCTTCGCCGTCGTGCAGAGCGACATCGCCGAGGTGGCGCACGAAGCGATGCACTTCTTCGAGAAGGGGCACCACCTCGAGGCGCTCGCCGGAGGCCCGCCGCTGCTCGGCCGAGAATGGGGGCTGGTCGGCGGCTACGACCTGCTGAGCTCGATCGCTCACCTGTTGCCCGAACACGAGGACGAGTTCGGCCGCGCGTTCATGAAGGGAATGCATGCCGCCCGGAAGATGACGCCGGAGATCTGGGGCCAGATCCGGCGCGGACGCGAAGCGCTGAACCGCTGGTGCGCCGACGTGTTCGACCACTTCGACCTGCTGCTGACGCCGACGATCCCCTTCGACCCGCCTCCGGCGCGCGGTCCCTTCCCGGAAGAGGTGGAAGGGAAGCCGCAGCCGATTGCCGGCGTCGCGAGCTTCACGATCCCGTTCAACCTCTCGTGGCACCCGGCGGCGACGGTGCGAGCAGGCTTCTCGAAGGCCGGCCTGCCGGTGGGCATGCAGATCGTCGGTCCGCGCCATCGCGACGATCTCGTGCTCCAGGCCGCGCGCGCCTTCGAGCGCGAGCGTCCGTGGGCCGACCACTGGCCGCAGTGAGCGACCGCGGACGTCGATGAACACGGAACGCGGGTCGCCGTATCGCCGATGAACGCATGACGCGGCTCGCCATATCGCCGATGAACGCATGACGCGGGTCGCCGCGCTCTACGCCATCTCGGGTTTCGTCAGCCTCGGCTATCAGGTCGCGTGGCTGCGCATCTACGTCGACCGCTTCGGCTCGACCGACCTCACCTTCGTACTGGTGCTGTGCAACTTCATCGGCGGGCTGGGCGTGGGCTCGCTCGCGAGTCGTCGCGTCTCCCAGTGGCTGGCGTCGTGGGTGACATCGCCGCTGGCTCGCTACGGCGTCTTCGAGCTCGCGGTGTCTGCAGCGACTCTGCTCACCGTCGCCGCGGCGGGATTCCCGGCCGACGCCTTCGGCGCGTTCCCCTACGTGCTGCGCGACGGCGTCCACGAACCGACGCTCGCCGTGCAGGCCGCGAAGGTCGCGCTCGCCACGCTCTGCGTCTTCGTCCCGTGCTTCTTCATGGGCGTCACCTTTCCGCTCCTGTGCCACGCGTTCCGCGACGAAGCGCGCTTCCCCTCCCTGCTCTACGCGTGGAACACGCTCGGCGCATGCCTCGGCGTCCTCGCCGCCGAGTTCGTTCTGATCCCGCGCCTCGGGCACGACACGATGTTCGCGGCGCTGATCGCCGTGAACGCGGCGCTCGGGCTGCTCTTCGTCGCGGCGGGGAGTCGCATCGCGACACCGTCTTCCGCGGGCGCCCCGTCGCGCGACGACGCGATCGCTGCCCCGGGCGCGTCGATCGGCGTCCTGCTGCTCTGCGCCGTCCTCTCCGGACTGCTCGCCGGCTCGCTCGAAGCCGACCTCTTCAAGCGCATCCAGTTTCTCGGCATCCGCACGAGCACGACGATGTCGTTCATCTCGTTCTGGGCCGTGCTCGCGATCTTCGTCGGCAGCGCGATCGTGCGGATGCTTCCCGCCCTGCGCCTCGTCCACCTGAAGGTCGCCTTCGCCGTGGCGCTGGGCGTGAACGTCGCGCTCACCGCGAACGTGTTCGCCGTGCACGAGTGGGCGTTCGGCCTGCTGGCGCCGCCGCACACCCAGGACGTGGCGCTGCCCCTGCGCTTCTTCTTCCCCGCCGGTCTGGCGCCGCTGCTCGTCTACACCGGCGTGCTCGTCTTTCCCGCCTTCGTGCTGATCTCGCTGCTGCTGCCGTGGGTGTGCAACCAGCTCCAGGGCGCACGCCGTCACCTGGGCCTCGCCTACGGCCTGAACACGCTCGCTTTCTGCATCGGAACGATCGTCTTCACCTGGTGGGCGCCGCGCGCGAGCATCTTCTACTCGCTGAAGCTCTTCGTCGTGCTCTTCGCGATCGGCGTCGGGTTTCTCGCGCTGCTCTCGGCGCGTCGGCCGCTCGCGATCTGGAAGCCGGCGCTCGCGGCCGCGGCGCTCGTCGCCGGCGCAGCACTCACCCCCGCCGACTTCGACCGCGCGATGATGGTGCCCGACACGCATCCGACGGTGAACGAGATCCGCGCCGTCAAGAGCGACAGCTCCTACACCACCTTCGTCGTCGAGCACCCCGACGGCGACATGCTCTACTTCGACAACTTCAGCCTGAGCAACGCCTCGCCGCGCCAGCAGACCTACATGGGCCTGATGGCGCATTTCCCGCTGCTCGCGCACCCCGATCCGAAGGACGTGCTGCTCATCTGCTACGGCGTGGGCAACACGGCGGGTGCGATCTCGACGCACGAGACGGTCGAGCGCATCGACGTCGTCGACCTCTCGCGCAACGTGATGCTCACCGCGCCCGAGTTCGCAGAGACCAACGAGGGCGTGCATCTCGACCCGCGCGTGCGTTTCATCCACGACGACGGGCGCAACTTCCTCGCCACCACCGACGCGCGCTACGACCTGATCACGAGCGAGCCGCCGCCGCCGCTGCACACCGGCGTCTATCGCCTCTACTCGCGGGAGTACTACGAGGACGTCCTCGCGCACCTCACCGAAGAAGGGCTGATGACCCAGTGGGTGCCCGTCCCGCAGATGCCCCAGGAGGCCGTCGACCTCGCGATCCGCACCTTCCTCGACGTGTTCCCGCACGCGCTCCTCTTCACCGGGATGCGCGAGGAGCTGGTGCTCGTCGGAAGCCCGGGCCCGATCTCGCTCGCGCGGATCGAGGCGCGCTTCGGGGCGTCGGCGCGCGTGGCCGGACACCTCGACCAGCTCGGCGTGCCGGACGCGACGTCGCTGCTGGCCCGGCTGGTACAGGGGGACGCGTCGCTGCGGCGGCGTTATGCAAGCGACCCGTCGGCGCGCGTCGTCACCGACGCCCACAACGATCTCGCCCACGTCTTTCTCGATCCGGCGGACCCGGGCGTCGTCGCGTTCGACCCGAAGGGCGTGCTCGAGGAGATCTCCGACGACGGCCTCGCCAGCGAGGCGCTGTTGCGCGAGGTGGTGATCCACCTGGGACGCCTCCAGCACCACGCGCGCGGCTTCCCCGTCACGTCGCTCACCGCGCTGCGCGAAGAGGGCGGACGCGACGCATTGCTGCTCGACGTCGACTGGCAGGAGATCGCGCGTCTCGAGCAGGACGCGGAAGCGCTGCTCGCGCGCGGACGTCGCGAAGCGGCGCGCGACACGTTGCGCCAGGCGCTCGAGCTCGCGCGCGCGCAGCCGAAGCTGCTGTCGAAGCTCGTTCCCCTCGAGCTCGCGCTCGGCAATGCCGAGGGCGCCGCCCTGGCGCTGCGCCGCTTCGTCGCGATCGAGCCGCAGGACGCCGAAGCGTGGCATCAACTCGCAGGACTCCTCGAACGCCGCGGCGAGTTTGCCGCCGCCGTCGACGCCTATCGCGAAGCTCTCGCGCTCGACCCGACGCGGCCCACGGCGTCCCTGCGCCTCGCGTGGCTGCTCGCAACCGTGACCGACGACGCGTTGCGCGACGGCGACGAGGCGCTCCGCTGGGCGAAGCAGGGCGCGGCCGTGCACGGCGCCGACCGCCCCGAAGTGATGGCCGCCCTCGCCGCCGCCCACGCCGAACGCGGCGCCTTCGGCGAGGCGACCCACATCCAGGCCGAAGCCGCCGAACGCGCGCCGGCCCACGTCCGCGCCGACTACGAGAACGGCCTCGCCGTCTACCGCGACGACCGTCCCTACCGCGGCGGGGTGGACGGGCGTCGCGCCTATCCCTGGCGGCGCGCGCCGCCGCCAGGAGGCGGTGGCTGACGTCGCCAGGGTGCCTTCCGCGACCGTGTAAGATGGGCCCATGCGGACCCTCGACCTGCGCAGCGACACCGTCACGCGACCGACCGACGCGATGCGCGAGGCGATCGCCAAGGCGGAAGTCGGTGACGACGTCTACGGCGAGGACCCGACCGTCAACGCCTTGCAGGCGCGCGCCGCGGCACTGCTCGGGAAGGAGGCAGCGCTCTTCGTGCCGTCGGGCAGCATGGGCAACCAGGCGTCGCTGCGGACGCTGACCCGGCCCGGCGACGTCGTGCTCGCCGGCGAGCACGCCCACATCCTGCGCTACGAGGGCGGCGCGCCATCGGCCTTGTGGGGCGTGCACGTGAAGACGATCGGAGACGGCGGGCTCTTCGACGCCGACGACGTGCGTCGCGCGATCGGCCCGGACGACGCGCACGTCGCCCCGACCACGGTGCTCACCGTCGAGAACACCCACAACTTCGCCGGCGGACGCGTGTTCGCCCTCGACGCGCTGCGCGAAGCGGCGAACGCGGCCCGTGACTGCGGGCTCGGTCTCCACCTCGACGGCGCGCGCCTGTTCAACGCGGTCGTCGCCACCGGCGTGTCCGCGTCCGACTGGGCGGCGCCCTTCGACAGCGTGACCTTCTGTCTCTCGAAAGGGCTCGGCGCGCCGGTCGGCTCGGTGGTGTGCGGAGACGCCGCGCGCATCCGCGCGGTGCACCGCGCGCGCAAGCTGCTCGGTGGCGCGATGCGTCAGGCGGGCCTGCTCGCCGCCGCCGGACTCCACGCCCTCGACCACCACGTCGAGCGACTCGCCGACGACCACGCGAATGCACGGCGACTCGCCGACGGACTCACCGCGCTCGGCATCCGCGTCGACCCGGCGCCCGAAACCAACATGGTGATGTTCGAGGTCGACTCCGCGGCTGCGTTCGCGCGCGGCCTCGCCGCGCGCAGCGTGCTGATCAACCCGATCGCACCCGGGCGCTTCCGCGCCGTCACGCATCTCGACGTCACCGCCGAGGACATCGAAGACCTCCTCGGACGGGTCGGGGAGATCGTGCGGGAGATCCGCTCGTGACCGACGCGGCGGCGAGGATTCCGCCCGCCGCGAAGGGCGCCTACCCGCTGCGCCCGGGCAATGCGGTGCAGCCGTGGATCGAGGGCGTCCCGGCCTTCGCCCGCATCCGCCGCGCCGTCGAAGCTGCGCAGCAAAGCGTCTTCGTGACGGTGGCGTTCATCGATCGCGACGTCCCGTTCCCCGGCGGCGAAGGCACCTTCTTCGACCTGCTCGACGCGGCCGCGGCGCGCGGCGTCGACGTGCGCGCGCTCTTCTGGCGCGAGCCGCGCATCCACGAGTCGGAGCCCGACGAATCCCACTTCGGCGGCGACGCCGACGACCGGGCCTTCCTCGCCGAACGCGGCGCCCGCTTCGCCGCGCGCTGGGACCGCCTCGACGGCGGCTTCTGTCAGCACCAGAAGAGCTGGATCATCGACGCGGGGGAGGCGTCGGAGGTGGCGTTCGTCGGCGGGATCAACATCACGCACGACTCGATGGCCGAGCCCGGCTATCCGGCGCGCGACGTCGGCGACCTCCACGACGTCTATCTCGAGCTCGCCGGCCCCGCCGCCACCGACGTGCATCACAACTTCGTACAGCGCTGGAACGGCGCGAGCGAGCGCGAAGCGCCGGACGGCTGCTGGCCCGACGCCTGGCGCGCCGGTCCGCTCGAATTCCCGACCCTGCTCTCGCGCCGTCGCGGCGGCGTTCCCGTGCAGATCACGCGCACCGTGCGGCCCGGCGCCTATTCGGGCGACCCGGCGGCGCCGGAAGCGAAGCCCTTCGCGATCGACGACGGCGAGCAGAGCGTCCTCGAGCAGTACGTCTCGGCGATCGCCGGCGCCGAGCGCAGCGTCTTCCTCGTGAATCAGGCGATGGCTTCGCCGGTCGTCGTGGAGGAGCTGCTCCGCGCGTTGATCCGCGGCGTCCGGGTCGCGTGTCTCGTGCCGGGCAATGCGCACCACGCCTTCGTCGCGGCGCGCCGCGACCCGCGATCGGCGGCGTTCTTCGAGCAGCTCGCGTCGCTCGGCGAGCACGAGCCCTTCACCCTCGCGGGCCTGTGCGCGCCGCGGGGCGAGGGGCGCTACGACGAGGTGTACGTCCACGCGAAGGTCGCGATCGTCGACGACGACTGGGCGACGGTGGGCTCGACCAACGTGGCGTCGCGCTCGTTCCGTCACGACACCGAGCTCAACGCGAGCTTCTGGCACGCGGGCGAGGTGCGCGCCCTGCGCGAGGCGCTCTTCGCCAACGCGCTCGGACGACCGTCGCGGGACGCCGACGAGATCGCCGCCTTCGAGGAGTTCACCGCGGTGGCGCGCCGCAACGCCGACCGCCGCGCACTCTGGGAGCCGCTCGAAGGCTTCGTCTATGCGCTCGACCCGGCGCAGTACGGGGCCTGAGCCCGACGTTTCGCGTCGAGGCTTCTCCACGGCTCTTTCGGAGCCCGTACGCGGTCTGATAGTCTGGCGCGCGGCCGCTTCCCGGCCCGACGAGGAGAGACGGAATGAAACTCGAGGGTGGTTGTTATTGCGGCGCGGTGCGATTCACGGCCGAGGGCGACCCGCTCTTCAAGGGGCAGTGCCACTGCCGCGAGTGCCAGTACTTCACCGGCGGCCACCCGAACGTCGTGATCGGGATGCCAGAAGACGGATTCGAGCTCACGAAGGGGACACTCAAGCCCTTCCAGCGCAGCGACCTCGAGAACCCCGTCACCCGCGAATTCTGCGGCGAGTGCGGCACGGCCATCACGAGCAAGCCCCCGAGCATGCCGGGCGCCGTGCTGATCAAGATCGGCACCCTCGACGACCAGAGCGTCTTCCCCGGCCCCGACATGATCATCTACACCTGCGACAAGCAGCCCTACCACCACGTGCCCGACGGCGTGCCTTCCTTCGAGAAGGTCCCGGGCGCCTGACGCGTTCGACTTCGCTCGCCTTCGGCTCGCTGCGCGCGACCGTGGGCGGCTTGCGAGGGCAACAGCAGAGAAACGACGAGGAGTCACCCATGGCCAAGAAGATCGACTGGTACTACCACCGCAAGGGCTGAACGTCCTGCACCCGAGCGTCCAAGTTCCTGGACGCACACAGCATCGAGGCGAAAGAGACGATCCCCGCCAGCCGCAAGCTCGGACGCAAGGACGCGGCCGCGCTCGCAAAGGAGGCGTCGAAGCTGATCGTCGCGAAGGGCAAGAAGGTCGACGCCTTCTCCGGCAAGGACACGAGCGGCAAGGCCGCCGTCGACGCCATGCTCGGACCGACGGGCAACCTGCGCGCGCCGACGATCCGCCGCGGCAAGACGGTGATCGTCGGGTTCAACGAGGAGGTGTTCGCAGAGCACCTCGGTTGAGGCAGGGGGATCGGAGCGGAGAGAACCTCGCTACTGCGGCGAACCGCCTCCGCGCAGTGCGCGGGCGCGTTCGCGTCGCGCGACCGCAGGTGGCGGCGTGAACGAGGCACACGAGGAGCTGGTGCGCACTCCGGCCGGCTTGCCCCGGACCTGGCGCTCGAGGCCCACGATGCCTAACGGAGCAGGTTGTACTTCAGCACGCACCAGACGGCTTCCATGCCGTCGCGCCAGCCGATCTTCTTCCCCTCGGCGTAGGTGCGGCCCGAGTAGGAGATGCCGACTTCGTAGATGCGGACGCCGAGCTTCGCGACCTTCGCCGTCACCTCGGGCTCGAAGCCGAAGCCGTCCTCTTCGAGTGTGATTCGCTCGAGCACGTCGCGGCGGAAGACCTTGTAACACACTTCCATGTCGGTGAGATTCAGGTCGGTGAGGACGTTCGAGAGCAGCGTCAGCGCCTTGTTCAGCACCGAGTGCCAGAAGTAGAGCACGCGGTGGCTCTCACCGCCGATGAAGCGCGAGCCGAAGACGACGTCGGCCTTGTTCTCGAAGATCGGTGCGAGCAGCTTCGGGTATTCGCGCGGGTCGTACTCGAGGTCGGCGTCCTGCACGAGCACCACGTCGCCGGTGGCGTGGGCGAAGCCGGTGCGCAGCGCCGCCCCCTTGCCGCGATTCGTCTCGTGGCGATGCACCTGGTCGACGCGGCCGAGGAGCTTCGTCTGGATGAGCTCCCAGGTGCCGTCGGTGGAGGCGTCGTCGACGAGGATGATCTCGCGGTCGGTCAGCTCCGACGCACACACCGCGTCGACCAGCTTCTCGAGGGTCGCCTCCTCGTTGTAACAGGGGATGACGACGGAGACCTTCACTCTCGACTTCGCTCGGCTGCGCCTCGCTGCGCGCCGGTTTCACCGGCTTGCAGGCCCTCGTCGCTCTCTTCCCATTCGTCGGTCACGCATCCCTCCGACGCGGTCTTCACGCAGCGGATGTACTTCGCGAGCGTGCCGCGCGTCGCGCGCCAGGGCGGCGCGGTGAACGCCTGGCGTCGCGCTTCGAGCTCGGCGTCGCTCACGTCCAGCTCGATCACGCGCTTCTTCGCGTCGATCGTGATGCCGTCGCCGTTCTTCGCGAGCGCGATCGGCCCGCCGTCCTGCGCCTCGGGCGTCACGTGCCCGATGATGAAGCCGTGCGACCCGCCGGAGAAACGTCCGTCGGTGATCAGCGCGACCTCGTCGCCGAGGCCCGCGCCCATGATCGCCGAGGTCGGCGTCAGCATCTCGCGCATGCCCGGTCCGCCGCGCGGACCTTCGTAGCGGATCAGGATCACGTGGCCCTTGCGGATCTCGCCGCGCTCGAGGGCGGCGAGCATCTCCTCCTCCGAGTCGTACGCGATCACCTCGCCGGAGAACGTGAGACCTTCCTTGCCGGTGATCTTCGCCACCGAGCCGCCGGGCGCGAAGTTGCCGCGCAGGATCTGGATGTGGCCCGTCTCCTTGACCGGCTGATCCCAGGCGTGGATCACCTTCTGGCCGGGCGCGAGGTCGGGCGCGTC
This sequence comes from Deltaproteobacteria bacterium, assembly GCA_024638705.1. Classification (GTDB taxonomy): domain Bacteria; phylum Myxococcota_A; class UBA9160; order UBA9160; family SMWR01; genus JAHEJV01. The sequence continues at coordinate 15,948 of JAHEJV010000023.1, read as the reverse complement.
GGCGAGGTTCTCACCGAGCGTCTTCCCCGTCACCGTCAGACAGTCGCCGTGGATCGCGCCGCGTTCGAGCAGCATCTTGAGGACGGCCGGCACGCCGCCCACCTCGTGGAGGTCTTCCATCACGAACTGGCCCGAGGGCTTGAGGTCGGCGAGGAAGGGGATGCGGTCGGAGACGGACTGGAAGTCGTCGATCGTGAGGTCGACCTCGACCGAGCGCGCCATCGCGATCAGGTGCAGCACCGCGTTGGTCGAGCCGCCGAGCGCCATCGTGATGACCATCGCGTTCTCGAAGGCCGCGCGCGTCATGATGTCGCGGGGCTTGAGGTCGCGTTCGAGCAGGTGCAGGATCGCCGCGCCGGCGCGGCGACACTCGTCGAGCTTCGCCGGATCCTCGGCCGGCGTCGACGAGCTGCCAGGCAGGCTCATGCCGAGCGCCTCGATCGCCGACGCCATCGTGTTCGCGGTGTACATGCCGCCGCAGGCGCCCGCGCCCGGACACGCGTGGCGCACGATGTCGAAGCGCTTCTCTTCGTCGATCCGCTTCGCGATGTACTCGCCGTAGCTCTGGAACGCCGACACGATGTCGAGCGGACAGCCGTCCTTCCCCTTGCCGGGCCGGATCGTGCCGCCGTAGACCATGATCGAGGGGCGGTTGACGCGGCCCATCGCGATCAGACAGCCGGGCATGTTCTTGTCGCAGCCGGGGATCGCGATGTTCGCGTCGTACCACTGGGCGCCCATCACCGTCTCGATCGAGTCGGCGATCAGGTCGCGCGACTGCAGCGAGAAGCGCATGCCCTCGGTGCCCATCGACATCCCGTCGGAGACGCCGATCGTGTTGAAGCGCATTCCGACGAGGCCGGCTGCCGATACGCCCTCCTTCACCGCGTCGGCGAGGAGGTTCAGGTGCATGTTGCAGGAGTTGCCCTCGAACCAGTTGCTCGCGATGCCGACCTGGGCCTTGTCCATGTCGGCCTCGGTGAGGCCGACCGCATAGAGCTGCGCCTGGGAGGCGCCCTGCGACTTCGGTTGCGTGATGCGACGGCTGAACTTGTTGAGCGGCTCGGACATGGCGGCCTCGGAGGGAGGGGGTTTCCGCGCCTAACGCGCGAGCATGTGCATGATGGACGGATCGGATCCGCGGATCGGCGAGATCAGCACGTCCGACCAACCGTACTTCGCACGGAACGTGTCGGTCACGCGCTCGCGCAGCCCCTCGTCCTCGATGAACTCGGCGCGCAGCGGATACTCGGTGCCCTCGATGCGCAACACGACGTCGGGGTTGCGCTGGACGTTCTTCCCCCAGGAGCTGCCGCCGGTGCGGATGAAGCCCTGGCCGTCGACGACGGCCAGCCAGATCGTCGTCTCGCGCGCCTCGCCGTCCTCGTCCTCGGTGATCACCTCGATCTCCTCCACGTCGGCGAGCGCCTCCCAATCCGGCGTTCCGGAAGCCGGTGTCCCGGAAGCATGGCCGTCCGCCGACGCGGCGAGGGGAAGGAGCCAGAGGACGGCGAGCGAGACGAGGGCAGCGGATCGGGCGATTCGGGGCAAGGCGTTCTCCTGCGGGCGTGGCGGCGCAGGATAGCCCAAGGCCGGGCGTCGGCGGGTTACGCTGTTGCGATGCCCGACCCCGAAGAGCTGCCCCGCAACCTGGTTTCGCGACCGGCCGCGACGCTCCTTTTGATCATCCTCGTCGGCGCCGGCGCCCTCTCGGCCTGGGCCCTGCTCCGCGCCGACTTCGACCACGCGAAGCGCGATCCGGCGACGCTGCCGATCGCCACGCCGCCCGGAGACGCCCCGCGCTGAACCCGCCCGCTGCTAGTGTGGCGCCCATGCCGCAAACCACCGCCAACGGGATCCGGATCGACTTCGAAACCCACGGCGACCGCGACGCCGGCCGCCCGCTGATGCTCCTGCGCGGGCTCGGCACACAGCGGATCCAGTGGCCGCCTCCCTTCCTCGAAGCGCTGGTCGCGGGCGGACACTTCGTGGTGACGTTCGACAACCGCGACATCGGAGCGAGCCAGTGGTTCGACGAGGCGGGCGTGCCCGCGATCCCGGACGTCGTCGCCGCAGTCCGGCAAGGTCGCGACCCCGGCCTCGCCTACGACCTCCACGACATGGCCGACGACGTCGTCGGCCTGATGGACGCGCTCGAGATCGCGACGGCGCACGTCGCGGGGATGTCGATGGGCGGGATGATCACGACGGTCGTCGGCTACCGACACCCCGAGCGCGTGCGCAGCCTCGTTCCGATCATGGCGACCACCGGCAACCCCGATCTCCCGCCGGCCACGCCCGAAGCGATGGCGGTGCTCACCACCCCCGCGCCGCGCGAGCGAGAGGCGTACATCGCGCACCAGATCCGCAGCGGAAAGGTGATCGGCAGCCCCGGCTTCCCGACGCCCGACGAAGAGCGCGCGGAGATGGCGGGGCGCGTCTTCGACCGCGCCTTCCATCCCGACGGCGTCGCGCGGCAATACCTCGCCATCGGCGTGACGGGCGACCGACGACCGCACGTGGCGAAGATCGCCGCACCCACCCTGGTCATCCACGGCACCGACGATCCGCTCGTCCCGGTCGAGGGCGGACGCGACATCGCGAAGACGGTCGCGGGCGCCGGGATCCTCGAGATCGAGGGAATGGGCCACGACCTGCCGGCGCAGCTCTGCGAACGCATCGCGCGGGCGATCTCCGAGCACACGCGGAAGGCCGAGACGCGCTGACCCCGGCAGGCTCCGCCTAACGCAGCCCGTCCCAGACCTTCAGCGTCGCCGAGCGCGGCGCGAGCTCGAGGCGCGACTCGCGGTCGAGCACGAGCGTCGGCCGCGCCGCCGGATCGTGCTGCGGCCAGCCGGGCAGTCCGCTGTGCGACGGATCGCCGTCGCGCGCGAAGGCGAGCCAGGCGCTCATCACGTTCTCGCACAGAGCGCGCGCGTCTTCACCGTCGCCGGCGAATTCGGCCATTCCGGGCTTGTCGAGCGCGCCGAACACGAAGGGAAGCTCGAGCGCGTGGCAGGCCCCGAGCGCCCCGGCCAACGCCGGCGACGCCCACGCGAACTCGTAGACGAACACCGGTGCGTGCGACGACTGCGCGTCCGCCAGCCGCGCCGCCGGGACGCGGAACACGTGATCCGTTTCGAGCGAGATGAAGTGCTGCATCGGCGACGCGACGGGCGCCTGCTTGCGATAGGACTCGGCCACCCGACCCGCATGCGCCTCGCCGACACGCGCGACCGCCCGGGCGTGCAGCTCGGCGTCGTCGAATGCGGTGAGATCGGAATCCATGAAGGCGAAGAGCGACCACTCGTTGCGTGTCGTCCCGATCAGCACGGGCACCCCGGCGGCGTTGCCCGCGCGCACCGCGTCGAGGGGCGGCTCGGGAAGGACGTCGTCGCCGACGACGGGCTGGAACGGGAGCAGGACACCGAGATCCGCCGCGCGCAGCATGCAGCGCAGCTGCGCGTCGAGGATCCGCGCGAGCGGCGCCGTGCAGAGGTCGCTCCACTCCGTGGCATCGATCGACTCGAGGAAGTAGTCGAGCACGCGCGCGGCGGTGTCCGGATCGTGCGCGTTGTGCGCCGCCCCGCTCTGGGGAATCGCACGCCGAAAGCGACCCCGCGCCGCCGGACTCCCGAGCAGCGACCCGATGCTCATCCCGCCAGCCGACTCGCCGAAGATCGTCACTTGGTCCGGGTCGCCGCCGAAGCGCGCGATGTTCTCCTGCACCCAGTCGAGCGCGGCGATCTGGTCGCGCAGGCCGAGGTTGCCCGACGTGCTCGCGACGTCGCCGAAGCGCGGCGCGAGGTCGAGAAAGCCGAGCGCGCCGAGCCGGTAGTTGATCGTGACGACGACGACGTCGCCGGCACGCGCGAGCGGACGGCCGTCGTAGATCGCCTGCGAACCGGCGCCGATCACGAAAGCGCCCCCGTGGATCCACACCATCACCGGCCGCTTCCCCGCGTCCGCCGACGGGGTGAACACGTTGAGCGTGAGACAATCCTCGCCCTGCTCGCCGACCTCCATTCCGGGCAGCGCGCCAGCATCGAGGGCGTTCTGCGGAGGCGCCGCGCAGTGGAGCGTCGCGTCGAGCACGCCACCCCAGGGCAACGCGGGCTGCGGCGCGAGGAAGCGGCGTTCGCCGGTCGGCGGAGCGGCGTAGGGAATGCCGAGGAAGGCGTCGACACCGTCTTCGCGACGGCCGAAGAGCCGGCCCGTGGAGACTTCGACCTGGGGGGTTCTCATGAAGGCTCCCGCGCGCCGCGGACCGGGAGCCCCGCGGCGGTGTAGATCGCGTCGATGACGCGCATGTTGGCGATCGCATCCGCGGCGTCGCTCGGCATGCGCACACCCCCGCGGACCTGCTCCGCGAAGGCGCGAAGCTGGTGGGTATAGGTGGCGTCTCCGGGCACGCGCTCGCGACTGCGCCCCGACGGCCGCACGATCGCGAGCGAGTGGTAGAAGTGGGGCGCGAGCGGGTTGAACACCCGCATCTCGCCCTCGCTCCCGACGACGCGGATCGCGATGTCGATCAGCCGGGCGCAGAGGAGTGCGGCCGTCACGCGCCCCGTGCGACCGTCGTCGAAACGGAGATCCGCCTGGATCCACCGATCGATCTTCGGCTTCGCGAGCTTCGCCTCGGCCCGTACCACCGTGGGCTCCGCTTCGGCCAGGAATCGCGCCATGTTCACGGCATAGCAGCCTGTGTCCATCGCGGCGCCGCCGGAAAGGTCCCATCGGTAACGGATGTCGCTCGGGATAGGGAGGGGAAAGCAGAAGGTCGTCTGAATGTGTCGAATCGCGCCGAGTTCGTTCCGCACGACCTCGCGCATCCGCTCCGCCAGCGGGTGGTAGCGCCAGTGGAACGCCTCGACGAGGTGCCGGCCGGTCCGATCGGCCGCCTCCTTCATCGCCGCCGCCTCCTCGGCGTTCGAGGCCAACGGCTTCTCGCACAGCACGTGCTTCCCCGCTTCGAGTGCGCGGATCGACCACTCGGCGTGCAGGCTGTTCGGGAGCGGGTTGTAGATCGCGTCGAGCGAGTCGTCGGCGAGCAGCGCCTCGTAGCTCGCGTGGACGGTGGGGATGCCGTGCTTCGCCGCGAAGCGCTCGGCGCGGACCGGGTTGCGCGCGGCCACCGCCGCCACCTCCACCCCGGCGACCTGCCGCGCCGGACGCACCAAGGCCATCGGGGTGATGCGCGCGGCGCCGAGCACGCCGATCCGGAGCGGGGCTTCGTCCATCGCGAGTGGGTATCACCGGCTCGGGGCCACGGCCAATCGCAGGGTGCGAACCGGGCCGCCGATCGGACCGGCCGGCACCTCGTCGAGGCCCTCCTTTCCGTCGCAGCGCGCCTCGATCTCATGGCCCTACCCGGCGAGCGTCGAGCGCATCATCGCGAGGATTCCGGCGTCGTCATCGAGTACGAGGATTCGGGCCATGCTCGCGGTACGCTTCCGATCGGCTTCGCGCAGCTCGAACCGGGCTGCGTTGCTAGGCGATGACGTCGCGACGGCTGCTCCACCTGCGGGTGCGACCCAGGACCGGCCGGTCGCCACGAGGAGTAAACGCCGATGAGCACACCCATGAGGTTGGGCGTCGCGATCCGCAGCATGGGTCCGCAATCGACGCCGGAGACGCTGCTCGCCTGCACACGCGCTGCCGAGGCGGCCGGCCTGTCGGACGTGTGGGTGCAGGATCACCTGGCGATCCCCCCCGACGACGCCGAGGGATCGGGCGGCCGCTATCTCGACCCGCTGACAGCGCTCGCGTGGCTCGCCGGCAGGACCGAGCGGATCGGCGTCGGCACCGGCGTCCTCAACCTCCCCTACCGCCCACCGCTCACCACGGCGAAGGCGATCGCGACGGTGCAGGAGCTCTCGGGAGGACGTCTCCTGCTAGGCGTCGGCGTCGGCTGGATGGAAGCCGAGTTCCGCGCCCTCGGCGTCCCGCGCAGCGAGCGCGGGCGGCGCACAAACGAAACGCTCGCGTTCCTGCACGAGGCCTTCGCGAACGACACGATCGCGGCGCACGGGCAGGACTTCCTCTTCCTGCCGCGGCCGGCGCGTCCGCCGATCTACGTGGGCGGTAACGGCGAGCACGCGCTTCGCCGCGCGGCGCGTTTCGGCGAGGGGTGGTTCCCGATGATCGGCGATCCGAAGCAGCTCGCCGCGGGGGCGCGGAAGCTGGCGGAGCTCGCCGACGAGGTCGGGCGGCCCGTGCCGACGATCGCGACGTTCGCGCGCTTCGATCCGCGGAGTGGTTCGCAGGCGGCAGAGACGGTGGGCACGCTGCGCGAGGCCGGGGCGACGCATATCGTCGCCGGGGCGCGGTATGCGGATGCGGAAGAATTTGCGGAGCAGGTGGCGTTTCTGGCGGATGCGGTGTTGCCGGAGCTTTGAGTCGCTCGGGCTGGGGCTGGGCTCTGCGCGACCGGCGGGGTGCGTGGGGGCGGCGCGATGTCCATGGGAGACTGTTAGTCGGTCGCTTCGTGACCTGCGTAGTCGACGTAGATCGGGGAGGACCACGCTCGGGCGGCGTAGGGGTCGAGGCATTCCTCGCCGGCGGTGCACGGGTTCGACTCGATGCAGCGGCCGGTGGCGTCGGTTTCGCAGCGGAGGGGGCGGCCGTTGACCGTGGGGGTGGGCTCCTCGTACGCACGGGCGTAGTAGACGGTGTCGCGGCCGAGGGCGGAGAAGTCGGGGTCGCTGAGCTCGACGGCGCAGCCGTGGCCGTCGGCCGGGCAGTCGAAGCGCCGCCACGGGTCCTCGATCAGGTCGGCGAGCGGCTCGTCGGGCCGCGTCTGCGGGCGGATGCGGACGACTTCGATGTGGGTGATGGCGCGCCGGCGGTCGCTCGGCGCATAGCACTCGCCGTGGCAGAGGCGGGCCTGACGCTCGGGGCCGAGCGCCTGCGCCGCGCTGTCGGGACAGCCGGCCTGCTGCTCGAACGACCCGACGGCGCGCACGCGGAACGACGGCGCAGCGCTCGTCGCCATCTCGCCACCCATCGGGACGACGGCGTCGCCGTGCAGAAGGTCGAACCAGAGCAGGATGCGCGGACCACTCGTGCCGTACACCTGCTTGCGCTCGAGGGCGTCCCAGATCGCGCCGCGATCGCGTCCGGACGCGTGCACCGCGACGAGCCCGCCGGTGTAGAGGAACGACTGGGTGCGCTCGGTCTCGAAGAGCTGGATGCCCGAGAGGGTGGCGGCGGCTTCGCCGTAGGACCGCGAACGGCTCGCCGGGGGCTCGGGCGGCGCGGTGAAGAAGGACGCGGCGATGCCGCCGTCGTCGGGCGTGCGCTGGCCGCGCGTCTCCGAGAGCGCACGGATCTCCTTGTAGCCCGTGCCCGGCTTCGCGACGTGGATGTCGCTCGAGGCCAGGAAGCCGAAGCGGAAGCGGCGCGGGGCGTCGGCGTCTTCCGCGAAGTCGCCGAGCGCGGTGACGTACTGCGCCGAACCGCCCGGCCGGTACTTGAACGCGGGCTGGCCGCAGTCGCGACACTGCCCGGCGTCGAGCCAGTCGGCGCCCGTCGTGCCAGGCACCGTGACGTGCGGCGACGCGCCCGCCACGACCGCGTGCCTGCGCGCCTCCTCCGCGCGGGCTTCGCACTCGGCATCGCCCTCGCCGTCGGCGAGACAGCGCGCCAGGACGATCTCCCCGGCGCGCCGACACATCGGAAGGTAGTCGGGACTCGCTTCGGGACAGACGGGCGTGCCGTCGCCGGCGAACGCGATCGCGCGCCAGTCGCGGTAGACCTCCGAATCGCCGTGACCCGACGACACCTCGAAAAGGGTCTGGCGCTCCGGGTCGTGCATCGCGCCGCGCAGCTGCTTCTGCCACGTCGATCCCGGCGGCGTATAGATCCCCCACGACGTGCCGTGCGGGATGACGAGCGCGTCGTGGCCCCAGTCGTCGAGCTTCGCGAAGAGATCGGCGGGCGTCTCCGCGACCTCGCGGCAGGTGTCGGGGAGATCGCGGACGCGACCGTCCGGGCAGAGCTCCACTTCGGCGAGCGCGGTCCAGCGCCGCGCGAGGTCGCGGAAGCGCGGCGACCCCATCGCGAGCAGCCCGCGCGCGAACACGTTCGGCGGGTTCGACGCGAGCCCGCCGGCGGACGCCGCGATCGGACGCGTCGGGATGTGCGCGTCGTCGGTGTGGGCGAGCACCACGTTCTTGTGCCCGTAGTGCGTGTCCGGGGTGAGGCCGGCCTGGGTCCATTCCCAGCCGAGAAAGGCGACGGTGTCCGGCCGCTCCGGGTCACCGGCGAGTGCGTTGCACTGGCGAACGGCCTCGATGCTGTTCTGCCAGTCGTCGGGGTGGATGTTCGAGGCGTGGTCGTTGATCGACCAGAAGTCGAGCGCGGCGCAGTGACGGGCGAAATCACAGGCGTCGGCCGGGGTGGCGGCGCCGGTGCCGCCGGTGATCGGCAGGTTGAGCATGAAAGCGTCGAAGGAGATCGTGGTGTGGACATGGAGGTCGCCGAAGAGGATCTGTTCGTCCGTCGCAACGCCGGGTTCTGCGCCGACCCGTGCCGCGGCTTCGCGCTGACGTGACACCGCGCGCATCACTTCGTCCGCTGGACGTTCGACGAGCACGGGCGTCAGCGTCGCGCTGTCGAAGTGGCCGAAGAGCCCGCGCCCGAGCAGGAGGACGAGCGCGGCGAAGCCGACGACGGCGATCGCGGCGCTGATGCCGAGGCGCTTGCGCCAGGACATGGGAAGTCAGTCGCGCAGCGCCGCGTCGGTGATCTCGACCACGTTTCCGGTGGGGTCGCGCACGATCACGCGCGCGACGCCGTCGGGGCCGCGGTCGGGCCCGAAGGCGAAATCGCAGCCGCGCTCGCGCAACGCGTCGACCGTCGCGTCGAAGTCGCCGGTGTGGAGCGCGAGGTGGGCGCCGATCGGGCCCGACTTCACCTCGCAGCCCTTCTGCTCGAAGACGTGCAACTCGGACGCGCCGAGGCGATACCACGCGCCGGGGAACTTCTCGTCGAGCTCGGCGGGGCGCGGCAGGCGCTCGAGGCCCAACACCTCACCGTAGAAGGCGCGCGCCTCCTCGGCGTCGCGCACGACCACGGCCACGTGATGACAGGCGTCGATGGCTCCCGTCATCGCCGCCTCACGGCGCCATCTTGTCGGGCGCGTCGAAGCCGCTCGGCTTGTGGATGCCGATGCACATGTTCTCGTGCATGCCGTAGCCCACCTCGCCGGTGTCGAGTTCGTACTTGCAGAGGGTCTCGTTGATGAACGCCCATTGGCTGCGCTCTGTCTGGGTGCTCATGTCGTGGACCTGGCCCTGCACGACGTGCTCGCCGCGCCAGGTGCCGTGGCCCCAGTCGGCGTCGGGCCGGTAGCCCGAGCCCGCCGCGAGATAGACGGTGCGCAGCGGCGTGTTGACGCTGGTGAGCGGCTTCCCGCCGGGCGGGTGCAGGCGCACAGTGCTCTTCGCCATCTCGCGCGTGCCCGGGATGTAGTCGATCTCGATCTCGGGCCGGCCCAGGTCTTCCTGCGGCTTGTCGATGCCGAGGTTCCACACCTTCACCGACTCCTCCACCAGCCGGTTGCCCTCGAAGTCCTCGTCGGCCATCACCTTGATCATGTAGTCGTCGAACTGCATCGGCAGCCAGTTGTGGAGCAGCCCGACGGTCTGGTTCTGCATGTCCTTCAGCTTGATGCCCGGCGCTTCCGGCTCGCCGACGGGGCGCACGCCCCAGGAGTGGTCGCGCGCGCCCTTCCACGCCGACGGGTCCACGTCGTAGCGCTGGCCCGCCACCTCGAGCGTTCCCTCGTAGGTGCCCACCTGCGCATAGCGCGAGACGTCCTGGGTGATGCGCGACCGGACGCGCGTGAACGACTTCGGCTCTTCGAGCGCGGGGACGGTGCCGTCGAAGAGCAGGTCGAAGGAGACGCCCCACTCGTTCGGCTCGCAGCGCAGGCGGAGCTTCTTCAACCCTTCGACGACCTCGACCGAGAGCGGGCCGACGCTCGTGTCGTGGCGATCGTTGCCCAGCTCGCGCGAGGCGCGCACGGTGTACTGATTCGTCCCGTGGGAGATGCACACGAAGGCGTCGGTGACGCCGAGGTTCGGGTACTGCCCCATGCCCGCGACGAGAAAGAGCTCGTCGCTCGAAGGATGGCAGTTGAAGTAGTACCGGTCGTAGAAGTTCTTGTCGGAGGTGAAGACATAATCGAAGGTCTCGGTCGTCTGGTGGGCGAGATACTCGTCCATCGGGCTGATCGGCACGGCGGCTCCTGGGTCGTGGATTCTCGAAGAAACGAGGAAACGGACTGGGCCGCGCATTATCGCACCGTCGGATGCGGCGCGGGGGGTGCGATCGCGGCGCCCGGCGTGCCATGCTCACGGCCCCACCGGAGGCCCCATGACGAGTCGCCACTTCGCCCTCTCCCTGTTCGCGAGCCTCTTCCTTGCCGGCTGTGGCCCGCTCGTGATGATTCCGGGCGGCGAGCTCTCGGGCGACGTGAAGCCGCCGCCGAGCGACTGGTCGTTCACCGACGAGGTCGACAACGTGCAGCTCGAGACCCGTCCGGAGGATCCCTACTCGGTGAACGTCTGGGCTGTGGCGGCGAACGGCGAGATCTACATCGCGTCGGGTGGCGGCGCGGACGCCGGCTGGGCGAAGCACATCGCCGAGGATTCGCACGTGCGGCTGCGCGTCGGCGACGACATCTACGAGATGAAGGCGGAGCAGACGACGGACGAGGCGGAGCTGGACGCTTTCCTGGTGGCGGCGCAGGCGAAGTACGACTTCGAGCCGGATCCGGAGCAGCGGGAAGAGGCGGTGCTGTTCCGCTTGACGCCGCGCTAGGCAAGGGCGCCGGAGGCTCTGCTCCGGGGGCGATCCACAAACATCGCCTACCTGGCCGGCGGACATCTTCTGCTCTTCGGGGACGCATGGCGCGCTGAACATCGGCGATGTTTGTGGATCGCCCCCGGAGCGCGGGACTCGGTCGTCACTCGTAGACGATGAACTCGAGGAGGTTTCCGTCGGGGTCTCGGGTGTAGGTGCTGGTGCCGCGGCCGGCGCCGCCTTCGAGCTCGACGGGGCCGGCGACGATTTCGGCGCCCGCCGCTTCGAGGGTGGCGTGGAGGGATTCGTTGCCTCCCTCCCACACGAAGCAGAGGTCGCCGCAGCCGGGCTTCGCGGTGGGGCCGCGCAGGGTGAAGTCGCCCTTGCGCCAGAGCGCGGGGGCGTGGATGTTGATCTTCTGCGTGCCGAAGTGGATCGAGAAGAAGGGCGCGCCCGAGGCGCGGAAGGCCTCGAGGTCGGGGACGCGGAAGCCGAGCGCGCCGTAGAAGGTGATCAGCGCTTCCGGATCGTTCGTCGGAAGGGCGACGTGGTCGAAGGAGGCGACGGGCATGGCCTAACGTCCTTGTTTCGCCGAGCGGGCGGCCGGCGACAGCACCGCGAAGGCCCAGCCGGCTTTGGTGTAGGGGGCGAGGAAGCGCAGCGAGCGGCGTACGGCGCGTCTTCCCGCTCTTGCGGCCGACGGTTTCGAGCACGATGAAGCCACCGGGCGCCATCCGCGGGCTGCCGAGCCCCGAGCGCACCATCGGCTCGATGACGCGATCGACCATCCGGAAGAACTCGACTTCGAGCCGTTGGGCTGCGCTCGGCTCCGCCTCGCTGCGCGCGGACTTCGGCCGCTTGCGGGCGCCGCGAACGGCACCCGCCTTCGCAGGACTGCGGCTAGGCATCTACTTCGCGCAGGTCGTCGCCGAAGAAGAAGACACGGACGCCGAGCACCGCGGGTGCGATCAGCCAGGGCAGGTTGAAGGCGAGGTAGTAGGCGGTGTTGGGCGGTGGGTGCGGGCCGAGGAAGGTCTGGACGAAGTAGAAGAACATGTTGGTGACCGCGGCGCCGGCGTAGACGA
>JAHEJV010000023.1:0-3954 GCA_024638705.1 Deltaproteobacteria bacterium | reverse complement strand
GCGATCAGCCAGGGCAGGTTGAAGGCGAGGTAGTAGGCGGTGTTGGGCGGTGGGTGCGGGCCGAGGAAGGTCTGGACGAAGTAGAAGAACATGTTGGTGACCGCGGCGCCGGCGTAGACGAGCCCGAGCGGCACGAGCCAGGAGCGCAAGCGCACCAGGCCCCACATGACGAAGAGCAGCGCCGGCGCCTGGAAGAAGCCGTCGAACAGGCAGGCCGCGATCAGGTTGGGCGGCGGATCGAGATGCGCGGGCTCTTCCGCCACCGCCCAGTCGTGGAGCGACCGCAGTGGCGGCCACGGGCTGTCGGGCGACACCGGCACGCCCAAGCCCTCGGGCAGGCTGAACAGGAAGCCGTAGAGCACCGACACAGAGAAGAAAAGGAGGAGCGCCAGATCGAGCGGACGGCGCAGCAGCGGCACGGCCTACGGTCCGTGCTCGGCGAACACCTCGACGCCCTTCTCACCGAAGGACAGCACTTCGTACTTCACCGGGTTCGGCCCCTCCATGCCCGGCGACCCGATCGGCATGCGCGGCACCGCGAGGCCCGCGACTTCGGGACGTTCTTCGAGAAGGCGCTTCACGTCGGACGCGGGCACGTGCCCCTCGACGAGGTAGCCGTCGACGAAGGCCGTGTGGCAGGAAGCCAGCTCACCGGGCAGCCCGTTCTCGCGCTTCACCGGCGTGACGTCCGGCACGTCGGTCGACTTCACTTCGAAGCCCTCGGCTTCCAGATGGTCGATCCATTTCGAGCAGCACCCACAGGTGGGCGACTTGTAGACGTGCACTTCGGGCAGCTCGGCGGCGGCGGGCCAGGCGAGACCGAAGGCGGCGAGCGCGGCGAAGAGAGCGAGACGTCGGGACATGGGAACCTCCTCGGGAAACCGACAGTAGCGCGCGCGGCGGGCGCGGCCGATCCACGCGGTCGAAGGGCCGGTCACGAGAACGGCTCCTCCATCGACCGCACCTTCCTCGGGTGCTCCGCCTCGTGGTCTTCGTATTCCGCCCAGAAGACGACGTCGCGCCAATCGATCTCGGCGCGGCGCGCGAGGCGCTCGAGCTCTTCGTAGCGCCCGTGGGCGAGATGGATGATCGAGCGCAGGACGCGCGGGGCGACCCGGAGCGACTCGACGAGCCGCATCGCCTCGAAGGTCGTCTCGCCGGGGTAGTCGCGCAGCAGCCGCTGGCGGATGTCGACGGGGATGCCGGAGTTCAATGTCGCGCCGCCGCTAGAGCTCGCCGCGCGCGCGCAGCGACTCGAGCGACTCCGAGGCCGGCCAGCGCGCGGCGAGCGCGGGATTCTCGGCGAGCCAGCGACGCAGGCGCGTCGTGTCGATCGGGGGCAGCGGCTCGCCTTCTTCGGGAACGGGACGCGCCGGCAGCGAAGCTGCGAAGATGAAGTACTCCTGCGCGGTGAGGAAGCCCGAGCCACCGCGAATCGCCTTCGTGATGCGGTCGCGAATCTGCTTCGCGGACGGATAGGGCTCGAAGTAGGCCGAGTAGACGTCGAAGATCGGCGTGCCATCGGGCGCCGCCACCGCGCGCAGCTTTGCGGCGAAGACCGCCGACTCGTCGGAGGAGATCCAGCGCCCGGCCGTCTCGTCCCAGCGAGACGTCTTGCAGTCGCCGCGGTAGCCCCAGGGCACGAGGATCGCCCTCGATCCCGAACCCTCGAACACCGCGGAGAGCCCCGTCGTGTGCGCGTGATGGAACGCATCGACGCGCACCTCGTAGCCGCGCACCGGCACGTCGTTCTCTTCGGGATAGGGCGCGCCGCGATCGTAGTAGACGACCTCGCCCGGGGGCACCTCGATGTGCATTCCCGTCGGCGTGCCGAGCAGCAATGCGGTGTCCGCGTCGTAGCCGAGCGGCGCGATGGTCGTGCGACAGGCCTGCGTCGGTGCCGCGGCGAAGAGCAGGTAGACGATCGCGATCGCGCCGACCGTCGGCCACTTCCCAGCTCGCAGTGCCACCCGTCGCATATCCCCTCCTGGTCCTCGGTTCCGGTGTAGCGTTCGAGTCTACCAACCGCCGATGGCGCGGAGGAGAACGTGAGCCGAACGCGATCCCGCCTGGAGCCGATCGAGCGGCGAGAATGGGACGAGAACACGCCCAACATCCTTCGCTCGGTGGCACATCACCCGAAGCTGCTCGAGCCCTTCCTCGCCTTCTCGGCGACGCTCGCGCGCGGCGCCCTCCCCCGCCGGGCCTCGGAGATGCTGGCGCTGCGCGCGGCATGGAACTGCCGGTCGGCCTTCGAGTGGGGGCACCACGTCCACTACGCGCGCGCCGCCGGGCTCGACGACGACGCCATCGCGCGCATCGCGAAGGGTCCGACGGCCGGCTGGGAGAAAGACGACCGCACCCTGCTCGAGGCCGCCGACGAGCTGCACGAGCAGCATCGCCTCAGCGAGCGCACCTGGGCCCGGCTCGCCGACGCCTGGACGAACGAACAGCTCGTGGAGATCCCGTTCGTCGTCGGGCACTACACGATGCTCTCGATGGTGTGCGGCGCGCTGGACGTGGAGTTGGAGAAGGGACTGCCGCCGCTCCCCGAGGTCTGAAGCGCCGCTCGCCTAACGCTCACCCTCGAGTCGTTCGCGCACCTGGTCGAGCTCGCCAAACCCCTTCTTCGCGAACTCGGGCCGAACGGCCTCGATCGGATCGCGAAGATCGTCGATGTAGCCGAGCGCGTAGGCGCCCTTCGCATAACCCATCAGCCGCAGCAGCGACTCGGGCAGCTCGGCCGCCAGCTCGCGCGGCACCGAGAGGTACTGGTTCTCCTCCTGACGCAGCCAGGCCAGCGCGTAGGTGATGTTCAGCCCGTAGCGCGTGGCGTCGCTCTGGTTCGCGCCCCCGCCGTGGTAGAGCGCGCCGGTGTAGAGCAGCGCCGAGCCCTGCTCCATCTCGGCGGGCTCGGTGTCTTCGAGCTTGTACTCCTGGCGATCGGGGTGGCGATGGCTGCCGGGGATCACGCGCGTCGCGCCGTTCTCCTCGGTGAAGTCGGTCATTGCCCAGATCGTGTTGCACTGCACCTCGTAGCCCTGCGGGAAGGGAAAGAAGTCGAAGGCCCACTGGTCGCGGTGGACGGCCTGGGCCGACTCGCCGGGCCCGATCGCGATCACCTGCGTGAGGTGCAGCTGGAAGTTGTGCGAGTGGGAGAGCGTCTCGCGGACGGCGCCGAGCACGGCGGGGTGCTCGACCAGCTCGCGCGCGGTCTGCGAGCGGGCGATCAATCCGCCGATGCGCGTCGTGTGCTTCCCGCTGAACTCGTCGACGCCCGCGCCCGCAGCCTCGACGTAGGGATCGAGCTCTTCGCGCAGGCGCTTCATCGTGTCGGGCGAGGCGACGCGGTCGAGCACGACGCAGGCGTCGCGGGCGAGGACGTCGGCGACCTGCTTCGGCGTGGCGTCGGCGGGGAGATGTTCGACGGGCATGCGGTCCTCCGGGTCGGGGCGTTCGGCGTCCATCATCGCAGAAACGTCTCGTCGCGTCGTGCGCCGGGAAGGGGCTCGGCGGTACCTTCCGCGGCGTCATGGCCGGCTATTACTCGTACGGCGAGCAGTCCGCGCACTACTTCACGCGGCCCCACGAGGGCCCGGCCCCGGGCACCGTCGGCGGGCCGGCGGCCTGGCGCGCGGAGGACGTCGCCGACGCGAGCAGGTGGCGCCAGACGCTCACGCCGGAGCAGGTCGACGAGCTCCGCCGCGCCGTCGCCCATGCGCTCGGCACCGGGCGCCCGCTCGGCGAGCTCACCGCCGACGATTTCCCGCTGCCCACCGTGTGCGCGGAGATCGCGCGCTGGCGCGAGGCGATCCAGGGCGGCCTAGGCTTCAAGGTGGTGTCCGGGGTTCCCGTCGAGGAATGGAGCGAAGAGGAAGCGTCGGCGTGTTTCTGGGGCCTCGGCCTGCACATGGGACGACCGGGCGCGCAGAATCCGCAGGGCGACCTGCTCGG
>JAHEJV010000238.1 GCA_024638705.1 Deltaproteobacteria bacterium | reverse complement strand
GGCGCCAGCGAATCCGATATCAGAACCTTCGGCACACGCGCTCCCTACTCGGCGAGGAGTTCGGTCGCGGTGCGCGCGGCCTCACCCATCTTGTGCACATAACCCTGGGCTGCGAGCGCCATCTCGACGGCGGCGATCGCCGCGATCGTGTCGAAGCGATCGAAATAGCCGAGGTGGGCGAGTCGGATGATCTTGCCCTTCAACTTCCCCTGCCCGTCGGCGACCGTGTAGCCGAGCTTGTCGCGCAGGTACTTCCGCAGCTCCGGTCCGTCGACGCCGTCCGGCACCAGCACGGCGGTGCACGCCGGGCTCGGGTCGTCGGGCGCGAGCAGGCCGAGGCCGATCGCGCGCATCGACTCGCGCGTCGCGTGCGCGAGCTTCTCGGTCCGCGCCCACGTCTCTTCGAGGCCGACCTCGTCGAGGATCATCTCGAGCGCCACGTCCAGCCCCTGGAGCAGGCTCACCGCCGGCGTCCACGAGGTCTGATCGGTCTCGAGGCCCTTGAGCTCCTTGTCGAGCGAGAAGTAGTAGTGCGCCGCCTGCGAACTCTTCATGAATTCTCGCGCGCGCTCGGAGAGCCCCATGAACGCGAGGCCGGGCGGCAACATGAACGCCTTCTGCGAGCCCGAGAGCACGACGTCGAGCCCCCAATCGTCCATCGGAATGTCGTACACGCCGACCGCGGTGATCGCATCGACGACGATCAGACAGTCGTCGCGACGGCGCACGATCTCGGCGATCTCCTTCACCGGGTGACGCGTCGCGGTGCTCGTCTCCGACGCCTGGAGGTAGACGGCCTTGATGTCCGGATTCGCGTCGAGGGCGGCCTCGACGTCGGCCGGATCGGCCGCGCGGCCCCACTCGACGTCGATCTTCGTGGTGCGCACGCAGTAGGCGTCGCAGATCTCGCCCCAGCGCTCGCCGAACTTCCCGCCCTGGATGACGAGCGCGTGGTCGCCGGGCGAGAGCAGATTCGACACGGCGGCGTCCATCGCGCCGGTGCCCGACGCGGCGAAGAGCAGCACCGGTTGTTCGGTCTGGAAGATCCGTTGCAGCCCCGTCTTGCAACGCTGGAACACGGGCAGGAAATCGGGAGCGCGGTGGTTGATCACGGGCTGCGCCATCGCGAGCAGCACGCGCTCGGGGACCGGCACGGGCCCCGGAGTGAAGAGGCGTCGCTTGAGCATGGGTCGTCGATCCTGGGTAGGGATGGGTGGGGAGTTCGTCGTGTGCCGGCGGGCGCCGCGAGCTGGGGGCGGCGGTCGCAAGACGCAAAAAAGCGCGCAAAGTCGGGAGATTGACGGAGTGCCTCGGGGGTGTCAACGCGCCCGCGTGCCCAGGAGCCCTGGGGTAGCTTGCCGCCCATGCCCGACTGGCCCGATCCCCTGCCGATCGCTCCGCGCGGCCCGCTCGACGCGCGAGTCCGGGTGCCGGGGTCGAAGAGCGTCACCAACCGGGCCCTCGTCGCCGCCGCCCTCGCCGACGGGGCGAGCATCCTCTCAGGCGGGCTCGAGAGCGACGACACCCGCGTCATGGTCGCCTCCCTCGGCGCGCTCGGCGTGTCGGTGGACGTGTCGGAAGGTCCGTGGCGCGTCGCCGGGGCGAATGGCCACCTGCGCGCGCCCGACGCCCCGCTCTTCGCGGGCAACTCCGGGACCACCGCCCGCTTCCTCACCGCCGCCGCAACGCTGGCGGACGGCCCCATCGTCCTCGACGGCACGGCGCGCATGCGCGAGCGGCCGATCGACGACCTCACCCGCGCCCTGGAGAAGCTCGGCGCCCCGTGCCGGACGGAGGGCGCGAACGGCTGTCCGCCCGTGCGCGTCGCGGGCGGCGGTCTCCCCGGCGGCGACGCCACGATCGACGCACGGCGATCGAGCCAATACGTCTCGGCCGTCCTGCTCACCGCGCCCTACGCCGAGCGCGACGTCACGCTCCGCTTCGAGAACGGCGAGCTCGTCTCCCGCCCCTACGTCGACCTCACCCTCGACGTGATGCGCGCGTTCGGGGCGCGCGTGGATTGGCAGGGGGACGACGCGATCCGCGTCGCCGCGGGCGACCGCTACCACGGACGCGACTACGCCATCGAAGCCGACGCGTCCTCCGCCGCCTATCCCTTCTGCGCCGCCGCGATCGCCGGCGGACGCGTCCGCGTCGACGGCCTGGCGCTCACGACGCATCAACCCGACATCGGCATCCTGCGGCTGCTCGAACGGATGGGATGCACGGTGGAGGAAGGGCCCGACTGGGCGTGCGTCCAGGGGCCGTCCGGGAACTTGCGCGGCATCGACGTCGACATGAACGACCTGCCCGACGCCGTGCTGGCGCTCGCGGTCGTCGCGCTCTTCGCCGACGGCGCGACCACGATCCGCAACGTCGCCAACCTTCGGATCAAGGAGACCGATCGCCTCGCCGCCCTCGAAACCGAGCTGCGCAAGCTCGGCGCCGACGCCCGCGCCGACGCCGATTCGCTCACCATCACGCCCGGTCCGCTGCGCGGCGCGGAAATCGACACCTACGACGACCACCGCATGGCGATGTCCTTCGCGCTCGCGGGTCTGCGACACGAAGGCGTCGCGATCCGCGACCCGGGCTGCGTCTCGAAGACGTGGCCCGACTACTTCACGATGCTGGAATCGCTCTGAGCCGCGCCTAACCTTCGGTCGGCGGCTTCGTCGCGAGGGCGATGCCCTTCGCGCCCGCCTGCTGCGCGATGTCGAGGATGTTCACCGCTTCGCCGAGCATCACCGCGCGGTCGCCACGCAGGATCACGACCTTGTCGCGCGACGTCTCGAGCGCGCCCTCGAGCGCCTCGAAGAGCGTCTCGGTCGTGACCACGGTCGTGTTCACCGTGATGATCCCGTCCGGCGTCACCTCGACGGTGACGCCCTCGGGCGTGGTGTCGCTCACCGCTGCCCCGGGCAGCTCGATGTTCTTGCTCTGATTCGCGACGACCGACGTCGTGACCATGAAGATCACGAGCAGGACGAGGAAGACGTCGGTCAGCGGCGTGATGTTGATCTCGGCGACGACGCCGTCGTCCGAGGTTTCCTCGCTATCCGGCCGGAACGAAGCCACTGCCCACCTCCCCACCGGCGCCGGCCGCACTGCTTTCCTGCGACGACTCGAGGAAGAGCAGCGCCTGCACGAAGCGCTCGCACGAACGCGCGTACGTGCCCGCGATCGATCCCACCTGCGTCTGCAGGAAGTTGTAGAAGGCCAGCGCGATGATGGCGACGGCGAGCCCCGCGGCCGTCGCGATCAGCGCTTCGGAGATGCCCGACGCCACCACTTCGAAGCCGCCCGCACCGTGCTCCGCCATGTCGGAGAACGCGCGGATGATGCCGATCACCGTGCCGAAGAGGCCGACGTACGGGGCCAACGAGCCGACGGTGCCGATCACCCAGAGACCGCGGCGGAGTTCGTAGGTGGCTTCCTGCCGCGTGGTCTGGAGCACGCGCTCGAGATCTTCGAGGGGCACGTTCCGCCAGCGCATCGCTTCGAGATAGATCTTCGCGATCGGCTGCTTCGACTTCTCGCAGAGCGTGCGCGCAGCGTCGAGATCGCGCCTCACGACCGCTTCGATCGTTTCCTTCGTGAGCCCGCGCGTCGAGGTGCGAAGCCCACGAAAGCGCCAGAGGCGCTCGAAGAAGATTCCCAGCGCGAGAATCGAGCCCAGCAGGAGCGGGTAGGTGGTCAGCCCGCCCTGGTGGAATAGTTCGAGGATGGTCTGCGAGCCCAAGCGAAGTCTCCCGGCCACTGTCGCGGTGGCGTTGTGCCTAGAATGTCACCCGGCGCCTTTTCCCTGTAACGCCGTAGGCTTAGAGTTTCGATTGCCGCCAGCCTATCGCCTCGGCCGAGGTTTGACACCCCGAGAGCCCTCTCGTAGATTCGGCCCGGCGCGGCGGAGTCGAATCGTCTCTTCGTCGTGTCGCACCGTCCACCTGAGCCGCGTTCTCGTGCCCGATCCCCCGGCAGGCACCGCGCCGAGGGCGATCGGCTCGCTGCAGGATTCATCGGAAGCCATCGGAAGGAATCGGACGACGCCCGGAAGTGGCGGGGGGCCGCAAGTGCGGCCGGATCGCAACGCACCGGCAACCCCGCGGCACACGGACCGCACCTGGACCGGTTTCGGAGCCATCGACGCCCGATCCACGCATTTCCTCACGTGACCTCTCTTCGTCTCGTGGCCACTCACCCAAGTACCCAAGTCGGCGCCGAAGTTTGCCGCGATCGCCCGCCTCAACCCTCTCCACCGGATCGAACGCGACCTATGGACCAGCCCCTGATTCGCGGAAGACGAAGTCAGCGCCGCAAGGAAAAGCGCCGATCGCGGCCGCTCGAAGAAGTCATCGCGAAGCCGCTCGCCGTGGCATATCCGGGCTACGCCGAAATCGAGGAAGACGCGAAGACGCGCACCTTCGTCACCGGATCCCTGCTCCTCCACGCCGCCGGGTTCGTCGCCCTGCTCGTCATCGCGAGTCTCGCCCCGGTGATCGAAGAGCAGATCATTCCGGTCCAGCTGCTCCAGGAGGAGGTGAAGCCGCCGCCCCCGCCGCCGGAGACGGAGCCGATCGCGGCGCCCAAGGCGCTCGCCCAACGGCGCAACCTGCCCTACGCGCCCGCCGTCCAGGCGGTGCAGCCCCAGATCGTGAACCCGCGCGTCATCGCCGAGGCCTCGCCCGCGGTGCACGCCGAAGCGCTCCAGATGGAAGCAGTCGGCACGTCGCGCGCTCCGACCGACATCCAGCACCAGAGCCTCGCCGTCGAGCGCGTGTCCGCCGTGAACACCGCCGCGCGAGCCCGCGTGGCGGCGGTCGACGTCGCCGCGGCGGTCGGACCCGTGGTCCGCGGCCCGACGCGCATCGACGCCCCGGTCGGCCCGTCGGTCGGCCCGCGGCGCGTCGAAGCCGCGGCGGTCGGCGACACGATCGGCACGGCACCGCTCCAGATCGGCAGCGGAAACGGCAGCTCGGTGCGCGACGGCGTGCTCTCCGATCGCGACGTCGTCGGCTCGCCGAGTGGCGCCCTCGTCGTCTCGGTCGACACGACGATCGGCGACGGTCCGCTCGCCGGCACCGCACCGACCGGCTCCGGCACGACGACGCCCGTCACGAAGACCTCGTGCATGGAGAATCCCGCCGTCCAGTCCTATCTGCTCGACGTCGAGAAGCGCACGCTCGAGCGCTGGGTGCTGCCGCCCGGCGTCGACGCCGGCAGCAAGGTGACGCTCCGCTTCCAGCTCGACGTCGCGGGCTCCGCGTCGCGCGTCTCGATCGTCGCCGCCCAGGACAACGCCCTCGGCGCCAGCGCCGTGGACGCGCTCCGCGCCGCCGCCCCCTTCCAGCCCATGACGGACGACATCCGCTGCCTCGCGCAGGTGCCGATCGTCGGAACGTTCAGCAACCCCGTCGGTGGCTAGGTCGGTCGCGAGGAATCGGCGCGCGCTCCTCGGAATCGTTGCGAGCGCGGCCGCGGCACTCGTCGCCGGGTCCGCCGGCGCGCAGCCGCGCTGCTCGCCTGTCGAGCTCTACTACGACGACAACGAGCAGATCGCAGAGAGTCGCAAGGACACCAACGGCGACTGCAAGCACGACGAGATCGTCCACTACATCGGCGGCGTCGCCGAGCGGGCCGAGCGCGACACCGACCACGACGGCGCCGTCGACGTCTGGATCTTCTTCGACGAGGACGGGAAGACGCCGGCCCGCCAGGACCAGGACACCAACGGCGACGGCGAGAAGGATCGCTGGATCACCCACCGCGAGGGGAAGCCGAGCCAGCAGCTCGACGACAAGAACGCCGACGGCAAGGCCGACTCGTCGCTCCACTACGAGAACGACCTCCCCGCGAAGCTCGAGGAGGACACCGACTTCGACGGCGAGACCGATCGCTGGACGACCTATACCGAGGGCGTCGTCGCGAAGGTGGAGATCGATTCCGACCACTCGGGGAAGGTCGACGTCCAGGCGCACTTCGGTCCCGACGGCGAGAAGGCCTCGGAAGAGCAGGACACGACCGGCGACGGCGCGTTCGACGTCGCCATTTTCTACGCCGGCGGAGCCCGCGTGCGGGTCGAGGAAGACACCGACGCAAACGGCCAGAAGGACGTCATCAACCACTTCGCGCCGGACGGCGAGACGCTGCTGCGCCGCCAGGCCGACACCACCGCCGACGGTCACTACGACAGCACCGCCCACTTCGAAGACGGCAGCGAGCGTCGCCAGGAGCTCGACGCCGACGGCGACGGCGTCCTCGAGCTCGTCGTCTGGCTCGATGGAGAAGGCCGCAAGGAGCGCGAGGCGATCGATTCCGACGCCGACGGCCACGCGGAGCTGCACCGCTTCTACGCGGAAGGCGTGCGCGTCCGAGAGGAAGAGGACCAGACCGGGGACGGCGAGCCCGAAGTCGTCACCCTCTTCGAGGGCGACACGCTCCTCCAGCGCGACGCCGACACCGATCGCGACGGCGTCTCCGACACCACCGTGCTCTTCGCGGACGGCCGCCAGACCGAGCAGCGCGAAGACCGCGACGGCAACGGGAAGGTCGATGCCACCTACCTCTTCGACGCCGAAGAGCGCGTCCGCGAGGAGCGCCTCGACGAAGACGGTGACGGCCACTTCGAGATCGCCGCCTTCCACGAGGAGGGGGTCTTGGTTCGGCGCACCATCACGAAGCCCGGCGCCGAGGCGCCCGAGCGCGTCGAACACTTCGCCGAAGAGCGCCTCGAACGCGTCGAACTCGACGAGGACGGCGACGGACAGGTCGACCTGTGGAACTACTACGCCGCCGGCGAAGCCCTCGAACGCCAGGAACAGGACAGCACCGGCGACGGACAGGTCGACACCTGGGTCGAGCTCGATCCCGCGACCGGAGTCGAGATGGCCACGCACCGCGACACGACCGGCGACGGGCAGATCGACTTCTGGCGCACCAGCGACGCCGAGGGCCGTCCCACGAAGACCGAGAACGACACGGATGCGGACGGCGCTCCCGACCGCGTGGTCTTCTTCGCCGACGGCCGGCCCGTCCGATTCGAGGAGTACGGGGGTCCGGACGGCGCCGCCGACCGCAAGGGCGAGCTCGACGCGGACGGTCAGGTCACCCGCGACGAAGCCGACACGAACGGCGACGGGGCCTTCGATCTCGTCACGATCTATGCCGCCGGCGAGAAGGTGCGCGAAGAACAGGACACTCGCGCCGACGGGAAGTTCGACGTCGTGACGCTCTACGAGCGTGGCCTGCCGGTGTCGCAGCAGCGCGACACGAACGGCGACGGCGCGCTCGACACCACCCTCTC
>JAHEJV010000237.1 GCA_024638705.1 Deltaproteobacteria bacterium | reverse complement strand
TCGCGAAGCCCTGCTTCGACGTCGCGGTGATGACGGACGCCCTCGAAGCATCGAAGACGTTCTGGCGCGATGAGGTCGGGCTCGACTTCGAGGAGACGATCCATCCGCGCCGCGGGATGGCGCAGCACCGCTTCGGCGTGCATGGATCGGTGCTCAAGGTGAACCACGTCGAAGCGCTCGCCGACGCGCCGCCGTCGGGGATTCGCGAGCTCTGGATCGCCTGCGAGGGACTGGCGGCGCCGCGCGAGCTCGAGGGGCCCGGGGGAGAACGCGCACGCCTCGTGCCGGTGGGAGAGCGTGGCATCGAGGGGATCGGCGTGGTGATGCGCGTGCGCGACCGCAGCTCCCACATTGCGTTCTATCGCGACGTCCTGGGCTTCGCGGCGGACGCCGACGCGTGCTGCTGCGGGCACTCGCGCCTGTTCTTCGAGACGGGCGACGACGCCCCGTCCGACGCGGCGATCGCCGGGCCAGGCTACCGCTATCTCACCGTCCAGATCTTCTCTTGCGAAGAGGCGCATCGCCGCGCGCTCGATCTCGGCGCCCGCGAGGGAGCGCCGCCGCGCCGCGGCGGCGACGTCGCGATCTACTCGATGGTGCGCGACCCGGACGGCAACTGGGTCGAGCTCTCCCAGCGCGCGTCGCTGACCGGCCCGCTCGACCCGCCGACCGCCGCGCGCTGAAACCTCGCGCCTACTGCTTCCAGCTCACCCGCGCCAGCTTCGCGCCCAGCGCCGCCAGCTCGGCATGGTGGTCTTCGCGGTGGGCGTCGCTGCTGGCGGCGGCGAGCACCGTCACCATGCCGTGTCGGGCGGCGATGCCGAAGCCGCGGTCGGCGAGGCTGCCGGACGCCCACGAGGTGAGCGCCGCGACGTAGGCGAGGAAGGACTGGCGTCCGAGGGCCACCGGGTCGAGGTCGTCTCGCAGGATGCCCAGCTCCTGGGCGCGGCGCATCGCGCGAACGTGGAGCGCCGAGGGGTCGAAGGCGAGGCGCGAGCCCGAGACGGCGAGGTTGCCGAGCGAGCGGACGATCTGGCGATAGGCGGCGGAGTCGGCGACGAATGCCGCGACCGTTTCGTCGACCGCGCGTCGCATCATCCCGACCGGGTCGTCGAGGTCGCCGTCGGGCGGCTCGAACTGCTCGATCAATCCCTCGCTGATGCGGTCGATCAGTGCGACGAGCAGCTGCTCGCGGGTGCCGACGAGGTTGTAGATCGTCGGCGGCGACACCTCGGCGCGCGCCGCGATCTGCTCGATCGTGACGGCGTCGATGTCGTTCGCGCGCAGCAGTTCGAGCGCGGCGTCGAGGATCGCCTGGCGCCGTCGCTCCTTGTTCCGTTCCCGCAGTCCGCTCATGGCAGGGCAGGGTGCCACTCGCGAGAAAACTTGACAAGTCTAAAAGTTTCTATACCTTTGAAAATCCCAACACCGGTCTCCCGGGATCGGCCGTCGTGCAGTTCCGAACCGAGTGGAGCGTGATCGGTATGAGTCAGTTCGACGTGGTGATCGTCGGCGCCGGCCTGTCGGGAATCGGCGCGGCCGTCCATCTCCAGAAGCACTGCCCCGGCAAGACCTTCGCGCTGCTCGAGAGCCGCGCGTCGCTCGGCGGTACCTGGGACCTCTACCGCTATCCCGGCATCCGCTCCGACAGCGACATGCACACGTTGGGATACAACTTCAAGCCCTGGCGCGACGCGAAGGCGATCGCGGACGGTCCGTCCATCCTTGCCTACGTGAACGACACCGCCGACGAGCACGACGTCCGCAGGCACATCCAGTTCCAGCGTCGCCTCGAGCGCGCGTCCTGGTCGACCGAAGATGCGCAGTGGACACTCGACATCGCGCACACCGGTCCGGACGGCGCGGGCGAGGGCGAGCCGGTCGAGCCGATCGCCTGTCGCTTCCTGCTGATGTGCAGCGGCTACTACAGCTACGACAAGCCCCATCGTCCGACCTTCCCCGGAGAGGAGGAGTTCGAGGGCGCGATGTTCCACCCCCAGCTCTGGCCGGAAGACTTCGACTACTCCGGCAAGCGCGTGGTGGTGATCGGCAGCGGTGCGACGGCGATGACGCTCGTCCCCGCGATGACGGACAAGGCGGCGCACGTGACGATGCTCCAGCGCTCGCCCACCTACGTCGTGTCGCGCCCCGATCGCGACGTCATCGCGAACGGGCTGCGCAAGATCCTGCCCGAGATGCTCGCCTACCGCCTCACGCGCTGGAAGAACATCACGCTCCAGAAGCGCGTGTACGACAAGACGCGCACGAAGCCCGAGAGGGTGAAGGAGTTCCTGCTCGAGCGCGTGCGGAAGGCGCTCGGCCCCGACTACGACGTCGAGAAGCACTTCACCCCGAGCTACAACCCGTGGGACCAGCGCCTGTGCCTGATCCCGAACGCCGATCTCTTCGAGGCGATCCAGGCGGGGAAGGCGTCGGTCGTCACCGACAAGATCGATCGCATCACGAAGAAAGGCATCCGCCTGGTGTCCGGCGAGGAGTTGGACGCCGACGCGATCATCGCGGCCACGGGGCTCGAGCTGAAGCTGCTCGGCGGCGCCCAGTTCGAGGTCGACGGGAAGCCCGTCTCGTTCCCCGACACCTTCACCTACAAGGGGATGATGTTCTCGGATGTGCCGAACCTCGTGCAGACCTTCGGCTACGTGAACGCCTCCTGGACGCTGCGCGCCGATCTCAACGCCGAGTACGCCTGCCGGCTGCTGAACCGCATGGACGAGCTCGGCGTGCGACAGGCCACGCCGCGTCTGCGCGAGGAAGACCGGGACATGCAGACGCTGCCGTGGCTGCTCGACTTCTCCGCGGGCTACATGCAGCGCTCGATGCACCTGATGCCGAAGCAGGGCGAGCGGCCGCCCTGGCAGAACACCCAGAGCTACGCCGCCGACAAGAAGATGGTGCGCAAGGCGCCGCTCGAGGACGGCGTGCTCGTCTTCGACAACCCCGATCCGCAGCGCGCCGCGGCCTAGGCGCCGGCGCGGCTCCCCTCCTCGCGGAGGGCGTGGCAGAATACGGTCCGACCGGCCGGCGAAGGCCGAGGGAGGAGACCGATGCCGCACCGCGTCGTGCAGTGGACCACCGGAAACGTCGGCCGGCGCTGCCTGCGCGCCATCGTGGAGAACCCGGAGCTCGAGCTCGTCGGCTGTTATGCGTGGAGCGACGACAAGGTCGGCCGCGATGCGGGCGAACTCGCCGGGCTGCCGCCGACGGGCGTCCTCGCGACGAACGACGTCGATGCCCTGATCGCGCTCGCTCCCGATTGCATCAGCTACAACCCGATGTGGCCGAACGTGGACGAGTTGGTGCGCTTTCTCGAAGCGGGCATCCACGTCTCCTCGACGGCGGCCTTCATCACCGGCCACGCGATGGGCGAGGGCGATCGCGCGCGTCTGGAGGAGGCGTGTCGGCGCGGCGGCGCGACGCTCTTCGGCACCGGGATGAACCCGGGCTTCGCGAACCTGCTGGCCCTCGTGTCGGCCGGCATCTGCGACCGCATCGACAAGATCACCGTGCTCGAATCGGTCGACTCGACGGGCTACTCCTCGCCCGAGACCGAGCTGCCGATCGGCTTCTCGCAACCGATCACGAATCCCGATCTGCCGGCAATGGTGCGTCGGGGCACGGCGGTGTTCGGCGACGCCGTGCTGATGATGGCCGACGCCCTGCGCGTCGAAGTCGACGAGGTGGTGTGCGAGGCGGGCTTTGCCGCGGCCACCGAAGACCTCGACCTCGGGTACATGAAGATCCTCGAGGGCTGCGTGGCCGGCATCGAGGCCAGCTGGCAGGGTCGCGTCGGCGGGAAAGCCGTGATCGATCTCCAGGTGCGCTGGCGGAAGGGCCAGCACCTCGAGCCCGACTGGGAGCTCGAGCACGGCTACCTCGTCGAGATCGAGGGGCAGCCGCGCATCCGAACGAAGCTCGACGTCCTCCCGCCCCACGATTTCGAGGCGAAGAGCTTTGCCGACTTCATGGTGCTCGGGATGATCATCACCGGGCTGCCCGCGGTGAACGCCATCCCCCACGTCGTTGCCGCGGAGCCCGGCATCCGCACCTACGCCGAGCTGCCGCTGGTCACCGGCGCGGGGTTCGTGCGAGCGTGAACGCGGGCGTCAGCGCGGGGTGAGTCGCAGCAGGACGGCTTCGCTCACGTTCTCGTTGCGCGGACGCAGACCGAACTTCTCGTCGTAGGTCTCGGCGAAGCGGTCGAACTCCGCCTGATCGTCGACCCGCGCCGCCACGAGCTCGTAGATGGCGCCTTCCACGCCGAGGCGCACCTTCGGGTTCTCCTCGATGTGCGCGACCCAGGATCCCGGGTCGGCGCCGGCGTGCAGATAGAGCACCTCGTCGACGCGCGTCACCCAGATGTTGACCGAGTAGGGATCGCTGGGACGGGTCTCGAGCTGCACGGTGTCGATCTCGTCGAGGAACGCCCAGGTGTCGGGCGGATCGACCGAGGCGCCGTCGAGCGCGCCACCGGGGATCAGCAGGAACGGGCTTCCGCAGCCGATCCACAGGAGCGCGAGCACCGACGTGGCGAGGCTCTTTGCGTTGAGGGGTTGCATCTCGTCTCCTCGATCAGTCGTCCGTGTCGGTCGACTTCATCCAGCTCTGTCCGTAGCGCTCTCCGGAGATCTTCTCCGGTGCGAAAAGCGTGTCGAGGCGCGCGACCGTCGCGGCATCGAGATCGACCTCGTTCGCCGCGGCATTCTCTTCGAGATAGGTGCGCCGCTTCGTGCCGGGGATCGGCACGATGTGTTCGTCCTTCGCCAGCAGCCAGGCGAGGGCGATCTGTCCGGGAGCGACGCCGCGCGCCTCGGCGATCGCGACGAGCTCCTTCACCAGCGCGAGGTTGCGCTCGAGGTTCTCGCGTTCGAAGCGCGGCATCGTCGCGCGCATGTCGTTCTCGAACTTCGTATCCGTGTCGATCGCGCCGGTGAGGACGGCGCGTCCGATCGGGCTGAACGGCACGAAGCCGACGCCGAGCTCGCGGCAGGCGGGCAGCACGTGGCGCTCCGGGTCGCGCGTCCAGAGCGAGTACTCGGACTGCACCGCGGCGATCGGATGCACGGCGTGGGCCTTGCGCAGCGAGCGGGCGGAGATCTCGCACAGGCCGAGGTGGCGCACCTTCCCCGACTTCACGAGCTCGGCCATCGCGCCCACCGACTCCTCTATCGGCACTTCTGGATCGGGGCGGTGCAGGAAGTAGAGGTCGATGTGGTCGGTGCCGAGACGTTCGAGGGATTCGTCGCAGCGGGCAGCGACGCGGTCGGGGTGGCCGTCCACCTTTGGTCCGCCCTCGCCGAGGACGAAGCCGAACTTCGTCGAGATCTGGATGGTGTCGCGGTGCGGGGCGAGCACGCGCCCGACGAGCTCTTCGTTCTTCCCCAGGCCGTAGGCGTTCGCCGTGTCGAAGAACGTCACGCCGATCTCCACGGCGCGCAGCAGCGTGCGCTCGGACTCCGCCGCGTCGGCCTTTCCGTACGTGTCGTTCATGCTCATGCAGCCGAGGCCGATCGCGCTCACCTCCAGCGCGCCCAGGTGCCGTCGCTTCATCGTTCTGCTCCCCGAAACTCTGTGCGTGCCGGAGTGTGGCATAGTTCGCGTTCCCCGAGCGCCCGGAAGCGAAAGGATCCCCATGGCCGACGACACCTACACCCCGCCCAACGTCTGGACCTGGGAGGCTGAGAGCGGCGGACGGTTCGCGAAGATCAACCGCCCGATCGCCGGCGCCACCCACGAGAAGGAGCTGCCGAAGGGCGAACACCCGATCCAGCTCTACTCGCTGGCCACGCCGAACGGGGTGAAGGTGACGGTGCTGCTCGAGGAGCTGCTCGCGCTCGGCAAGGACGCCGAGTACGACGCCTGGCTGATCAACATCGGCGAGGGCGACCAGTTCGGCAGCGGCTTCGTCGCGGCGAACCCGAACTCGAAGATCCCGGCGATGGTCGATCACGGCACGACGCCGCCGACGAGGGTGTTCGAATCTGGCGCCATGCTCGTCCATCTCGCCGAGAAGTTCGGCGCATTCCTGCCCACCGACCCGTCGGCGCGCGCCGAGTGCCTGTCGTGGCTGTTCTGGCAGATGGGCAGTGCGCCCTACCTCGGCGGCGGCTTCGGCCACTTCTACGCCTACGCGCCCGAGAAGTACGAGTACCCGATCAACCGCTACACGATGGAAGTGAAGCGCCAGCTCGACGTGCTCGACAAGAATCTCGCCGAGCGCCGCTACCTCGGCGGCGACGAGTACACGATCGCGGACATGGCGACGTGTCCGTGGTACGGCGCGCTCGTGCAGGGGAAGCTCTACAGCGCGGGCGAGTTCCTCGACGTGGAGTCGTACAAGAACGTCGTGCGCTGGGCGGAGGACGTGACGAAGCGACCGGCCTATCAGCGCGGCGCGCGCGTCAACAAGCCCTGGGGCCCGGAAGAGCTCCAGGTGCCCGAGCGGCACTCGGCGAAGGATTTCGAGACGAAGTCCGGCAGCTGAGCCGCGCCCGCTATTCGGGAATCTGCAGCACCCGCTTCGCGATCACGTTGAGCTGCACTTCGTTGGTGCCGCCCCAGATCGAGTCGGCGCGCGTGGTGAGCCAGGCGCGGGTGCGTTCGAGGTGGGTGTCGCGGAAGCCCGGACCTTCCCAGCCGAGTCCCTGTGCGCCTAGCGCCAGGAGCGCGATGTCCTGCTCGCTCTTCACCATGTTCGCCCAGCGGTACTTGCCGAGCGATCCGATGTCGCGCGCGGTCTGGCCGGCGCGGGCCTCCTCGCCGGCGCGGCGCATGGTGAGGGAGAGCGCCTTCGCCTCCATCTCCTGTCGGGCGAGGCGCTGGCGGATCGCGGGGTCGGCGAGGACGCCGTCCTCGACGCCGATCTCGCGCTTCACCAGGTCGGCGAGCGTCTCCTTCTGCGCGCCGGAGAGGCCGCCTTCGCTGCCGCCGTCGGTGCTGCGCTCGTGCTGGAGCAGGCGCTTCGCCACCGTCCAGCCGCCGTTCACCGGGCCGAGGACGTGCTCGGCCTTCGCGCGCGCGCCGTCGAAGAAGACCTGCGAGAAGTCGGCGCTGCCGTCGATCAGCTGCAACGGCGAGACTTCGACGCCGGGCTGGTGCATCGGGAAGAGGATGAACGAGATGCCGTCGTGCTTCGGCGCGTCGAAATCGGTGCGGACGAGACAGAAGATCCAGTCCGCCTTGTCGGCGCCGGTCGTCCAGATCTTCTGGCCGGTGATGACGTACTCGTCGCCCTCGAGGACGGCGCGCGTCTGGAGGCTCGCGAGGTCGGAGCCGGCGCCGGGCTCGGAATA
>JAHEJV010000236.1 GCA_024638705.1 Deltaproteobacteria bacterium | reverse complement strand
CGCCTCGCGCGCCCCTTCCTCCTTCGCGCGCTTCTCTCCCACGCCCGCCGACGCGCTCGCGTTCGACGACCACAGATCGTTCACCGCGCGTCGCACGCGGCTCGCGCTCTGCCTCCCCGCTTCTTCGCGCTGCGCCGCGTTCGGCTCCGCGTCGTCGGCGTCGGCGTCGGTGCCGCCGCTCGGCTCGAGCGGCGTGCTCACCGCGCCGCTGGGATCGAGCTGGAAGGCGCCGACGACGAAGGGCTCGAGGCCCGACGCGAGCGGCGAGCGCTCGCCGCTCACGGGAAGGGTGTAGGCGTAGTGCTCGAAGGGCCGCGCCTCTTCGCGCGCGAGAAAGGCGGTGAGCGCGCGCTCCATCTCTTCGAAGGTGCGCTCTGCGACGGCTTCGTGGCGCACGGCGCGCTCGGCCCGCAACCCCTCGTTGGCGCGCCAGGCGAGGAGCGTCACGAGACAGAGCGTCGCGAGCGACACGAGCGCGAGGACGATGCGGATCCGCGTCATGCGTGGAAGCGGTAGCCTTCGCCGCGCACGGTCTGGATCAGCGCGTCGCCGCTCGCGTCGAGCTTCTTGCGCAGCTTCGCGACGTGCATGTCGACCGTGCGCGTCTCGATGCGATCGGGATCGGCAACGCCCCAGACCTCCTTCAAGAGGCGTCGCCGCGACAGGATGCGACCCGGCTCGCGCGCGAAGAGCGAGGCGAGCGATGCCTCGAGCTGGGTGAGCTCGACGCGCGCGTCGTCGCGCGCGGCTTCGCGCGTGCCCGGGTCGATGCGCCAGCTACCGAAGGCGAAGGGCTCGGGCGTCTCGTCCGCCACCCCCGCACCGCTGCGGCGCAGGAGCGCTTCGACGCGCGCCACCAGCTCGGCCACCGAGAAGGGCTTGGTGACGTAGTCGTCGGCGCCGACGCGGAAACCCTCGAGGACGTCCTGCTCCGAGCCCTGCGCAGTCAACATCAGGACCGGCAACTCGGGCAGGGCGGCGCGCAACTCGCGGCAGACGTCGAAGCCGTTCATCGCGGGCAGCATCACGTCGAGCAACACGAGTGCATGTTCGTTCGAGAGCGCCCGGCGCAGTCCGTCGTCGCCGCGCTCGACCCCCTCCGGCGCATACCCCCGGAAGGCGAGCACGTCGCACAGACCCTTGCGGATCGACTCTTCGTCCTCGACGACGAGGATGGCGGGCGCGCGGGCGGACATCGCGTCCGATTCTAGGCCGGTGCGCCAGGGGGTGCCGTAAACGCGATGTAAAGCGGGGCGCCCGGGCTTTACGGCTCCTTGACGGTGATCGCGCAGCGGCTTCGAGAGACTGACTTCGCCGCCACCGAAGCGGTCGAATCACCCCGTCCCCTCGAAGGAGCCTCCGATGACCGAACCCACTTCTCCCGACACTCCGCGCGCCGGCCGCCGACGCGCCCTCGTCGCGACGCTGCTCGTCGCCACCCTGGCGATCGGCGCCGCCGCGCGCATGGCCACCGAATCGTCGGGCGGCGACGCGATCCCCGACCGGATCGCCTCGAAGTCCGGCGTCGTCACGCTCGAAGCCGGGCTCGATCGCGGCTCGGTGCTCGAGGGCAGCGACGGCCTCGTGCGCGTCGAGCTGGTGCTGCGCGGACAGCAGGTCGACGCCATCGCTCCCCACGTCCCGACCGATCTCGTCGTCGTCCTCGACCGCTCCGGATCGATGCAGGGCCAGCCGATCGCGACCGCAGTCGGGGCGGTGCGCGAGCTCATCTCCGGCCTCGCCGACGGCGACCGCTTCGCGCTGGTGAGTTATGCGTCGGCGGCGCAGCTCGACATCGCGCTCGAAGTCGCCGACCCGGGCGCGCGGTCGCGTTGGAACGGGCGGCTCGGCCACCTCCAGGCGACGGGCGGCACGAATCTCTCGTCCGGCCTCGACCTCGCCGATTCCGTCCTGACGCGCGCGTCGCGCGGCGGTCGCGCCCCGCGCGTGATCGTCCTCTCGGACGGCCTCGCCAACCAGGGCGATTTCAGCCTGCCGGGCCTGCGCGCCCGGGCCGCACGCGCGCTCGCCGGGGAGTACGTGCTCTCCTCCGTGGGCATCGGCGCCGGCTTCGACGAGACGGTGATGAGCGCCCTCGCCGACGCGGGCACCGGCAACTTCTACTACCTGCCCGACCTCAGGCGGCTCGCCGGCGTGTTCGGCGACGAGTTCGCCGCCGCGCGCGACACCGTCGCCCGCGCGCTCTCGGTGCGCATCGATCCGGCGGCGGGCGTCCGCGTCGCCAGTGCGGCGGGCTATCCGCTGCACGCCGAAGGCGACGGCGGCGTCCGCTTCCATCCCGGCGACCTCTTCGGCGGACAGGAGCGGCGGATCTGGCTCGTGCTCCACGCGCCGACCGCGGAGATCACCGATGTCGCACTCGGCGCCGTGCACGTCGAATACGCGACCCCGGACGGCGAGCGCCACCGCGCATCCCTCGCGGCGCTGCCCGAGCTGGCGTGCATCGCGGACGACGACGCCTACTACGCCTCCTTCGATTCCGAGCGCTACCGCCGCGCCAACAAGAACGAGTCGCTCGGCGCGCTCAAACAGAGCGTGGCGCGGAAGGTGAAGGAAGGCCGCCAGGAGGAAGCGGTCGCGGAGGTCGAGGCCTATCGCGTGGAGATGGAGACCGAGCAGCTGCGGGCGCTCGGCTACGTCGACGCCGCGGAAGCCGATGCGCTCGGCGACCTGCACGACACCGTCGCGGCGCCGTCCGCCGCGACTCCCGAGGCGCGCAATCACCTCGGCAAGGCCCTGCTCGAGAGCGGCCGCGACGACCAGCGCGCCGGCGCGAAGCGCTGAACCCGAAACCCACCCACCAGGAGAAACCCCGATGAACTTCCTCGATCGACTCGGACTGCTCGTGCGCGCCGACGCGCACGGCGTCCTCGAACAGCTCGAAGAGCGCTCGCTCCTCGCCAAACAACACCTGCGCGAGGCGGAGCTCGAGATCGACCGCAAGCGCGCGCAGGTCGACGCCCTCGAAGACGAATCGCGGCGCCTCACCGACGAGGCGCAGCGGATCGAGACCGAGGCCGACGCCCTCGACGCCGACGTCGAGCTCGCCCTGGCCGGCGGGAAGGAGGAGCTCGCGCGCTTCTCGGTGCGGAAGCTGCTGCCCCTGCGCCGCAGCGCCGAGAGCGCACGGCGCCGCATCGCCGACCTCGAAGAGCAGCGCACGCGACTCGCCGCGACACTCGCCGAGCAGGAGCAACAGCTCGAGGCGTTGCGATCACAGGTGCGGGCGCGCCTGGCCGCGGCGCGCGCCGAGGGCGGCGACGGCTTCGGAAGACCGACGCCGGCCGCGGACGAGGAGATCGAGCTCGAGCTGCTGCGTCGCCGCGCGGCGCACGTGGAGCCCCGGTGATGTGGCGCTGGGACGGCTTCGGGCGGTCGCTCTTCTTCGCGGCGGTCGCGGCGGCGGGCCTGCCGGTCGCGGTGACCTTCGGCGCCCCGCTCTTCGGCAGCACCGCGAGCGTCCGCGCCTACCTGCTGCTGATCGCAGGTTGTTATGCGGTCGGCCTCTCGGGTGAGCGCAGCCGACGACTGACCGCGCTCGCGATGGCGAGCGTCGCCGGCTTCGCCTTGGCGGTGCTCCCGGTCGGGCTCGCCGGCACCGCGGTGGGCGCCGCGGCGATCATCGCGATCGGCCGCAGCGGGATCGCGCAGCGGCAGCGCGCGTGGCGCGCGTGCGTGATCGAGGGCGCGCTCGGCACCGCGGCGCTGGGCGTGGCGAGCTTCCTCGCCAGCGGTGGGCTGCTCGCGCTCTGCCTCGCGGTCTGGGGCTTCTTCCTCGTTCAAAGCGCCTACTTCCTGATCGGCGGTCGCACAGCACGGCGCGACGCCGCCCCGCGCGACCCGTTCGAGCGCGCGCGCGAGCGACTCGAACGGCTGCTGGACGACGAGCTCGGCGCGTCGCGCTGAGCGAGGCTGCCCCTGTCCTGGAGTGCAGGGGCAGCCCTTCCCGCCGGCGCTTCGGATTCAAGCCGAAGCGCCGATCGGCCGTCCAGATAGAAGGCCGGCGCGCGGCGAGCGCCTCGACGGACGCTTCGAACCGGCCGAATTTTGGGGTTGCGCAAGCGGACCCCGATCGTGTTCACTCCCCCAAGGCAAGGAATTGGCGAGCACGGCCTGCTTCGGCGGGCGCCCCAAAAGCCCGCCGATCCGGGCATCATCGCCTTGGAGTTCTTCCCCGAAGAACCTGCAGGTGCGGAAGGATGCCGAAGCTGGTTGAGCTTTGAGCTGATCCGCGTGTGAGTCGCGCCGCCCGACCGGTTCCCGATTCCGGGACCGAAGTGTAGAGCGGGTGAAGCGGCCTCGATCACGCAGCGTACGGTCGCCGTCGCATCCCACCCGGACGCGCACGGACACACGGAGTCTCCAGAACGTCCAGACGTTGACGTCGAGACATTTTCACGCGATCGACCGGTTCATCCCGCGATGACCGGTCGCCCGCCACGGCGAGACGCCATCAGGCCCGTCCGGAGCCGCCGATTCCGGACGACGCCGGCCGCGTCCCAACGACGCCCCGCGCTCGCCACGCTCGAGGAGAGCAGAAGAAAAGATGATCATCCTGCACGGCGCGATCGTGGACGACGCGCTCTTCCTCTGGGGAGAGTCGCCGCCCACGGATGCGGCGCCGGGCCGGAAGCGGAAGACGCCCCGCCCCTATCCCTTCGACGCCGGGGCCGAGGCCGTGACGCGCGCCGCGCGTCAGCTGCCGATCGGGTTCCGGCCGACCGCACGGCGCAAGAGCCAGGCCACGGCCTGGCTGCCGACCCAGGGCACGAATCCGCTGCCTTCGAGCGCGCTGATCGGCGAGATGCCGGACGAGGCCGGCGAGGTGACGAACGTCCCGTGGCTGGTGGAGGGCATCCTGCTCGACCCCGGCGAAGCCCTCGACCTGCTCTCGGGCTTCAGCCAGCGCGCGGGCACGATGCACGGGCTGATGGGCGGTCGCGACCTGCGCTTCTGGATCCGCGCGGTGCGACTCGCCGGATCGATGGTCGCGCGCCAGCGCTACCTGCCCGACGTGAAAGAGATCGACGGAAAGCTGCACGCCTGCTGGAAGCCGGTGTGGATCACCGAAGACCTCCACTACCTCGACGAGCTCGCCGAAGCGATGCCGGCTGCTGCGCGCGCGCTCGTCCCGAACGGGGACGATGCGCCGCAGGAAGCGCCGCAGAAGGTGCTGAAGCGCTTCGTCGAACGGCTCGTCGACCACATCGTGCGCACGCATACCGAGCCCGAAGCCGAGGACGGCATGGCCTCGATGATGAGTTCGAGCGTGCTCGCCGCCGACGCGAGCGACGCCACCCCCCACGACCGCTGGCTCGGCGCGCTGCGCTCCGAGTCGCCCGTCGTCAAGGGGAAGGAGAGCGAGCTCGAAGACCTCCACGATCAGATCCGCGAGTGGCGCAAGCCGCTCGACGCCGCGGTCAACGCGCCCTTCCGGCTGTGCTTCCGCCTCGAAGAGCCCGCGCAAGCGAAGGACGAGCCGCGCGGACGCCGCCAGAACGGCCGGCGCAACGGAAAGAACCGCGGCCCGCGCGAATCGGCGCGGCCCGGACAGC
The DNA here is from genome assembly GCA_024638705.1 of Deltaproteobacteria bacterium. GTDB lineage: Bacteria > Myxococcota_A > UBA9160 > UBA9160 > SMWR01 > JAHEJV01. The sequence continues at coordinate 1,754 of JAHEJV010000236.1, read as the reverse complement.
GTCGCTGGTACGTCCGCTACCTGCTCCAGGGCACCGACGATCCGTCACTGCTCGTCCCCACCGCCGACGCCTGGATCCTGCGCGGGCGCAAGGCCGCAGCGCTCCAGCGATCGGGCAGCGACGTGCATCAGACCCTGTTGATCTCGCTGGCCCAGGCCGCCGGTGTGTGTCCGAAGATCGAGATGAGCCTGCGCTCGCGCAAGCCGTCGGGCTATTCGCTCGACGCGCGCGGCGCCCACGAATTCCTCAACCAGACGGCCCCCGCGCTCGAGCAGGCCGGCTTCGGCACGATCCTCCCCGAATGGTGGACGGGCAACGAGACCGAACACCACCTGTCGGTGCGCGCCAGCGTCGAGACGCCCGAGCAGGACGAAGCGAACGAGCCGCATCTCGACGACTTCGTCTCCTTCGACTGGGAGGTCTGTCTCGCCGGCAACCCGCTCTCGGCCCGCGACCTCGAAGACCTCGCCCGCTTGAAGGAGCCCCTCCAGCGCGTGCGCGGGCACTGGGTGCAGACGAGCGTCGAGGAGATCCACGCCGCGCTCGAGTTCCACAAGAATCGCAAGGGCGGCAACGTCACCGCGCGCGAGATGGTGCGCATGGCGCTCGGCGCCGCCGACACGTCCGCCGGCATCCACTTCGAAGGCGTGCGCGCCACGGGCTGGCTCGGCGCCCTGCTCGAACGGCTCCAGGACAAGGACGCCATCGAGCCGCTCTCCACGCCGAAGGGCTTCGGCGGCGAGCTGCGCCCCTACCAGGAAAAGGGATTCGCCTGGCTCGAGTTCCTGCGGCGCTGGGAGCTGGGCGCCTGCCTCGCCGACGACATGGGTCTCGGCAAGACGATCCAGACGCTCGCCCTCATCGAACGCGAGCGGAACGAGGGCGAAGACCGCCCGGTGCTGCTCGTGTGCCCGACGTCGGTGCTGGCGAACTGGGAGCGCGAAGCGGCGCGCTTCACCCCCGACCTGCGCACGATGATCCACCACGGCCCTCAGCGCAGCAAAGCCTACGAGTTCGTCTCCGAGGCGCAGGACCACGCGCTCGTGCTGACGAGCTATGCGCTCGTCCACCGCGACATCGAGCACCTGCGCTCGATGCGCTGGGCCGGCGTGATCCTCGACGAAGCGCAGAACATCAAGAACCCGGACACGAAGCAGTCCCAGGCGGTGCGACGCATCGTCGCCGACTACCGCGTCGCGCTCACCGGCACGCCCGTCGAGAACCACGTGGGCGACCTGTGGTCGATCATGGACTTCCTGAACCCCGAGTTCCTCGGCACCCAGGAGCAGTTCCGTCGCGAGTTCCTCGTCCCGATCCAGGCCCACCGCGACCCCGACGCCGTCGCCCAGCTCGCTCACATCACCCAGCCCTTCATCCTGCGGCGCCTGAAGACCGACCGCTCGATCATCTCCGACCTCCCCGAGAAGCTCGAGATGAAGGTCTTCGCATCGCTCACCGGCGAGCAGGGCGCGCTCTACGAGCAGGTGGTGGAGGACGTCGAGCGCAAGATCCGCGACGCCTCGGGCATCGAGCGCCGCGGCGCCATCCTCGCTGCGCTCTCGAAGCTCAAGCAGGTGTGCAACCACCCGGCGCACTTCCTCGGCGACGGCAGCGCACTGCCGAAGCGCTCGGGAAAGCTCACGCGCCTCACCGAGATGCTCGACGAAGCCGTCGCCACCGGCGACCGCGCGCTTGTCTTCACCCAGTTCGCCGAGATGGGCAAGCTGCTGCAGGCCCACCTCCAGGACGAGCTC
>JAHEJV010000235.1 GCA_024638705.1 Deltaproteobacteria bacterium | reverse complement strand
GCTACACCGACCGCCGCGCGAAGGACATCATCCGACGCCAGGGCTTCACCCGCGAAACCGCGTGGGACGAGGGCCACCGCTACTCGGAGATCGCGTCCCAGGTCGCGGAGATCCTGGCCCGCGAGTACTCGCTGCAGGCGCATCCCCGCTGAAATCGTGAGTTCCCTCCAAGAGTTCGGGCTTGCGCGCGGAGGTACCCGGCCGCCATTATGCCCGGATGCTCGAAGGACTCGATCGACCGCAACGCCTCAAGCTGATGCAGTTCGTCTGCTCGTTCGCCTGGGCCGACCTGGAGGTGCGCGACGCCGAGCGCTCCTTCGTCGCGCGCCTGGCCGATCGCCTCGAGTTCGACCTCGAAGACCAGCTTCGGGTGCGCGGCTGGCTCGATCATCCGCCCGCGCCCGAGTCGATCGATCCGACCACGATCCCCGACTCCCATCGCAAGATCTTCCTCGAAGCCATCGAGGGCGTGATCGCCGCCGACGGCGAGATCGCCGAAGAGGAGAGCGAGACGCTGGCGGTGTTGCGGGAGCTGCTCGGCTGAACGTCGCGCCTCAGCGCGGCTCCGCCTCCGAGAGCGCCGGCTCCTTCACCGTCCCCGGCAACACGCCTCGGTTCGTTCCGACGAGCACGGGAGCCCCCGGACGCCGGGAGTCGTAGAGGACGAAGTCGGTGAGTCCGTCGGCGTCGAGGTCGCCGAAGCGGATGCGTCCCCCGGTGTCGAGCGCCTGGCGCGCGTGGCGCTTTCCCCAACCCGACTCGCGGTCGCCGAGGTGCACCTCGATCTGGTCGCCGTCGCCCGACCCGATCAGGTCGTGCAGGCCGTCGCCGTTGAAGTCGGCTTCGAGGTTGGGCACGAAGCCGGAGGAGCGGAAGGTCTCGAAGTTCATCCCGATGCCGAGCTTCCAGTCGTGCCAGGGCTCGGGGTCGTAGAGCGAACCCTCGCCGCGACGGTAGACCGTCACCTCGGCGTCGATCGCGCGCGTCACGAGCACCTCGACCACTTCGAGGACGCCCGTCGGAATGCGCGCCTCGATCAGCTCGACGGCGCCGTCGCCGTCGAGATCGATCACGACGTTGCCGGCGAGCCCGCCCTCGATCGTGAAGTACTGATCCGACTGGTCGAGGTTCCAGGCGCCGTCGCGGTTCAGGTGGATCCCGACGGTGGTGGTGGCGGCAAAGAGGCTGCCATCCGAAGTGGAGAGCAGCAGGTCGAGGCGGCCGTCGCCGTCGAAGTCCGCGCCGTCCACGCGCACGCCGCCCGAATTCCGCACGTGGTCTTCGAGGGAGAGCCTGCCGAGCGCGATGCGGCGGCTGGCCTTGCCGGGGAAGCGGCCGTCGGCGCCCTGGAGGAAGACGCGCAGCTCGTGGCGGTTGGCCGAGACGACGTCGTTCCGGCCGTCGCCGTCGACGTCGCCGACGGAGAGGCGGGGGTGATCGAAGTAGATCTCGGCTTCGCTCTCGGAGACGAGCGGGCCGGGCCGCTTCGGGATGTAGTAGTTGGCGCGCGCGCCGACGTCGAGCACGCCGCGCGACGCGCCGGTCACGTCGACGACCGAGGTCCAACCCGTGCCGGGGATCAGCAGCGCGGCGGCGTCGCCCGCGAGACCCTCGTGCACGAGGTCGACGCGATCGACGCCGCGTTCGTCGGTGACGAGCGCGATCGTCGGCTGGGCGCCGGCGGGCAGCTCGCGCGTCGTCTTCTCGCGTCCGGCGAAGGCGTAGACGGTGACGCGATCGCGAAGCAAGAGGAGCAGCTCTTCGCCGGCGCGCTCGTCGAGGTCGGCGAGGTCGTAGGCGGCGACGCCCGACGGCAGCGGGCCGCGCCAATCGGCGGCGTCGGAGAAGGCGCCGTCCTTGCGCTGGTAGAAGACGTGGATCTCGCGCCGCTCGTTCGGCGGCAGACCCTCGGCGCGGATCGCGAGCAGATCGCCGCGGGCGTCGCCATCGAGGTCGACGAGATCGGCCGAGATGACGCGTCCCGGGAGGACGATCGATTGGATCGCGAAGGGGTCGTCGGCATAAGCGGCCGACGCGATGGCGAGCCCGAGCCCCGCCGCGACCAGCAAACCGGGCCAGCCTCGCATCCACGATCTCATTCCGCTGCTCCTTCTCGTTGCGAGGCCACCTCGCGCCCCGGCACACCCCACCGCTCGCCGACCGCCAGGGCGAGCACCTTCTCCGGATCTTCGCCCTGCTCGGCCACGACGCGCGCCAGTTCTCGCGGCGGGAGGTCGACGGGTTCGTCGGTCAGATCGAAGGTGCCCCAGTGCATGCCGAGCATCGCATCCGCGCGCAGGTCGCGATAGGCGCGCACGGCCTCTTCGGGGTTCATGTGCTGCCAACGCATGAACCAGCGCGGCGCGTAGGCCCCGATCGGCAGCATCGCGACGTCGATCGGGCCGAAGCGCCGTCCGAACTCGGCGAAGCCATGGAAATAGCCGGTGTCGCCGGCGAAGAAGTAGCGCCGCTCGTCGGACGCGATCAGCCACGTGCACCACAGCGTCGTGTTCGTGGCGTTCTCGATGCGACGCGACCAGTGCTGCGACGGCAGACACGTGATCTTCCAACGCCCGCGCGTGGCGCTTTGCCACCAGTCGAGCTCGACCACGTTGGGCCGGTCGCGCTCGCGGAACCAGTCGGCGAGCCCGAGGGGGACGAACCACCGGACGGTCTCGGGCAGTCGCTCGAGCGTGTCGGTGTCGAGGTGGTCGTAGTGATCGTGGGAGATCACCGCGAAGGCGTCGCCGGGGACGGCTTCGAGGGGGATGCCCGGCTGCGACTCGCGCGGCGGGATCAGCGCGCGCGCCCCCCAGTGCGGATCGGTGAGGATCACGTCGTCGCCGTCGTGGATCGCGTAGGTGGAATGGCCCACCCAGGTGACGGTGGCGCCGGGCTCATGGCCGGCGAGGTAGGCGCCGTCGTTCGCGACGGACGGGATCACCGGGTCGGCGCTCTTGTCGTACTCGTTCGGCGTGAGCAGCCACCAGCGCACGAGGTTCCACACGGTCTTCGGGTCATCACTCCACGGCGTGAAGAAGCCGTTCTCGGTGTCGCCGTGGGGTGCGTAGAGGAGGTCGATCGACGGCGTCTCGGCGGGCGCCGCCGATTCGCCCGTTTCGCCGGAGTCGGAGGTCGCGCTGACCGTCGCGAGCGCGAAGAACGGCAGGGCGAGCACGACCGCGCGGCAGACGCGAAAGCGGTTTGCGCGCGTCACGAGCCGTACCGTTCGAGCGCGATGCGCTCGACGAGCGCGACGAAGGCGTCCGCCAGACACGCATCGGTGTAGAGCACCGGATCGGCGCCGAAGCCCATCGCGTCGTCGCGCATCGACACGAGCTGGGGATAGAGCACGCGGCGCGGCCCGTAGCTCGCCTGGGCGGGCAACGTTTCGCGGGAGAGGGCGCCCTGCATCGCGAAGAAGGCGAGCACCTGCTCGCTGCGCGCGCCGCCGGCGAAGAAGGCGTCGAGGGCGCGCAGCGCCGCCTGCATGCGGCGCGTCTCCGTCGCGTGCGAGGCGATCCAGGGCTCGAGCTCGGAGCGAAGCTGCTCGTCCTCGAGATGGTCGCGGAGCGCGGATGCGACGACCGACCGCGCGTCGAGCAGACGCGCGAGATCGGCGCGCTCGCGCTTCGCGTCGCCGCGCCGCAGCGCGTCTTCCAGCGCGCCGATCGCGGCCTCGAGCTCCGCGTCGCACTCCCCGGGCGTCGTCGCGGAGAAGCGGTGCGCCGCGGCGAACAGGGCGAAGGCCTCCGATGCGCCGGCGCCGCATTCCGCGACGGCCTCGCGCCAGGCAAGCTCCGCGTCGTAGTGCGCCGGGTCGGCGAGATAGCGTGCGGCGGTGGCGAGCGTCGGCGCCGAGGCGCGGATGCGCTCCATCGGGTTGAGCAGCACGCCGCTCGCATGCTCGGCGAGGCCAGGGTCGCGTCCGCTGTACGGCGCGAGGTGGAGCATCGGACGCATCGGGCCGTCGCTGACCGGGACGTTGTCCCACAAGAGCACGGGCCGTCGCAACGTCGCCGCGCGCGCCGCGGCTTCGCTCGCGCGGATCTCCGGGCTCACGACGGTGCGTCCGGTCCAGCCGACTTCGATACGCGGGTCGAGCTCGGCGCCGAGCGCTTCGAGATAGTCGGTCGCTGCGACGCCGAGGTAGTCGGTCGGCACCACCCAGAGCGTCGCGTCGTCTCCCAGCGACGCGGCGACTTCGTGCGCGAGTGTCGTGTGCGCCGCGGCGAGCGAGTCGAAGGCGCGCTGATCGGCGGCGTGCACCAGGGTGCTCGGCACGTCGTCGAGGGCGAGCCCGAACCAGCGCGCGCCGATCTCGCGAAAGCCGGCGAACTTCGCGACCAGCGCCGCGCGGTCGGCCGCCGACGAATATTCGATCGACAGACCCGGCGAGATCGCGAAGCCCACCGAGACGCCGACGCGCTCGCCCAGGGCGACGAGGTCGGCGAAGGCGCGCATCTCGTCGGCGGGATAGGCGTCGCGCCACTGCGCACGGTGGCGCGGGTCGTCCTTCGGCGCGTACAGGTAGACGTTCATCCCCCACGCGCCCATGCGCTCGACGAGCCAGCGGCGGTCTTCGCGGGAGAGGGGCGTCCCGTAGAACCCCTCGACGACGCCGCGATGGCGGAACGGGGAGGCGCTGCCGTCGGTCACGCGCGCTGCTCGATCAACGTGGCCTGGGCGAGCGCGCACAACCGCTGTTCCGTGTCGAGGAAGCGCACCTCGACGTGACCGGTGCGGCCGCTCTTGTGGAGCACCGTGCCTTCCATCTCGAACTCGGGTCCGTGGATCGGCAGGAAGTAGTCGACGCGGAGGTTCGCGGTGGAGAGCCAGCGCCGCGGCTCGCCTTCGTCGCGCGCAGCATGGAAGACATGGAGCGCGAAGAAGTCGACGTAGGTGGGCGTGAAGCCGCCGAAGAGCTCACCGCGCGGGTTGCGCACCGTGTCGTTCAGCGTGGCGCGCACGCGCAGGCGTTCGCGACTGCGCTCGAGCACGCGCCAGGCGTCGGCGTCCAGGAGGTCGCCCACGGGATGGCCGCGGCCGACCAGCCGCTCGGGGTCGTCGGTGGCCCAGGCGCGCGCGAAGGTCTCGATGTCGGGCGCTCCCATTCGTCTGTGCCCTCCCTCGGCGCGCGCGCATACCCTATCGGTCCGCCCGCGCGCTGGCACCCGTGTACACTGCCGCTCCCCGCGCCCTGCACGCCGTCGGAGGCAACCGTGACCCATCCCTTCCGCTTCGGAGTCCAGCTCCAGAACCTGCCGCCCGCCACGTGGCGCCAGCGACTCCAGAACATCGAGTCGCTCGGCTACAGCTCGGTGTTCTGGCCCGACCACTTCCATACCCAGTGGGAGCCGGTGACGGCGCTGGCCGCGGCCGCGACGGCCGCCGAGCGGTTGAACGTCGGGTCGCTGGTCTACGACGTCGACTATCGCCACCCGGTCGTGCTCGCAAAGGCGGCCGCGACGTTGCAGCTGCTCTCGGGCGGACGCCACGAGTTCGGCATCGGCGCCGGCTGGATGGAGACCGACTACCGCGAGGCCGGCATGACCTACGACCGTCCGGGCGTGCGCATCGCGCGGCTCATCGAGGCGGTCGAAGTGATCCGACAGATGTGGCGCGACGAGCGCTCGAGCTTCACGGGCGAGCACTACCAGACCCGTGGCGTCGCCCCGGCGGTCGAGCCGCTGCCCCAGACGCCGCCGAAGCTCCTGATCGGGGGCGGCGGTCCGAAGCTGCTCGCCTACGCCGCGCGCACAGCCGACATCGTCGGCATCAATCCCAGCCTGCCGAAGGGCGCCGTCCTCGCCGACACGCCCGGCGACCTCTCGCCCGAGAACGTCGCGAAGAAGGTCGGCTGGGTGCGCGAGGCGGCGAGCGAAGCCGGGCGCGACCCCGACGCGATCGAGCTGACCACGCTCGCCTTCGTCGTCGCGATCACCGACACGCCCGGTCCGCTGCGCGAGGCGCTCGCGAAGGACTCGCCGATGTCGCCCGAGCAGATCGCCGACTGCCCGCTCTTCATCACCGGCAGCGCCAGCGAGATCCGCGACACCCTCGAGCGTCGCCGCGAGAAGACGGGCATCAGCTACGTCGTGATCCAGGGGAAGGACGAGGGGGTGCTCGAACAGTTCGCCGAGGCGGTCGTCGCGCCGCTGGCGGGGAAGTGACGATGCTCCGAACTGGAATCCTCCTCTTCGCGGCGGTCTTTGCGGTCGCCGCGCACGCGCAGTCCTACGACGACGTCGAAATCGCGACCGTCTCCGTCGCGCCTGGCGTGTCGATGCTGATCGGCGCCGGCGGCAACATCGGCGTCTCGACCGGCCCCGACGGCGTCTTCCTGATCGACGATCAGTTCGCGCCGCTCACGCCGAAGATCCTCGCCGCCGTGGCGAAGCTCTCCGATGCGCCGGTGCGCTTCCTGCTCAACACCCACTGGCACGGCGACCACACCGGCGGCAACGAGAACCTGGCCGGGGAGGGCGCCGTGATCGTCGCCCACGACCACGTGCGCGAGCGGATGAGCACCGACCAGTTCATGAAGGCTTTCGACCGCAAGGTGCCGGCGTCGCCGCCGGCGGCGCTTCCCGTCGTCACGTTCGGCGCCGATCTCACGCTGCACTGGAACGGCGACGCCATCCACGCCATCCACGTGCCGAACGCCCACACCGACGGCGATGCGATCGTCCACTTCGCGAACGCGAACGCCATCCACATGGGCGACACCTATTTCGCCGGCCGCTATCCCTTCATCGACGTCGACAGCGGAGGCTCGATCGACGGGCTGATCGCCGCCGTCGACCGCGGGCTCGCCCTCGCCGACGACCGCACGCGGATCATGCCGGGACACGGCGCGCTCTCGAACCGGCTGGAGCTCGTCGCCTATCGCGCCATGCTCGCGACGGTGCGCGAGCGCGTGCAAGCCGCCATCGATGCGGGCACGAGCATCGACGACCTCGTGGCGTCGCAGCCGCTCGCCGATCTCGACGGTCGCTGGAGCCCTCCGAAGAGCTTCATCGGAGCCGACGCGCTCGTGCGCACCGTGCATGCGAGCCTCCGGGCGGACTAGCGCCGTGCCGATTCGCGCCGTCATCTTCGATCTCTTCGACACGCTCGTCGATCTGCGCTGGGAGAAGCTTCCGGCTACCGAGCACAAGGGGAAGCGGCTGCCCGCGACGGCGCCGCGGCTCCACGAGCATGTCGCCCGCCACACCGAGATCGACTTCGACACGTTCCTCGAGGCGCTCTTCGAGGGCGACCGCGCGTTCGTGGAGAGCCACTACAAGAAGGGACGCGAAGTGCCCACGCAGATGCGCTTCGCCGAGCTGCTGCGACGCTTCGGGC
>JAHEJV010000234.1 GCA_024638705.1 Deltaproteobacteria bacterium | reverse complement strand
AATGCGCCATCTGACGAATCCGCATCCGCGGGAACACGTGCTCGACCAGCCCCGACCCGCGCACACACCCGTTGGTGCGCGATCTCTGCGAGATCAAGCGGACGCGCGGCAAGGGCTGAGCGTTCACAAGAGCACGTCACTCGGTACAATGCCGTGCGCCAGCCGGCTGGCGCACCCGCCCTTTTCGACCCACCGGGGGACCCGTGCCGTGAATCGCATGGCAGTAATGCTCTGCTCCTTGCTCGTTCTGTCCGTCCTGGCGATCGCCGTGCCGGCCGCCGCGGAGGAACCGCCGGCGCTCGAATTCGGGATCGTTCCACAGCAGTCGGCGACCAGGCTCGCGCGGCTCTGGGTGCCGGTACTCGAATACCTCGGCGAGCGCTCCGGCCTGCGGCTTCGCTTCAAGACGGCGCCGAACATTCCGAAGTTCGAAGAGCGGGTCGCGGCGGGCGAGTATCACTTCGCCTACATGAATCCCTACCACTACACGGTCTTCCACGAGAAGCCGGGCTACGTGGCCTTCGCTTACGCTGCCGATAAGCGCCTCAAGGGAATCGTGGTGGTCCGGAAGGACTCCGGCATCCGGTCGCTCGAGGAGCTGAAGGGCGCGACGATGGCGTTTCCCGCGCCCGCCGCCTTCGCGGCGAGCGTCCTGCCGAGAGCCCACCTGCGAAACGTCGGAATCGACGTCACGCCAAAGTACGTGAGTTCCCACGACTCCGTTTACCGCAGCGTGGCCAAGGGCCTCTACCCGGCCGGCGGGGGCGTGGTCCGGACCTTTAGCAACATGGAGCCCGCGATCCGGGATCAGCTCCGGGTGCTGTGGACGACCGACGGCTTCACGCCGCACGCCTTCGCCGCCCGCCCGGACGTGCCGGTCGGGGCGGTGGATCGGCTGCAGCGCGCGATGGTTGCCATGCGCGGTGACGAGGCAGGGCGGAAGCTGCTCGCGAGCCTGAAGATCGACGGGCTCCAGGCCGCACACGACAGCGCATGGGACGACGTGCGCGCTCTCGGTCTCGACCTGCTCGATGAGCTCGTCGGCAAGTAGACCCCGGCGGTTCGCGTGTCGTTTCGTCTCAAGACGATCCTCGGTGTCGCTCTGATCGAGGCGGTGCTGCTGACGATCCTGGTCTGGAGCGGCCTGCGCTACATCGAAAGCACCAACGAGCGCGAGTTCGTCCAACGGGCGCAGGCGACGGTCAACTCGTTCGCGGTGACCGCGAAGGATGCGGTGCTCGCCACCGATCTCGATTCGCTCGAGAGCTTCGTCTCCGAGGTGATGACCAACCCCGGCGTGCTGTACGCGCGCGTAGTGGACAGCGACGGCCAGGTGCTGGCCGCCGAGGGCGATGCGACGGCGCGTGGCCGTGCGTTTTCGAGCGACTCGACGCTCGAGGATGCGGCCGACGGCGTCTTCGACACCTCGGCGATGATCCGCGAGTCGGGTGTCGATTTCGGCCGCGTCGACATCGGAGTCTCGGTATCGACGTTGCGCTCGGTGATCGAAGAGGCACGCCACTACAGTGTGGCGATTGCACTGATCGAGATGGCGCTGGTCGCACTGTTCTCCCTTCTCCTCGGCATCTATCTCACCCGCCAGCTCGCCAATCTCACGACGGCCTCGGAGCGAATCGCGGCCGGTGAGCTCGGCTACCAGGTGGCTGTGCGCGGGAACGACGAGCTCGCGACGACCGCCCGCGCGTTCAATCTGATGTCGGCGCAGGTCAAGCGCTCCTACGACAAGCTCTCGGATCGGGAGCGCGACCTCCGGGCGGTCGTCGAGAACATCCAAGACGGGATTCTGATGCTCGGCGGCCGCGGAGAGGTGGTCGAGATGAGCCCGGCGGCGCAGGCGATCTTCGGCCATCCGGTCGAGGCGGAGCTGTCGATCGAGAACCTGATCGCGGCGCAAGATTGCGAGGCGGTCCTGGGAGCGCTCGCCGATCCCCGCTCGCGAGTCTGGGGGGCGCTGAACGAGGTGACCGGCCGACACCTCTCGGGCGTCGAGTTCCCGATGGAGCTCACGCTGACGCGGATCATCCGCGGTGAGGGTGACATCGTCGTCGCCGTCGTGCGCGACATCAGCGAACGCAAGGAGGCGGAGTTCCAGCTCAAGCTTCAGGGCCGCACAATCGAGGCGAGCCGGCTCGGCGTGAGCATCGTGGACGCCACCGACCCGACGCGCCCGCTCATCTACGTGAACCCCGCATTCGAGGCCGTGACCGGGTATGCGAGGGACGAGGTCATCGGACGCAACTGCCGGTTCCTGCAGGGGCCGGACGCCGATCCGGACGCCGTGGCGGAGATCCGTCGGGCGATCGCCGAAGAGCGCGACGCCCGGGTGCTACTCCGGAACCACCGCAAGGACGGGACGGCGTTCTGGAACGAGCTGCTCATCACGCCGATCCGAGACGACGAAGGGCGTGTGACCCACTTCCTCGGCCTCCAGGACGACGTGAGCGAGCGTGTCGAAAACGCGACCCGGCTAGCAGAGAGTGAGGCCTATCTCCGCGGAGTGCTCGACTCCACTCACGACGCAATCGTCGTTTCCGACGAGCACGGCGTCGTCGAGTCCTTCAATCGCGGCGCCGAGATGATGTTTCGCCGCTCCGCGTCGGAGATGGTCGGGCGCAACGTCTCCGAGCTCACTCCGGAGCCGCATCGCGGCCGGCACGACGGATACCTGCGAGCTTACCGCGAGAGCGGTTTGCCCCGGATCATCGGGCGCGAGCGGGAGTTCGAGGCACAGCGCGCGGACGGCACGCTCTTTCCGATCGCGCTCCGGGTGAACGAGATGACCCGTGGGGGCCGCCGCTCGTTCATCGGTGTGATTCACGACATCACCGAGCGCAAGCAGAAGGAGACCGCGCTGCGAGAGGCGAAGGAAACGGCGGAGGAGGTGGCCACTGCGAAGTCGCAGTTCCTCGCCAACATGAGCCACGAGATTCGCACCCCGATGCACGGCGTGCTCGGCGCGCTCGAGATGCTCAGGGACACTGCGCTCAGCCCCAGCCAGTCGCGCTACACGGAGACCGCCAGCACGTCGGCGGAAGTGCTGCTGACGGTGATCGACGAGATCCTCGACTTTTCTCGCCTGGAAGCCGGCAAGCTGCGGATCGAGACCATCGACTTCGATCCGAGAAAGGCGGTCGAGGACGTCGTAACCATGCTCAGCCCTCGCGCACACGAGGCGAAGATCGAGATCGCGAGCTATATCGCCCCGACGGTGCCGCCGCGACTGCGCGGCGACCCCATCCGTCTGCGTCAGATACTGATCAACCTCGTGGGCAACGCGCTCAAGTTCACCGAGACCGGTGAAGTGGTCGTGAACGCTGCGGCTCTTCCCCAGGGCGAGAGTGGTTGCATGGTGCGGTTCGAGGTCGTCGACACCGGCGTCGGGATCCCCCGTTCCGCACAGGGAAAGCTCTTCGATCCGTTTACCCAGGCGGACGGGAGCACCAGCCGGCGCTTCGGTGGCACCGGGCTCGGTCTCACGATCGCACGTCGCCTCGTCGAGCTGATGGGCGGCGAGATCGGCGTCGTGAGCGAGGAAGGCGTGGGATCGACGTTCTGGTTCTCGGTGCCCTTCGAGACGGGAATCGATACTCAGGCCTCGCAGGCACGGGATCTCGCAGGACGCCGGATCCTCGTGGTGGACGACAACGCGACGAACCGGATCATCATGCACCGGTACCTGTCGTCGTGGGGGTGCAGCCCGGGCAGCGCGGCGGACGGTGAGGAGGCGCTCGCCAAGATGCTGGACTCCGCGCTCGCCGGTCAGCCCTACGAGGTCGTCATCCTCGACCAGCAGATGCCGCGCATGGATGGGACCGAGCTGGCCGCGCGGGTTCGCGCGGAATCGTCGTTGCGCGAGGCGCGGATCGTGATGGTGAGTTCCGAAGACGCGCCCGACGACCCGGACGCGGCTCTCGGCATTGACATCTGGCTGACGAAGCCCTTGCGGCAGTCTGACCTGCACGATGCCATCGCCACCGTCTTCGGTGAGCTCACGCGGGCGGCAGGCGGTAGCGGCCACCGACCGCGAAGCCGGGTGCGCTTCTCGGGCGAGCGGATTCTCCTGGTGGAAGACAATCCGACCAGCCAGATCCTGGGGAAGGAAATGCTCGAGCAGCGCGGCGTCGAGGTCGAGACCGCGAAGAACGGACTGGAGGCGGTGACGCTCGCGCAGCAGGTAGTATTCGACGTGATTCTCATGGACGTGCAGATGCCGGAGATCGACGGCTACGAGGCGACCCGGCGCATCCGGGAGTGGGAACAGCGCGAGAACCGCCGGCACACGCCGATCGTCGCGCTGACCGCACACGCCCTCGCCCGGGACCGTGAGCGCTGCCTCGAGGCGGGGATGGACGACTACCTCGTGAAGCCCTACAGCCAGGAGTCGCTCAGTAACATCATTTTCCGCTGGCTGCGGCCACCGACGAATGGCGGAACCGACGATGCCGGACATGCCGGCAACGGCGTGTTCGAGTCGACACGGATCGCGCAGGTCCGTGACATCATGGGTGAGAGCTTCGGCCAGCTGTTGCGAGAGTTCCAGACCGTGGTCCGCGAGCAGGCGAAGCTGTGCCGCACGGCGCTCGAGGGAGGCGATATGGCGGCGGCCCTCGATGCGGTGCACCGGGTCAAGAACAATGCCGGCGACCTCGGTGCGACGGAGCTGTTCCGGCTCTCCTCCAACCTCGAGCGCCGGCTCGCGGCGAAGGATACGGACCCGGATCTCAGCGCTGGCTATCTGCGTGAATGCGAGCGGGCGTCCGCGGCGGTCGACGCCCTGATGGAAGGATCAAATCGATGATCATGAACGGAACTCCGCAGGGTGCCGGCGAGACGGTGCTCGTCGTCGACGACGAGACGGTGACGCGGACGATGGTGCGCCAGATCCTGGAAGGCTCCGGCTACCGGGTGGTAGAGGGCGACGACGGTGAGAGTGCGCTCGACGTGTTTTCCAGGTCGAGCCCCCACATCGTGCTGATGGACGTCAGGATGCCGACGATGGACGGGTTCGAGGCGTGCCGCCGTCTGCGGGCGATCCCCGGCGGTGAGCACGTGCCGATCCTGATGCTGACCAGCCTCGACGACGTGGTGTCGGTCCGAATCGCCTTCGACTCCGGGGCGACCGACTTCATCACCAAGCCGATCAACTGGGAGCTGCTCGCCGAGCGCATCCGCTACGCGCTTCGAAGCCGGGCGCGCGACGTGCAGTTGCGCGAGAGCGAGCAGCGCCTGGCCCACGCCCAGCACCTGGCGCGCCTGGGGCGATGGCGCTACGACTTCGACGCTCGCCGGATCGAGCTGAGCGGCACGCTGTCCCGTGAGCTCGGGTTCGGCGATGCCGACGGGGGTATCTCGCTCGCGGACATGGTGCGTCGGGTGCAGCCGGGCGAGCGGAGGGTCCTGATGGACCGGCTGAGAGAGGTGTTTCGGTCGACCCGGTCGGGGGAGGTCGAGGTTCAGCTACTGGGCTCGGGGGGGCGGATCTTCACCCTGCACCTCTGGGTCGAGCGGACCGAGCGCGACGGCCAGCCCGCGCTCGAGGGAACGGTGCAGGACGTGACCGAACGCATCGCCGCGGAGGCCCGCGCGAGCTACCACGCTCATTACGATCGTCTCACCGATCTGCCGAACCGGGTGCTCTTCTGGGATCGGCTCAGCCAGGCCATCGGCGAGGCTCGTCGCAACCGATCGTGCTTCGCGGTCATTCTGATCGACCTCGATCGCTTCGCCGGGCTCAACGCTTCGCTCGGCCACGCCAACGGCGATCGGGTGCTGAAGATCCTCGCCAATCGCCTGGGCGACGCGATCCGATCCAGCGAGACACTCTCGCGCATCGCCGGAGACGAGTTCGCAGTCATCCAATGGGGCCCCGAAGACGAGGCCGCGCCCGGCCAGCAGCTCACCCGTCTGCTCGACAGCTTCAACGAGCCCATCCGGGCGGGCGAGACGGAGGTCAACGTATCGGCGAGCATCGGCATCGCGTTCTACCCCGGCGACGGCGGGGACGTGGACACGCTGCTCTCGCACGCGGACGCTGCGCGGGCGCACGCGAAACGCCGGCCCGGCGTCACCTATCAGTTCTACACGCCCGCGATGGGAGGCGACGTGCGTGATCGTCTCGCGACCGAGAGGGCTCTGCGCCGCGGCATCGCTGACGAGGCGTTCGTCGTGCACTACCAGCCGCTCGTCAGCCTCGCCGACGGCGCGGTGTGGGGTGTCGAGGTGCTCCTGCGCTGGGAGCACCCCGAGCTCGGCACGGTGATGCCGGACGAGTTCATCCCGGTGCTCGAGGAGAGCGGTCTCCTCGAGGTCGTCGGCGACTGGACGATCCGCCGTGCGTGCGAGGAGATGCGGGACCGGGACTTCATGGTGTCGGTAAACCTCTCGCCAGTGCAGTTCTCGCGGCCCGATCTCGTGGACCGGGTGCTCGGGATCGTCGAGGAGACGGGCTTTCCCGCTCGACACCTGCAACTCGAGATCACCGAGAACGTGCTGATCGACGACCCGGAAGCGGCTGCGGAGACCGTCGGCCGCCTGCGTGATGCAGGAGTCAAGATCGCGATCGACGACTTCGGCACCGGGTTCTCGTCCCTCTCCTACCTCAAGCTCTATGACACCGATGTCCTGAAGATCGACCGCTCGTTCATCACCGAGCTCGAGGGCGTGCCGGCCAACCAAGCCATCGTGCGATCGACGATCACGCTAGGTCACGATCTGGGCATGCAGATCATCGGGGAGGGCGTGGAGGGTGAAGGCGCACTCGAGATGCTGCGGCGCATGGGCTGCGACGTGGCGCAGGGCTACCTGATCGCCCGCCCCGTGGCGGAGCGGGAACTGTCCGCCTGGCTGGCAGAGCGCTGACGTTCCGGTGGACCCGACCCGCCGTACTCGCGGACCTGACGGGCGAGCGCGGAACGCCAGCTCCGACCCCCTGCCCGGGTCCGCCCTCCGTCGACTCACTACAATCGCCGGCGTGGCGCAGCGAGTGCTGATCATCGACGATGACGAGGCGCTCGCCGCCATGCTCGGCGAGTACCTGGCCGCGGCCGGCTTCGCCGTGCGCCGGACGCGTCCGCTGGCCGGCGACTCGCGATACAGCGTCGAACTGGACGCGCGTCCGCTCGGGACGCGGTCGCGGAGACCGGGCTAGCTGCTCAGGCCTCCTGGGCCGAAGTCTCACCCCGGATGATGCTCACTACCAGCGCGGCACGCGAACTGGCGTCTTGGCCGCGCGACGCGTCACCCCGGGCGCGCGTGGATCGCCACGCTCTCGTACTGCCCGTCCCGGCTGCCGTCGCGCCACAGCTGTACCGAGTAGCCGAGTTCGCC
>JAHEJV010000022.1 GCA_024638705.1 Deltaproteobacteria bacterium | reverse complement strand
CGCTCCGCGCTAGCATGCGGCGCGATGTCCCGCGTCGAGATCGTCGGCCCCGCCTCCCGCTTCTTCTTCTCCCAACGCCTGCGCCTGCACTACGTCGATTGGGGAAACGAGACGAAGCCCCTGCTGCTGTTGCTGCACGGCGGACGCGACCACGCGCGCAGCTGGGACTGGGTGGCGCGCGAGCTGCGCCACGACTGGCACGTCGTCGCACCGGATCTGCGCGGGCACGGAGACAGCGCCTGGGCGGTCGGCAGCACCTACGCGCTCTCCGATTTCGTCCTCGATCTCGCCCAGCTGGTCGAAGCCCTCGACGAGTCGCCGGTGACGATCGTGGCGCACTCGCTCGGCGGCGCCGTGTCGCTCCAGTATGCGGGCGTGTTTCCGGAGAAGGTCGCGAAGCTCGTCGCCATCGAGGGGTTGGGGCCGCCGCCGCAGGTGCTCGAGCGGATGCGCGATACGCCCGGCTGGAAACGACTGCGCGATTGGGTGGGGCAGATGCAGAGCCTCGCCGGGCGTCGCCTGCGCCAGTACCCGTCGATCGATGCTGCGGCAAAGCGCATGCTCGAGGAGAACTCGTTCCTCTCGGAAGAGCAGGCGCGCCATCTCACGATCCACGGCGTCGCGCGGAACGAGGACGGCACCTACACCTGGAAGTTCGACAACTACACGCGCGGATTCGGTCCGGCGCGCTTCTCCGAAGCGGAGATCGTCGAGCTGCGCCGTCGCATCGCCTGCCCGGTCCTGCTCATGCGCGGCACCGAGAGCTGGGCGAGCGACCCGGCGACGGACGGTCGCGACGCGCCCTTCCAGAACGCCCGCGTCGCGAACATCGAGGGCGCTGGCCACTGGGCGCATCACGACCGCTTCGACGAGTTCATGCGCGTCGTCACCGCATTCCTTGCGGACGACGCAGAGGAGACCCCGTGAAACTGGAAGGACGCGTGGCCTGGGTGACGGGCGGAGGATCGGGGCTCGGATTGGCGATCTGCCGGCGCTTCGCCGAAGAGGGCGCGAAGGTGGCCGTGAACGACGTGCGCGCGGAGGCTGCCGAAGAGGCTGCTGTGTCGCTCCCCGGAGAGGGGCACATCGCGCTCGTGGGCGACATCTCGGATTCCGCCGCGGTCGCCGAGATGGGTGCGACGATCGCCACTGCCGGGGGCCGACTCGACGTCCTGGTGAACAATGCGGGCGTCGACCGGACGCCGGGCGATGGCATGGACCAGATGATGACGACGGGTTCGCTCACGCCGCACATGAGCGACGCCGGGTGGACGCGCATGCTCGAGATCCACCTGAACGGCGCCTTCTTCTGCGCGCGCGAGGCGGTGAAGATGATGCTCAACCAGGACGGCGGCGCGATCGTCAACATGTCGTCGATCGCCGGGCTCGCCGGTATGGGACCGATCCACTACGCGACGGCGAAGGGCGGTCTGCTCGGCTTCACCCGCTCGCTCGCGCGCGAGGTCGGCAAGAACAACATCCGCGTCAACGCGATCTGCCCGGGCGCGATCGACACGCCGATGACGGCGGCCGTCCCCGAGCCGATGATGAAGGGGATGATCGCCGCCACGCCGTTGCAGCGGATGGGCACGCCCGAGGAGATCGCCGCCGCCGCCTGCTTCCTCGCCAGCGACGACGGCGCATTCCTCACCGGTCAGTGGATCTCGCCGAACGGCGGGATCTTCATCGGCTAGCAAGCGCCCGCAGGGCGCGCGCAGCGAGGCGAAGCCGAGCGAAGGACGACAGAACGAGCAAGCGCCCGCAGGGCGCGCGCAGCGAGGCGAAGCCGAGCGAAGGACGACAGAGCTAGCAAGCGCCCGGAGGGCGCGCGCAGCGAGGCGAAGCCGAGCGAAGGACGACAGAACGAGCAAGCGCCCGCAGGGCGCGCGCAGCGAGGCGCAGCCGAGCGAAGTCGCAAGGGTGCCTCCGACTTCGTGACGTTCTACACCCTGGAATCATCGAGCCCGTTTGGTTTCCGAACACGAACCCGAACCCGTTACCGAGCGCGTTCCTTTCAGACAAGGAGATCCCCCATGCTTTCCTCCTGGGACGACTACCCGGTGCATCAGGTGGCGGACACGATCCGTCACGTCGGCACCAGCGATCGAAACTTCTACGACCGCTACTACTTCAACCTGCACGGCTCCTCCGACGAGTTCTTCATGGTCATGGGGCTCGGGCAGTACCCGAACCTCGCCGTGCAGGACGCCTTCGCGTGCGTTTCGCGCGGGGGGCGTCATCGTGTGGTGCGCGCCTCGCGAGAGCTGGGCGATCGCATGGACACGTCGGTCGGTCCGTTCCGCGTCGAGGTGGTGAAGCCGCTCGAGAGCGTGCGCTTCATTCTCGAGCCGTCCGAGCACGCGATCGCCTGCGACCTGACCTGGCAGGGTGCGATTCCCGCCTTCGAGGAGCCGCGCCAGTACATCCGCAAGCACGGTCGCGTGCTCTTCGACACGATGCGCTTCGCCCAGACGGGGACGTGGGAGGGCACGCTCGAGGTCGGCGGCGACACGATCGCCGTCACCCGCGATCGCTGGTGGGGCACGCGCGATCGCTCCTGGGGCATCCGGCCGGTCGGCGAGACCGAGCACCCCGGCATCCGCGGCGCCGAGGGGCAGATGACGGGGATGTGGAACTACTCGCCGATGCAGTTCGACGACCACTCGATCCTTTACATCCTCAACGAGACGAACGAGGGCGAGCGGCTGATCGAAGAAGCGGTGCGCGTCTGGGCCGACCCGGC
Source organism: Deltaproteobacteria bacterium (assembly GCA_024638705.1). Lineage (GTDB taxonomy): Bacteria > Myxococcota_A > UBA9160 > UBA9160 > SMWR01 > JAHEJV01. Next base: position 23,364 of record JAHEJV010000022.1, on the reverse strand, counting down.
GCGCGAGCCCGAGTGGCTCGGACGCCCCGAGTACGAGCACAGCCTCGTGCACGGCACGCGCATCGTGGAGAAGAGCCGCATCGCGTTTCCCGAGGCGCCGGGCGGGGGGTTCGTCGTCGAGGCGACGCCGCTCACCCATGCGTTCATCGCCGTCGGCACGGGCTACGGCATGGACCAGGACTGGCGGCACGGCATGTACCAGGGCCCGCTCGTCGTGCAGGGACTCGACCTCGACCACGACGAGGTCGGCAAGATCGGCCAGTACGGCGTCGTCGATCACGTCGCGCGCTTCGAGTACGACGGCACGACGGGCTTCGGCCTGCACGAGCAGGCCTTCATCGGCGCGTTCGAAAAGGTCGGCTTGCGCGACGGTGCGGGGGGCGCGGAGTAGGGTCTCGGGCCGTGCTAGGCGCGGCCGTCGCCCATGACCATCACCGACACCTCGCGGTCCCGCGACCGGTCGCACTCGAGGAAGAAGATCCGCTGCCAGCGTCCGAGGGTGAGGTGGCCGTCGATGACGTGCAGGCTCTCTGTCGAGCGCAGGACGAGAGCGCGTGCGTGGGCGTGAGCGTTCGGGGTCTCTTCCGGCGTCATGTTGACGGTGCGGATGTCGAGGCGATCGTGTTGCCAGTCGTCGCCGGCCGGAGCGAAGCGCCCGAGCAGCTCGACGAAGTCCTCGTGCAGGAGCGGTTCGTTCTCGTTCACGACGAGCGCCGCACTCGTGTGCAGGCATTGGAGATTGACGAGTCCGGACGCGACGCCCGATCGCGCGATGCAGTCGCGGATCCGATCGGTGATGTCGAGGAACGCCATCGGTCCTTCGCTGCGGAAGGTCAGCCGCTCCGTGTGGGTGCGCAGACCGGTGTGGTTCTCCGCGCGGGGTCGCGAAAGCGATCGCGCCGGGGTGGCGGGGGCGATGACGTCGGACTTCATGTCGGGCTCCATTCGGGTGGGCGCGGCTCACGCGAGCGGTCGTGAACGTCATGAGACGTCGCGAGCCGGGATCGGGTTCCGGCAGCGGACCGGCCCGCGTGCACTCCGTTCGAGGCGCGGTGCTCCCGGGCGGGGCAAGCGGCTTCACGGCAGATCGCCATTCGAAACTAGCCGCCCGACGCGGTCTGGCTAGCCACTCTCCGCGTTCGACCCGGCCGCGAAGCGTGCGCGGGCGGCGTCCGATCCGCGATCGGGGTAGCTTGCGCGGCCCGCGCGATCGACCGGAGGATCCCGATGAAAGCGCTCGTCTATCACGCCGCACACGACGTTCGCTGCGAGTCGGTGCCCGATCCGGATCCGGAGGCGACGCACGGCGCCGTCGTGAAGATTTCGCGCGCGGGCATCTGCGGCAGCGATCTGCACATCTACGGGGGCCACGGCTTCTCGCCGGAGCCGGGCTATGTGGTCGGGCACGAAGCGGTGGGTGAGGTGGTCGAAGTGGGGAGCGCCGTGGCGCGCTTCCGCGTGGGCGATCGCGTCCTGGTGCCGGGGTCGACCGGCTGCGCCACCTGCGCGCGTTGTCGCCGCGGCGAAGTGCTCCTGTGCGAGAACGGGCAGACCGGATGTTATGGCCTCGGGCATGCGTTGCCCGGATCGCAGGCGGAGGCGGTCGCGGTGCCGGCCGCCGACACCGGCCTGTGGCGGATCCCGGAAGGCGTCTCCGACGACGATGCGGTCGTGCTGACCGACAATCTCCCCACCGCGTGGTACGGCGCCGAGGGCGCCCGCATCCAGCCCGGGGACACCGTGGCGGTGGTCGGGCTCGGGCCGGTGGGGCTGTGCGCCGTGCAGTCGGCCTTCGCGATGGGGGCGTCGCGCGTGCTCGGCGTCGATCTCGTGGCCGAGCGCCGCGCCTACGCCGAGACGCTCGGCGCGATCGCGCTGCATCCGGAGGATCCGAAGCAGCACGCCCTCGAGCTCACCGGCGGGCTCGGCGCGGACGGCGTGATCGAAGCCGTCGGTGCCGACGCCACGATCCAGCTCTCGCTCGACCTGGTGCGCCGGGGCGGTCACGTCTCGGTCGTCGGCGTGAACCAGACCCGGAACTTCGCCTTCGACATGGCCCTCGCGCAGGTGAAGTCGATCGCGTTCCGTATCGGGTTGTGTTCGGTGCAGGCCCAGCTCCCGGCCCTGGTTCCGCTGGTCGAAGGCGGACGCATCCAGCCTTCGGCGGCGATCAGCCACCACATGCCGCTCGCCGACGGCGCCGAGGGCTATCGGCTCTTCGCCGCGCGCGAGGCCGGTGTCCGCAAGGTGATTCTCACGCCCTAGCGGTCGCTCCGGCGCGTCAGGGCAGGGTCTGCGCGAGCACGCGCAAGACGTTGCCGCCGAGGATGCGACGGATCGCGTTCTCCTCGAAGCCGGCGTCGAGCAGCGCCTGGGTGAGGGCGGCGAGCTGGCTCGTGTCGAAGCCCACGGTGGTGGCGCCGTCGTAGTCCGAGCCGAGGCCGACGTGTTCGTCGCCGACGAGGTCCGCGACGTGGCGCACCGCGCGCGCCCAGTGCTCCGGCTTCGTCCCGCAGATCGCGGCCTCCCAATAGCCGATGCCGATCACACCCCCACCCGCGGCGATCGCGCGGACGTGGTCGTCGGAGAGCGTGCGCAGGTTGTCGCAGGTGCCCTTCACGCCGCCATGCGACACGACGACGGGCTTCGATACCGTCGCGAGGGTCTCGTCGATGGCAGTGGGGGAGGAGTGCGCGAGGTCGACGGTGATGCCGAGCTGCTCCATCCGCGCGAGGGTGCGGCGGCCGACACGGGAGAGCCCGCCTTTCTCCACCCCGTGCGCCGAGCCGGCGTAGGCGTTGTCGAAGAAGTGGGCGAGGCCGATCATGCGCACGCCCAGGGCGAAGGCTTGCTCGAGGTTGGCCGGGTCACCCTCGAGCGCGTGGGCTCCCTCGATGCCGAGGGAGACGCCCACGACGTTCGCATTCGCGGCGCGGCGCTCCCGGAGCGTTGCGAGGTCCGCCTTCGTGCGGATCCAGAGAAGGTCGCCGTCGCGCGCGACGTTCTTCGCGAGCAGGCCGGCCTGCTCCTCGACACGCTCGAAGGCCCCGCCGAAGCAGGCGCGTCGGAGAGAGACGCAGCCGAGCAGGGTGACGAGGTCGAAGCCGCTCGCTTCGTTGCGGTCGAGGTTCGTGCCGGCGTACACGCGCGTCACGACGCCGAGCACCTGGAGGCCGACGCCGCCCTCGCGCAGCCGCGGCACGTCGACGTGACCGCGTGAGACGCGCTTGGTGAGGTCGCGGCGGAAGAGCAGGGAGTCGGCGTGGAGGTCCGCGACGAGCGCGCTTTCGTGCAGCGCGCGTGCCCGCTCGGAAACCTCGGGAAGCGTGACGGGCTCCACCTCGTTGATGAAGCCCTCGACGCACGCGACCGAGGCCAGGGAAACGATCAGGACCGCGGCGGTCCCGAGAGGGCGCATCAGATCGCCCGCTCCTTCCCCTCCCAGTAGGGATCGCGCAGCTTACGCTTGAAGAGCTTCCCGTTCGGGTCGCGTGGCATTTCGTCGGTGAAGTCGATCGTGCGCGGCGTCTTGAACTTCGCGAGGCGCTCCTTGCAGAAGCCCATCAGCTCGTCGCGCAGGTCGTCGCCGGGGCTGGCGCCGGGCGCCGGCTCGACGACGGCCTTGATCTCCTCCCCCCAGTCTTCGTGCGGAATGCCGAAGACGGCGACGTCGCCCACCTTCGGGTGCTCGAGGAAGACGTTCTCGATCTCTGCGGGATAGATGTTCGCACCGCCGGAGATGATCATGTCGATCTTGCGGTCGCAGAGGAAGAGGTAGCCCTCTTCGTTCAGATAGCCGATGTCGCCGACCGTGAAGTAGAGCTTCCCGTCCTTCTCGATGCGGTTGCTCTTCGTCTTCTTCGTGTCGCCCTTGTACTCGAACTTCCCCGTCTCGCCGAGGAGCATGTAGACCGTGCCCTGCTCGCCGGTGGGCACGTCGCCGCCCGCGTCGTCGAAGATGCGCACCTCGGCGTTCGGCCACGGGCGTCCGACGGTGCCGGGGTACTTCATCCATTCCTCGGGCGTCACGAGTGTGCCGCCGCCCTCGGTCGCCGCGTAGTACTCGTAGATCGAGTTCCCCCACCACTCGATCATCCGGCGCTTCACGTCGGGCGGGCAGGGCGCGGCCGCGTGGATCATGCAGCGCGTGGAGGAGACGTCGTACTTCGCGCGCACCTCCTCGGGAAGGAGCAGCATGCGGTGGAACTGGGTGGGCACCATGTGGCTCGTGGTGACCCGGTACTTCTCGATCCGCTCGAGCATCCCCTCGCCGTCCCACTTGTCCATCAAGACGACCGTGTGGCCGAGGTGGAGCGAGTTGCCCGAGTAGACGAGCACGGCGGTGTGGTAGAGGGGCGAGCCGCACAGGTGGACGTTGTCGTCCTCGGGCGCGATGCCGAACATCTGCCACACGACGCTCATCATCTGCATGATGAGGTCGGGCTCCACCTCCTTCGGCGCCAGCGCGCGCTTCACGCCCTTGGGCTTGCCGGTGGTGCCGGAGGTGTAGTTCATCACCGCGCCGGCCGCGCGATCTTCGGGCGGCGTGTCGGGCTGGCCCGCCGTCAGCTCGGCGAAGGGCCGGAAACCGGGCACGGCGCCGATCGCGAAGCGACCGTCCTTCGGGAAGTCGATCTCGTCGGCGGCCTTGCTGCACTCGTTCGCAACGCGCTCGTGGCCGATGAACGCCTTCGCGCCGCAGTCCTGCACGATGTAGGCGACCTCGGGCCCGGCCAGGTGCCAGTTGATCGGCGTCAGGTACCAGCCCGCCTGGAGGCAGGCGAGGTAGACGCTGTAGAACTCGGCGCAGTTGGGCAGGCAGATCGCGACGGTGTCGCCGTGCTCGAGCCCGAGCGCGCGCAGTCCGTGGACGATGCGGTTGCACTCGGCGTGCAGCTCACCGCGCGTCCACTCCGCGCCGTCGGGCGCGACGAGGGCGAGGGGCGAGGGATCGCGCCTGGCGAAGGTCCAGAATCCGTGGTCGGCCATGCTGGGGGTCCTCTTCGGGGGCGGGTTCAGCCCCGCCGTTTCTTGAGCAGTTCGATGATCGGAGACGGCGCGGCGGGGTGCCATTTCGTATCCGCGGGATCCTCGTGCCAGGTGAAGGGCAGATGTTCGACGTGTCCCGGCTCCTGCGCGGTTTCCGCGACGGCGAGCGCCGCGCGCAGCACCGCAGTCTGGGTGTCGACGTCGCCGACGTCGCCGTAGGGCCGGCCGAAGGGGTGTTCGATCGCGGCGACGCGCGGCATGCCGACGATCGCCTGGTAGACCCAGATCATGTTGAGCGTGACCGTCGGAATGCCTTCGGCCTCCAGCACGCGAGCGACCAGTCCCACGGACCGGCAGCAGTCCGGTCAGACGGGCGCGAGCAGCGCGAGGTCGACGCCCTCGTTGCGCATCGACCTGGCGATCGCGGGCGCGGAGTCGTTCACGAGCTTCTGCGTGTCGTTGCCCTGGTAGCCCATGATCGAATAGTGGGTGTCGGCGATCGCGCCGACCTCGCCGGCGGCGACGCGTTCGCGCAGGCGGTCGAGGGGCAGGGCGACGTTCAGGTCGCGCTCGACGTAGCCCGTGTCGATGTGGAGATGGTTCGCCTCGATTTCGGCGCACGTGGCGTCGGCGCGCAGCGCCCGCCAGCTGCCGTCGCCCTTCGTCGGGTGCGCGCGCTCGAAGTCCAGGTCGAAGGGCGGGTCGCCCTTCATCGAGAGACCGGCGGTGGAGAGCAGCGCGACCTTCGCCTCGGCCAGCGGCTTCGCGAGCGGCGTCCACGGGATGGGATCGTGCGTGGGCTGCTCGGGAATCTGCCCGCCGAGCATCTTCGCGAGGAAGCTCCCCGCGAAACGCCACGGATCGACCTGCTTCGCTTCCGTCACTCTTTGTTCTCCCTGGTCGGTTCGTATGGTGTACGGGCTCGACGATTCCGGGTTCGAGCTCTTGCGGCGTCTGGAGGCATCCTTTCGACTTCGCTCGGCTTCGCCTCGCTGCGCGCGGGCTACGCCCGCTTGCGTGGCTATGCCCGCTTGCTCCAACCCTTGTCGTGGGGCGCCATCATCACCACGTCGAGCTTCATGTGCGTGTGCAGCCACGCGCCTTCGTGTCGCGCATAGCGATCGTGTTCGACCCCGGCCATCCACATCGCGCGGCCTTCCTTCGAAGTGCACGGAGACAGGATGTCCCAGGTGCCCTGCGCCGTGTCGCCCGTCACCTCGATGTAGGGCTTGAGGAAGAAGTGCCACGAGAAGACGAGGGTCGGCTCACACATCCGCTCGTAGATCGCGTCTTGACCCTCGCACACGCCGAGCGCGCCGCCGTCCCAGACGCCGTCGGGTGTGAACGTCTCGGCGATCGCGCGCGCGGCCGCTTCGAGGGCGGGGCGCTCCACGACGCCCCCTCCCTTCTTGTAACGCGCGTCCACGAGCTGCGCGTAGCGGGTCTTGAGGCGGTGGATCGCCTGGACGTCCTCGGTGACGCGCAAGCGCGCCTCGAGGTCCTCGATCCGTTGCAGGAGCGCGTCGGGGTCGGGCATGGCGGGGCAGGATACACGCTTGCCACGCCCACGAGAACGTGTTGCAATCCGCCCTCCCGCAACCCCTGCCCGTCGGCGAAGCGCCCGTCCGCGCGCGCCTTTCGCACCCGCGATCCGGGCCCGATCCAGGAGATCCACCGATGAAGGCAGCCGTTCTCACCGAGCTCAACAAGGACCTGCAGATCCGCGACGACGTCGGCCTCGCCGAACTCGGCAAGGGAGAGGTGCACCTCAAGGTGGTGTCGAGTGGCGTGTGTCACTCCGACGTGTCGGCCCAGAACGGCACGATCCCGATCGGCGCGATGCCGTGCGTGCTCGGGCACGAGGGCGCGGGCGTCGTGCTCGAAGTGGGCGATGGCGTCGAAGACCTCCAGGCCGGCGACCACGCGATCGTTTCCTTCACGCCGGCCTGCCGCCTGTGCAAGGCGTGCCTGCGCGGCCAGGCAAATCTCTGCGAGTCGATGGTGCAGATGGCGATCACGCCGCACTTCGTGATAGACGGAAAGCCGGCGTCGGGCATGACCGGCTGCGGCACCTTCGCCGAGGAGATGATCCTGCCCCAGGGCGCGGTGATCAAGGTCGATCAGGACATCCCGCTCGACGTGGTTTCGCTGATCGGTTGCGGCGTGACGACGGGCGTGGGCGCGGCGATCAACACCGCGCAGATCAAGCCGGGCAGCTCGGTGCTCGTGATCGGCTGTGGCGGCGTCGGCATCGCCGCGATCCAGGGCGCGCGCATCGCGGGCGCCGCCGAGATCGTCGCCGTCGACACGCTGCCGGCGAAGCTCGAGATGGCGAAGAAGTTCGGCGCCACCCACGGCGTCACCCCGGACGACCTCGAAGGCGCGAAGCTCGAGGTGACCGGCGGCGAGGGCTTCGACTACGCCCTCGAGTGCGTCGGCCATCCGCAGACGATCCGCGCCACCTACGACGCGATCCGCCGCGGCGGCACCGCCGTCGTCGTCGGTGTCGGACGGATGGAGCAGAAGATCGAGTTCAGCGCCTTCGAGCTCTTCTACGCCGAGAAGACGCTCAAGGGGTCGATGTACGGCAGTGCCAACGTGCGTACCGACTTCCCGCGCCTGCTCCGCCTCTGGAAGGCGGGGAAGCTCGATCTCGAAGGCATGATCAGCCGCCGCGTCCAGCTCGACGACGTGAACGACGCCTTCCGCGCCATGCAGGCCGGCGAGGTGATTCGTTCCGTGATCGATTTCAAATAGCAAGCGGCCGCGCGGCCGGAGGCCGCGCGACCGCGCGCAGCGAGGCGAAGCCGAGCGAAGTCAAAAGGGTGCCTCCGCCACGGCCAGGCCTCGATCCCGGAATCGTCGAGCCCGTCGACTAGACGAACACCGTTCACTTCGGGAACACGTCTCACTTCGGGAACACGTCTCTCTCCGGGAACACCGTTCACTCCGGGAACACCGCTCCCTCCGGCAACACGCTCCCGTCGAGAACACCGCGCACGCCACGAGCCCCCTTCCCGATAAAGGACCCCCACGCCTCCGTGCCCAACATCCGCTGGCTCCTCGCCTTCATCACCACCATCCATCGCTCCCTCTACGAGCGCAGCGGGGGGCGGATCGGGGGGCGGCTGCCCGGTGGGAAGCGCTTCCTCCTGCTCGCGACGGTCGGGCGCAAGACGGGCATCCGCCGCGTGTTGCCGCTGCTCTACATCGCGGACGGCGACGCGTTCGTCGTGGTCGCGTCGAACGGCGGCGACGACCGGCCGCCGGCGTGGTGGTTGAACCTCCAGGCGCAGCCCGAGGCGCGCGTGCAGGTGGAGACGGAGCAGCACGAGGTCGTCGCGCGCCAGGCACGGGGCGACGAGCTGGCTCGTTTGTGGCCGAAGCTCGAGGCGTCGTACTCCTTCTACGCGGCCTACCGCGAGCGCACGACGCGCGAGATTCCGGTCATCCTGCTGGAGCCGGTGCGGAGCAACGCCTAGCCTTCGAGCACGGCTCGCTCGGAGCCGGGGAGGCTTTCGGTGGGCGAACTCCGAGTCGGTGAATTCCGGAGCGAACTCCGGATCGGCGAAGTGGCGCGCGCGTCGGGGCTGCGCGCCTCGGCCATCCGCTATTACGAAGAGCGGGGGCTCGTGCGTCCGGTGGGGCGCCACGGCAACGCGCGCGTCTACGACCCGGACGTCCTCGACCGGCTCGCGGTGATCGAGCTGGCGAAGAGCGCCGGATTCTCGCTGGGCGAGATTCGCAAGCTGCTCGGCGGATTCGCGCGCAGGGCGGGTCCCGGGAAGCGCTGGCGCGCGCTGGCCGAGGCGAAGCGACCCGAGCTCGCCCAGCGCATCGAAGAGGCCCGCCGCATGCTCGACCTCCTCGACACGCTGGTAACCTGCGAATGCCCGACCCTCGAAGACTGCGGCCGCGCGCTGCGAGAGGCCGGATGAACGACGGGCGGAATCCATTGCGGAACGTCGACCTCGGACGCGTCGTCGACCTCGCCGCCCGGCTCGAAGCGGATGCGAAGCTCGATCCCGACGCCTTGCGCCGCCGCGACCGGACGCTCGGTCGCGAGTTCGGCGCGCGCGTCGACGACGCCACCGCCCGGGTGTCGGCGTGGCTCGACGGGCTGCGCGAGGGGCCCGGTCCCACGCCGGGCGAGCGTGCACTGCGCGCCCAACGCGTGCTGCGCACGGTGCTCGCGCTCGCAGGGCTGTTCGTCGGAGCGGGGACGGCGCTCGCGGTCTTTGCCTACGACGGCACGCATCCCGTGAACGTCGTGCAGGTGCTTGCGGTGTTCGTCGCGCTCCAGCTCGCGACCCTCGTCGCGACGGCGCTGATCGCCCTGCCCGAAAGCTGGCGCCGTCGCGTTCCCGGCCTGGCCGCGCTCCAGGACGTCCTGCGTCTGGTGAGTCCGGGCCGCGCCGCGCCCGCCCTGCGTCGCATCCTCGGCGCGCAGCAGCGCGAGGCCTTCGAGCGCGCCGCGGGGCTCGCGCGCCGTCATCAACGCCTGTACGGCGACGCGCAGAAATGGGCGCTGCTGGTCGGGTCGCAGCTCTTCGCGGTGGCGTTTCACGTCGCCGCGCTCGCCACGGCGATGGCGCTGGTGGGTTTCAGTGATCTCGCCTTCGGCTGGTCGACGACCCTCGAGGTGGACGCGGCGCGTCTGCATCGCGTTTCCGACGTGCTGTCGACGCCGTGGGCGCGCGCACTCGCAGACGCCGTGCCGACGCGCGAGCTGATCGAGCACACGCGCTATTTCCGCGGCGCCGCCGGGACGCCCGTCGATCCGCAGCAGTCGGCGGCTTGGTGGCGCTTCCTGCTCGCGTGCATGGCGTGTTATGGCCTGGCCCCGCGCCTGCTCGTGCTGCTCTTCGCGAACTGGAGGCAGCAGGTGGCGCTCGATCGGGTGTTCGGTGCGCTGCCCGGCGTCGCGGAGCTGCGCGACCGATTGGACTCGCGCTGGGTAGAGACCGCCGCGTCGGAGCGCGAACGGGAAGGGCCGACCTGGGCGCCGGGGGATCACCCCGCGCCGCGGCTGCGTCCCGCACGGGTGAGCGCGGTTTGCTGGTCGGGCGTGCCGATCGCAGAGGACGCGGTCGGCGCGCTCGTGCGCGAGACCGTCGGCGCGGAGGTGGCGGTCGTGCTCGACGGTGGCGCGGGCGCGTCGCGCGGCGACGCCGAGCTGGTCGCTGCGCTCGCTGCCGACGCCGCCGCGCCGCTCTTGCTCGTGAAGGCCTGGGAGCCGCCGATCCTCGAGGTGCTGGATCTGCTCGAAGAGCTGCGCGCGGCGTGCGGCGAGGGGCGGCCCATCCTCGTGTTGCCGCTCGACCGCGACGGGAAGGGAGAGCTCGCGCCGGCCCGGGGCGACGACGCCCGCACCTGGGTGCGCCGTCTCGATGCGGTCGGCGATCCCTGGCTCGAGGTCGTCACGGGCGGGGAGGGCGCATGATCGTCACGGTCGCGGAGGGCGCATGATCGCCGCGGTGCCGACCTTCGCGGTCGTCGGGCATCCCAACAAGGGGAAGTCGAGCATCGTCTCGACGCTGGCGCACGACGATTCGGTCCGGATCGCGCCCGATCCGGGCACGACCGTCGCGTGTCGCGCCTATCCGATGCGGGTCGACGAGGTGGTGCAGTACGTCCTCGTCGACACCCCCGGCTTCCAGCGCGCGCGGCGCGCGCTCGCCTGGATGAAGGAGCGCGAGACCCATGCGGGCGCGCATCGCGAGGTGGTGGAGGCCTTCGTCGCCGAGCATCGCGGCACGGGTCGCTTCGAGGACGAGTGCGAGTTGCTGACGCCGCTGCTCGAGGGCGCCGGGATCCTCTACGTCGTCGATGGCTCGACGCCCTACGGCCCGGAGTTCGAGGCGGAGATGGAGATCCTGCGCTGGACGGGCCAGCCGAGCATGGCGTTGATCAATCCGATCGAGGGCGAGACCCACGTGGAGGAATGGCGCGCCGCACTCGGTCAGTACTTCAAGATCGTCCGGGTGTTCGACGCGCACGAGGCGCCCTTCGAGGCGCGGCTCGAGCTGTTGCGCGGTTTCGGCCAGCTGGCGGAGGCCTGGCGGGGCCCGCTCGAGGACGCCGTCGCGGTGCTCGCCGAAGAGCGCACGCGCGTGCACCGACGCGTGGCGCGCGCGGTCGCGGGGATGATCGGCGAGATGCTCGTGCACACCGCGGCGCGGAAGCTGTCCCACGACGCCGACGCGACGCTCTACGAGAGCTCGCTCGAACAGAAGTGGAAGGACGAGCTGCGCGAGCGCGAGCGCGCGGGCCGACGCGAAGTCGAACGGCTCTACGGACATCGCCATATCGAGCGCGAAGAGGACGCCTTCGAGTGGCTGGAGCAGGACCTCTTCTCGACCGACCACTGGTTCTTCTGGGGGCTGAATCGCCGACAGCTGATCGCCTCGGGCGCGGCGGGAGGCGCAGTGGTCGGCGGTGCGATCGACGTGTCGGTGGGGGGCGCGTCGCTCTTGTTGGGCTCGCTGGTCGGCGCCGCGATCGGCGGCGCGGGAGCGTGGTGGTCGAGCACGAAGCTCACGCGCATGCGCGTGATGCAGCTTCCGATGGGCGGCCGGCTGCTGCGCTGCGGGCCGGTGCAGAGCGCGAACTTCCCCTACGTGGTGCTCGGTCGTGCGCTCTACCACCACGCGCGGGTCGCCGGTCGTACGCACGCGAATCGCGAAGCGTTGTTCCTCGACGACGGCGACGAGCGCGAGAACTGGATCGAGCGGTTGAACGATGCGCGGCGGCGCGAGCTCGATCGGATCTTCCGTGACCTCCGCGACGGTGAGGAGCGCACCGCCGACCTCGCCGAGTGTCTCGTTCCTCTGTTCGCCGCAGGAGATGCGCCGGGCGTCTGACAGCCTCGGAGCTCGGCGCCCGCGCCATCGCGTCGATTCCCGCTCCCGGACGCGATGCAACCTCCGGTCGCAATCCGACTCATGGCCGCGGAGGCGGCCTCCACGACGGCTTCGAGCTGCGCGGCGCCGCGTCCCAGGCTCTAGGCGCGGGGCGGAAGCTCGGAGTCTTCCGGCTTCTCTTCTTCTTCCTGCGTGGGCATCCAGCGGAAGGGCGGATCGTCCAGCCAACCGCGGAACACGTCCGCCGGGACGGGCTTGCCGAAGAGATAGCCCTGCATCCGCTTGCATCCGAACGAGCCGAGCAGCAGCAGCTGTTCGAGGGTCTCGACGCCCTCGGCGATCGTCGTGAGGTTCAGCCCGGATGCGAGCTGCACGATCGACTCGACGATCGTCGCGTCGGCCGGGTCGGTGGTGACGGTGCGTACGAAGGACTGGTCGATCTTGAGCACGTCGATCGGCAGGCGCTTGAGATAGGCGAGGGCGGAGTAGCCGGTTCCGAAGTCGTCGATCGCGAGACGGACGCCGAGGTCCTTGAGCGTGCGCAGCGTATCGACGGTGACGTTCACGTCGCGCAACAGGCTGCTCTCGGTGATCTCGAGCTCGAGGGAGACGGGCGGGAGTCCGCTCTGGTCGAGAGCGCGGCGGACGATGTCGGCGAAATCCGGCTCGAGGAACTGCTGGGAGGACACGTTGACCGAGATCCGCAGCGCCCGGAATCCCTCGCGGTTCCAGGCCGCGTTCTGCTCGCACGCGGTGCGCAGGATCCAGTCGCCGATCTCGACGATCAACCCCGACTCCTCGGCGATCGGGAGGAAGTGCGCCGGCGACACCAGGCCGAGCTCGGGGTGCTGCCAGCGCAGGAGTGCCTCGGCGCCGATGATGCGGCCCCGGGTGAGGTCGAACTGGGGCTGGTAGTGGATCACGAAGTCGCGGTCGTCGAGCGCCGTGCGCAGCCGCTCTTCGAGGGCGAGCCGGCGCTGTAGCGCCGCGTTCATGTCCTCGGTGTAGAACTCGAAGCGCGAGCCGCCGCCTTCTTTCGCGTGATACATCGCCGTGTCGGCCTTCTTGAGCAGCTCGTCGGCGCTCTGGGTGTCGCGCGGGAAGGTGGCAATGCCGATGCTGCAGCGGATCGCGGTGAACTGGCTGCGGAAGTGGATCGGCTCGGCGAGCTCGGCGAGGAGTTTGCGCGCGACGGTCGCAGCGTCCAACTCGTTCGTGAGATCGGTGAGCAGGATGCCGAACTCGTCGCCGCCGAGCCGCGCGGCGGTGTCCGTCTCGCGCAGGCACGCCGAGATGCGTCGCGAGATCGAGCGGAGGAGTCCGTCGCCGACCGCGTGACCGAGCGTGTCGTTGATCGTCTTGAAGCCGTCGAGGTCGACGAAGAGCACCGCGAGGCGTTGCCGCGAACGGGTGGCCGACGCGAGCGTCTGGCTGAGGCGATCGTGGAAGAGGGCGCGGTTCGCGAGCCCGGTGAGCTGGTCGTGGGTGGCGAGGTGACGCGCCTTCTCCCGCGCCGAGTTCAGCTGCAGGATCATCCGGTGGCTCTCGAGCGCGGCGCCGAGCGTCGTGACGAGATTGCGGGTCGTGAGCTCGCTGGCCAGGACGAAGCCGCGCGCGCCGCTCTGGAGGGAGCGGAGCGCGGTCGTCTCGTCGTCGAGATCGGAGAAGACCACGATCGGGAGGAGCGGTGCGGTGAGACGCGCCTGGGTGAGCGCTGCCAGGCGCGGGGCGTCCGCGTCCTCCACGCGGAGCATCAGGACGTCGCTCTCGGGTTCGCGGGCGAGTCCTTCGGACAGGTGCTCGGCGTGGGTCACGAAGAAGGCCATCGTGCGCGACGCCTCGAGCAGCTCGCGCACGCGATCGGCTTCTTCGGCGCACGGGCCGACGAAGAGGACGCGAACGCCCTCTCCATCGTTCCGCGGGTCGTCGTTCGAGCGGTTCACAGGGACCTCGCCGCGTCCCCGAGGCGGGGCCCGCGTCCACGACTGGCTCATCGGCGTTTCGTGGAATCGGCTTGACGCGGGTCAGCGGTCGGCCGCGGCAGGGAGGACGCGGCGCTCGAGCACCCGGGAATCGAAGAGTCCGAAGCGTGCGGTGCCCCGGTGCAGACGGGAGGCGCCGTCGGGGGTCTCGATGACGATCCGGTACGGCGCCTCGTCGGTCGAACGGTCGCAGCGCACCATGAAATCGACTCCCACGCGATAATCGCCGGCCGCGGCGCCGGGAAAGACGACGGTCTCGACCCGTGGCGCCGGGTCGTCGCAGCGGCGGTCGGCTTCGAGGAATCCACCATCGCGCGCGACATCGTTGGCGAAGTAGACCGTCTCCAGACTCGGTCCCGTGACATAGAGATCGAGGTCGACGTCGGGGCCGAAGACGAGGCGCACGCGCAGGGCGCCGGGCTCGAGCGGTTCGGCCGGTGGGATCGGCGCGTTCGGGTCGCTCGGCGGGCCCGCGCAAGCCAGGCCGATCCCCATCGCGAGCAGCGCCCGCGGCGGCAGGTGCCGGAGGGTGGCGATAGCATCGCCGAATCGAGTCGTTCCGGAGGCGCGCATGTTCGAGAGGATCTCCCACCTGACCGTCGTCGTGATGGTTGCGGCGTTCGCGGCGGTCATTCTATCCGTCGCGCACCCACCCGGGGCCGCACACGCGTCTGGTGAGCGACTCCGCGGCGCCGTGCTGGCGAAGGACGGCACGCCGATCGTGGGGGCGCGGGTCACGTTCCAGCGCGGCGAGCCCGCCCATCGCGTCACCGTGTTCAGCGACGCGCGTGGACGCTTCGACACCCCGCCGCTCACGACGCCCGGGCCGGCCACGATCCTCGCGCGGCGCATCGGCTGGCGCGACCTGCGTCGCGAAGACGTCGCGCTCCAGGACGGCCAGTGGCTGCGCCTCGAGCTCGAGCGCGAGACCGACCCGGCGAAGGTCGCGGCGCAGTTGCCGGCGAACCGCTGGTACGACCTCGTGCTCCAGCGCGTCGAGGACGACGAGAAGCGCGAAGAGCTCGTCCGCCAGTGCACCTTCTGCCATCAGCAGGGCAACTGGGCCACGCGGCGTCTGCGCGACGAGGAGGAGTGGCAGAAGGTGCTGCACCTGATGGGTCGCATGGGCGGGATCCTCTCGGAAGACCTGCGCCACGAGCTACCGGACCTGTTCAACGAGGCCTACGCGCCCGAGACGGCGGTCGCGGCGCTCACGAGCGACATGGATTCGCCCGATTTCGCGCCGGCGCCTCCGGCCGAGGTGCGCACCGCCATCATCGAAGAGTGGGACCTGGGAGGTCGCGCCTCGATGCAGCACGACATGGCGGTGCATCCGAGCGGCCAGATCTACTCCGTCGACATGGCGCAGGATCAGCTCTATCGCCTCGATCCCGCCGACGGCGCTCGCCAGTCGTGGACGATCCCGCGCGGCGACCTTCCGCCCGGTGGCCGCTTCGCCAGCACCGGCGGACCGGACGTGCCGAACGCGAACTCGCACGTCGGCCCGCACTCGCTCCAGGTCGCGCCCGATGGCTCGGTGTGGATCACCCTGGCGCTCGGCAACCAGCTCGCGCGCTTCGTCCCAGCAACCGAGACCTTCGAGATCGTCGAGATCGAAGGCTACTACCCGCACACGTTGCGTTTCGATTCGCGCGGACGCATCTGGTACACGATCTCCGGCTCGAACCATCTCGGCATGTGGGATCCGAAGACGCAGGAAGGACGGACGCTGCGTCTGCCCGCCCGCACCCTCGGCCAGGCGATCGCGATGCGGCTCATGCCCTTCGGCATCTGGCTCGGGCGCTATGTCGACGTGCGCGGAGCAGCCGCCGAGGGCGACGGCTTCAACGCCCCGATCCCCTACGGCGTCGACGTCGCTCCGGACGGCTCGGTGTGGTTCAGCCAGCTCAACGATCACCGCATCGGTCGGGTCGACCCGGACTCCTTCGAGATCACGATGGTCGACACGCCGTTCACCGCGCCGCGGCGGATGCGCTTCGACGCGAAGGGACGCCTCTGGATCCCCGGCTTCTCCTCGGGCGTCGTCGCGAGCTTCGATCCGAAGACCGGCGAGTTCGAGGAGTATGTCATCCCGATCGAGCCGCTCGGCAGCGAGACCCCGTACGCGTTGAACGTGCATCGGCCGACCGGCGACGTCTGGATCTGTGGCACCAACAGCGACACGCTGATCCGCTTCCGGCCGGAAGCGGAGAGCGAGGGCGAGGCCTTCACCGTCTACCCCCTCCCGACCCGGGTGACCTACACGCGGGAGATCGATTTCGACGCCGAGGGACGCGTGTGGACCTCGAACTCGAACCAGCCCGCGTGGCAGATCGAAGGGGGCATGCCGCGCGTCCTGCGCCTCGACCCGCGCGGGAGCGTGTCCGAAGAAGTCGCTCAGCGCGACGTCGCGCCGCGCTGAGCCTTGCTCCGCCGACTCGCGGCGATCGCCGCGCTCCCGCTGCTCGCGTGTGATGCGCCCGGACCACTCGTCGTCCTGCCGGGCGGACCGACGTCGGACTGGACCCACTACGGAGCGGACGCCGGCGGGTCGCGTTTCTCGCCGCTGCGTCAGGTGACACCGGAGAACGTCGTGCACCTCGAGCGCGTCTGGGAGTTCCACACCGGCGACGTCGCGAAGGGAGACGCCGAGGGGAGCGGCAAGACCTCGTTCCAGGCGACTCCGATCGCGATCGACGGCGCGCTCTACCTCTGTTCGCCGATGAACCGCGTGTTCGCGCTCGACGCGGAGACCGGTGCGCTGCGCTGGGTGGCCGACCCGGAGGTCGCCGACACCGGGTCGTGGACGCGGACGTGTCGCGGCGTGGCTCACGCGCGCGTCGCCGCCGATGGCGCCTGCGCCGAGCGCATCTTCACCGCGACGATGGATGCGCGGCTGCTGGCCTACGACGCGCGGAGCGGCGAGCGATGCACCGGCTTCGGACGCGGCGGCGAGGTGGATCTCTCCGTCGGCGTGTCGGGCTTCCGCACGGACGAGTACGGCGTGACGTCGCCGCCCACGGTGATCGGCGACGTCGTGGCGGTCGGCGCGCTGGTCGGGGACGGACGCCGCGTCGACGCCCCGAGCGGCGTCGTGCGCGGCTTCGACGTCCGCACGGGCGCGCTGCGCTGGGCCTTCGATCCGGTGCCACCGGGCACCCCGCGGTCTCCCGACGCGCCCGACGGTTCGCCGCGCTACTACCCGGGTACGCCCAACGCGTGGTCGATCCTCTCGGCGGACCCCTCTCGCGACCTGCTCTTCGTTCCGATGGGAAACCCGAGCCCGGATTTCTACGGCGGTCTGCGCGACGGCATCGACTACTACGGCAGCTCGGTGGTGGCGCTGCGCGGCAGCACGGGGGAGGGCGTCTGGCACTTCCAGACCGTGCGCCACGATCTCTGGGACTACGACGTCGCGTCGCAACCGACACTGCTCGACGTCACCGGTCCGGACGGACGCCGCGTCCCGGCGGTCGCGCAGACGACGAAGATGGCGCACGTCTTCCTGCTCGATCGCGACACCGGTGAGCCGGTGCATCCCGTCCGGGAGCGGCCGGTGCCCGCGTCGGACGTGCCCGGCGAGACGAGCGCGCCGACGCAGCCCTTCCCGACGCACCCGCCACCGCTCCTGCCCGAAGCGCTCGGCCCCGACGATGCCTGGGGCCTCGTGCCATGGGAGCGCAACGCCTGCCGCGAGAAGCTCGAAGCGCTGCGCACCGGCCCGATCTTCACGCCGCCGAGCCTCGAGGGGACGCTGCAGTATCCGGGCGTCGCCGGCGGCTCGAACTGGGGCGGCCTCGCCGTCGATCGCGAGCGCGGGCTGCTCGTCATGAACCTGAACCGGATGCCGACCGTGCAGCGCGTCGTGCCGCGCGGCGAGGAGGTGGCGATTCCGGTGCGTCGGCCCTACGACGTGATCTTTCCCCAGATCGGGACGCCCTTCGCCCAGTTCCAGAGCACGCTGCTCTCGCCGCTCGGCGTTCCGTGCACCGCGCCGCCCTGGGGCACGCTCACCGCCGTCGACCTCGCGACGGGGGAGAAACGCTGGGAAGTCCCCTTCGGCAGCACGCGCGACATCGCGCCGTTTCCGTTCTGGGTCGACTGGGGACTGCCGAGCATGGGAGGTCCGATCGTGACCGCGAGCGGACTCGTCTTCATCGGCGCCTCGATGGACGACGCGCTTCACGCCTACGACGTCGAGACGGGCGAAGAGCTCTGGTCGGCGCGCCTGCCGGCGGGAGGTCAGGCGACGCCGCTCACCTATCGACGGCCGGGGGGACGCCAGTTCGTGGTGATCGCGGCGGGCGGGCACGGCACCGTCGGCACGACGCTCGGCGACAGCGTCGTCGCCTACGCACTTCCGATCGAAGCGGAGGCGTCCGAGTAGAGCGGACGATCGGCCGCTTCCTCAAGGCCTGTTCGGGAAGGGCCGAAAGGTCGGACGGGGGAAGCGCGGCAGTTGGATGCGAAGATCCGGATCGCGGGGGACGGAAGCGTGCAGCTCGACGGCCACGTCGACGTCGCGCATCGCGGCCGTTCCTACACGCTGCTGAACGCCCCCGAGATGCTGATGCTCGGGGTCGACGAGGCACGCTACCTGCCCCAGGACCACGCCGTGATCCTCGTCGGCGATCTGTCGCGGATCGCCTTCCCCGAGATCGTCAGCCTGATCACCCATGGCCGCGTGAGCGGCGTGCTCCGCGTCCATGGCCGCACCGCGACGCGCACGGTCGTGTTCGGCGCAGGGGAGGTCTGCGGCGCGTCGTCGGAGCGTGTCAGCGAGCGCCTCGGAGAGATCGCCGTGCGCATGGGCCTCTTGAAGCGCGGAGACCTCGACGCGCTGTCGCGCGAGGCGAGCGACCCGCGCCGCGCCGGTCGGCTCGCCGTCGAGCGCGGTCTGATCACCGAGCGCGACCTGTGGAAGGCGGTGCAGGAGCACGTGATCACGATCTTCCAGGCGATCCTGCTCGAGACCCGGGCCGGTTTCGTGCTCACCGCCGAGCCCTTCGACCAGACCCTCACCGTGCCGGGACTCTCGGCGGAGGGGTTGTTGATGGAGGGGGTGCGACGCCTCGACGAGTTGTCGCTGCTGCGCTCCGGGGGCGCGGCCGAGCCCGCGCGCGTGCTCGCCGCTTTCAACGACGCCTTCCGCGACATCTTCGCGACCGCCGACGATGCGGGCGCCGGGGCGCCGCTCCGCGCGGCCGCGGAGTCGGTGTTCGACGACGACCCCGATCACGAAGTCTTCGGCGGGCTCCACTTCGGCGCCGACGGCGCGCTCGCGCCCGAGGACGTCCTGCCGCGCGTCGATGGTCGGTCGGCGGACGACCGTCGCGACCCGAATCAGCTGCTCTCGGAAGCGCTCTCGCGCGTGATGCTCTTTCTCCTGTTCGTGACGGGAGCGCACCTCGCTCGCGACGTGCACCAGGAGCTGCACGCTCGCGTCAAGGCGCGGGTGAGCCGGGGCTGAACGAGGCGTCCGTTCGCCCCCGGTGCGGGATGCACCACGCGAGCGCCAGCCCGAGGCAGAGGAGCGCCACCGTCGCGTGCGCGGGCGGGGTGTCGAAGTGGTTGGCGAGCACGAAGCCGACGACGGCCGCGAACACCGCGACGATCGGTGCCACGATCATCAGGGTCCGCACGTCGCGCACGATGTGCTTGGCGACCAGCGCGGGAAGCACGAGACACCCGAACGTGTAGAGCGTGCCCGAGACGCGGATCGAGATGCCGACGGCGAGCCCGAGGGCGACGGCCAGGGCGGCGTGCCAGGCGCGGCGACGCAGCCCGACCGCGTCGGCGTGTTCGGGGTCGATCGCGAGCAGGCGCAGCGCTTCGTGGTGGCGCAAGGCGAGCGCGAGCATGGCGACGGCCAGCGCGACGATCGCGACGAGATCGGCGTTCGTCGCGCCGAGCAGTGTGGAGAAGAGGAGCTGGTGCACTTCCTCCAGGCCGTGAGGATCGTGCGCCAGCAGGAGCGTCGGCACGCTGGCCGATACGAGGAAGACCCAGCCGGTCAGCGCTTCGGCGCTCTCGGAGCCGCCGTCGCGTCGCAGCACCGTGGCGAGCGCGGTGACGATCGACGCCGTGACCGCGAGCGCCGCGGCGATCCCGTCCTCTCCGATCGCCATTCCGCCGGCTCCGACACCGAGTCCGCCGATCCAGAGCGCGCTGGCGACGCCCAGCGTCGAAGCCTGCGCGACGGCGACGCCGAGGAAGATCTGGTCGCGCGCGACGACCCACACGCCGACGAGCGCGAGCGCGAAGGCGATCGTCCAGCCGGCGAGGTAGCTCGTCTGGAAGAGCGGCCACGAGTCGAGGAAGGCTTCGATCACAGGCGTAGCTCGGAGAGGCGATCCGGCGGCACGCCGAAGGCGTCCTCCAGCGCGTCGGGATCGAGGACGGCCTCCCTCACGCCCGTGCGGACACGGCCGTCCTGGAAGAGCGCGACATGGGTGGCGTGACGAGCCGCGGTCCCGAGCTTGTGGGTGACGAACAGCAGCGTGAGGCCTTCGTCGCGTCGCAGATCGGCGAGGGTCTCGAGGAACACCTCCTCCGAACCGACGTCGACGCCTTCCGTGGGCTCGTCGAGGACGAGGAGCTTCGGCCGTCGCACCAGCGCGCGCGCCACGAGGGCGCGCTGGCGCTGGCCACCGGAGAGGGTGCGCAGGTCGCGATCGACGAGGCCCGCCAGCCCGACGCGATCGAGCGCCCATTCGAGGGCATTCGGATCGCGCGCATTCCGGCCGATGCCGACGGCGCCCAAAGAAACGAATTCGCGAACCGTCGTGGGCAGCGTCGGGTTGATGTGACTGCGTTGGGGAACGACCCCCGTGTTCTCGAAGGACGCCAACACCGGATCGCGCTCGAGCGTCCCGGCGAGGGGTGCGAGCAGCCCGAGGACAGCACGCACCAGGGTCGTCTTGCCGCAACCGTTGGGTCCGAGCAGGAACCACCACTCGCCGGCGCGCACGCACCAGTCGACGTCGCGCAGCACCGTCGCGTCGCGATACCCGAGGCGGACGCCGCGCGCCGAGATGACCGGGCGGGGGTCAGTCATCGCCGAACGCGGTGCGCACGTTGTGATCGATCATCGCGACGTAGTCGGATGCCGCGGCCATCGCGCCGACCTGGTGCGCCAGCGGCGCGATCCGCGCTCCTGTCTTGCCGGAGACGAACCGTGCGTGGCGCGGATCGAAGTACGGCGTCGTCAGGAGCACGGGGATCTCCTCGGCGCGGATCCGCTCGATCACCTGCTGGAGGTGCGCCGTCGTGGGAGCGATGCCCGGCCGGGGCTCGAGGGTTTCTATGACCTCGATCCCGAAGCGGGCGGCGAAGTAGGTCCAGTAGCGATGGTCCTGCACGGCGCGACCCAGCTTCGCGTCGTGCGCTCGACCGAGCCACCCGCCGACGTCGGGCGCACTGGCGAGCTCGCCCGCGCGCAGGCGCACGGCGAGGACGTCGGCGCCTGCCTCGCGGGCGAGCTTCGCGCCGAAGAGCGCCTCCGCCAGCCGTGCGGCAAAGGCGTCGTACCCCGCCTGGAAGGTCGCCGTCGAGGCCGGGGCCAGGGCGGAGAAGCGATCGCGGAGCAGACCGGCGACGGCGAGCCCGTTGAGCGGATCGGTCAGGTAGTGCGGATTGCCGAAGGGGTGCACGTCGCCCATCGCGCGGTCGATCGCGCCGGTCGGCACTTCGAGCGGTTCGATCGCCCCCGAGGCGTCGATGTGGCCAGAACCGCCGCGCACGACGTCGGGGTTGCGCGCGCTGCGCAGCAGCGGCGGCAGCCAGCCGATCTCGAGCTCCATTCCGTTCACCACCAGCGCGTCGGCGCGGTGCAGTGCGCGGATGAAGCTCGGGCGCGGCTCCACGAAGTGCATGTCCTGCGGACCCTTCCCGAGCGCCTTCACGTCGACGGCGTCGCCGCCGATGCTGCGCGCGAGGTCGGCGAGGTCGGGTGTGGTTGCGATCACCTGCAACGGTTCCGCGTTCGCGAGAGAGGCGATCGCGACGAGCAGCGCGACCGCGAGACCATTCGAGAATCGATTCCAGAAATTTCGCATGTTCCTTCTCCTCACAGTGCGTGCGCCGGGTGGGAGCCGATCAGGAACTCGACGCCGAACCACACCGAGTGCTGGTCGTGGTCGCGCGAGAAGGTGAGGTGGTCGTAGTTGTACTGGAGCCGCAGACGCGCGTACTCCGAGGGCTGGAAGACGACGAGCGGCGAGATCCGGTGCCGCGGCGATCGGAACGGATCGAGGCTGCGCGAGACGCGCACCACCGCGTCGGCGTCCTCGTCGAAGGCGACGTTCGAGCCCGACCCGGTGCCGTGCTCGTAGCGGATGCCCGCCGACCAGCGGTAGACGAAC
Organism: Deltaproteobacteria bacterium; assembly: GCA_024638705.1. Classification (GTDB taxonomy): domain Bacteria; phylum Myxococcota_A; class UBA9160; order UBA9160; family SMWR01; genus JAHEJV01. The sequence goes on along the minus strand of JAHEJV010000022.1, from coordinate 1,167 downwards.
CCGTAGAGGATCTGGGCGTAGAACCCCCAGTCGCGCAGGGTCTGGTCGGCGACGAACACCTCCGTGCAGCCTTCGGCCTCCTCGAAGCAACCCAAGAAGTCGTCCGCGTGGTAGCGGCGGTGCAGCGCCTCGCCCTCGAGCTTCACGAAGGGCCAGCCGCGGCGGGCGTCGAGCGGCACCCACTTGACGAACGCGTCGACGCCGAGGATCCGCGTGTCGCCGTCGCTGCCGGTCCCGTTGGGACCGAAGAGTGCGGAGCCGCCGAGCTGGGCGGTGACCGTGTCGCCGAGGTCGACGCCGTTGGCCCAGCGCGCGAGGTAGGTGAAGTCGCCGACGTTGCGCACGCGTCGGTCCGCGAACGGACGCCCGCCGATCGGGCGCTCCTCGAACACCTCGTCGTTGGCGAGGAAGCTCACCTGCGTCTCACCGATCGCATTCTGGACGCCGACGTGCACCTCGGAGAACCAGGGCAGCGGGAGCAGCCAGCCGAGCCGCGCGCCCGGGCCGCGCAGGCCGTCCTCGCCGAAGAAGCGTGAGAGTACGAAGGGCTGGTCCTGCCAGTCCCAGAAGTGGGCGTGGCGCGGATTCGTGCGGCCGAACTCGGTGAAGAACGTGCCCGCCTCGAGCTGGAGTCCGTACTCCTCCAGGCCGAAGGGCAGGCTGGTCGTCTGGAGGAACGCCTCCTCCACCTCGAAGCGCGACTCGCCCTCCTGGTCGATGAAGTAGATCAGGTGGAACTCGGCGTTCACGTAGGGATCCACCGCACCGAGCATCGAGAGCTCGATCTGCTGGAGGGTGAAGCCCCGCTGGCGGGGATCGTGGTTGCCGCCCTGGAGCACTTCCAGGGTGTCGTCGCGCGCCGTCGAGGCGCCGACGGCGGCGATCGCGTCGACCGAGAGGTCGAGGAGCTGTGCGGTCGCGCCGCCGATCGGGCGCGACCACAGCGGGTCGGTCTGGGCCTGGGAGACCGTCGCGCACGTCGCGGCGAGCCAGGTTGCCAGGAGGATGTTTCGGATTCGCATGTTCCCTCTCCACCGGCGCAATGCGCCGGGGTGTCGTGATTCGCGCGATCCGGACCGCGCCGTCCCGCCGGGACGAGCACGAGTCCGCATCGCCAGGATCGGATCCGGGGGGCCGGGTCGCTGGAGCGGAGGGCCGTCGCCGGGT
>JAHEJV010000233.1 GCA_024638705.1 Deltaproteobacteria bacterium | reverse complement strand
AAGGCCGGCACGCGCATCAAGAGCGCGGTGTGCGCGACGGAACTGATGGTGATCCAGTCGCCGGGCGGCGACGTCGACGTGCGCTGCGGTGGCGCCCCGATGATCGACATCGGCGCCGAGGGGTCCGGTGCGACGATCGACCCCGCGCTGAAGGCCGGCAGCCAGATCGGCAAGCGCTATGTCGACGCGGGCGGCACGATCGAGCTGCTGTGCACGAAGCCGGGCGAGGGGACGCTCGCGCTCGGAGACGACCCGCTCGTCCTCAAGGAAGCGAAGCCGCTTCCCGCATCGGATTAGGCGGGTGCCGTGAACCTGATGATGCTGCTCGAGATGGCGGCGTCGGGGTTCCCCGACCGCGTCGCGGTCACCTGCGGTGACGAGCATCTCACCTACGCCGAGCTCTTCTCGGCGGCCGGCGCGGCCGCGGCCGAGATCCGCGCGGCGGGCGTCGAGCGCGCTGCGCTGCTCGATACCTCGAACCCGGCGCTGCCCGTCGGGCTCTTCGCGGCGGCGTGGGCCGGCGTCCCTTTCGTCCCGCTCAACTACCGCCTCACCGGCGATGAGCTCGATCGCCTGATCGAGCAGACGACGCCGTGTCACCTCGTCACCGACGCTCCGCGTGCTGCGTCGCTCGGCGGGCGCGAAGGGGTGCTCGCCCACGAATGCGCCAGCTATCTCGCGCGCGCCCGCGCCGGCGCGAAGCTCGAAGCCGAATGGAACATGGATCCCGAGGAGATCGCGATCCTGCTCTTCACCAGCGGCACCACGGGCCCGCCCAAGGCCGCCGTGCTGCGCCACAAGCATCTGGTGTCGTACATCCTCGGCTCGGTGGAGTACGGCAGCGCCGACGAGGACGCGGCGGGGCTCGTGTGCGTGCCGCCCTATCACATCGCCGGCATGGCGGCGATCGCGAGCTCGGTCTACTCCGGGCGACGCATCGTCCAGCTGCCGAACTTCGACGCCGACGCCTGGATCGATCTCGTCGCGAAGGAGCGCGTGACGAACGCCTTCGTCGTGCCGACGATGCTGACGCGTATCGTCGACGCGATCGAGGCGCGCGGCGGGGTCGAGCTGCCGTCGCTGCGCGCGCTCTCCTACGGTGGCGGCAAGATGCCGCAGCCGGTGATCGAGCGGGCGATGAAGCTCTTCCCGGACACGACCGACTTCACCAACGCCTACGGGCTCACCGAGACGAGCTCGACGCTCACCGTGCTCGGCCCCGACGATCACCGCGTCGCCGCGAACAGCGACGACCCGGACGTGCGCCGGCGCCTGTCCTCGGTCGGGTGTGCGCTGCCGACGGTGGAGATCGAGATCCGCGACGAGGACGGCAAGGCCGTCGCGCCCGGCGTGCGCGGCGAGATCCACGTGCGCGGCGAACAGGTTTCGGGGGAGTACCTCGGCAAGGGCACCCAGGTGGGCAGCGACGGATTCTTCCCCACGCGCGACGGCGGCTGGCTCGACGCCGATGGCTATCTCTTCCTCGAAGGACGCGTCGACGACATCATCGTGCGCGGGGGTGAGAACATGTCGCCCGGCGAGATCGAAGACGTGCTGATCGAGCACGACGCCGTCGCCGACTGCGCCGTCGTCGGCGTGCCGGACGAGCAATGGGGCGAGGCGGTCGCCGCGGCGATCGTCCTGAAGGACGGAAAGAGCGTCGCCCCGGACGCCCTGCGCGACTACGTGAAGGAGCGTCTGCGCTCGTCGCGGGCGCCGCAGCACATCGTCTTCCGCGACGAGCTGCCCTACAACGAGACCGGGAAGCTCCTGCGTCGTGTCGTGCGCGCCGACCTCGCCGAGGTGGCGAACTAGCGTGGCGCCTCCGGCGGGCCCGGTCGCGAACGATCGACCCGCCACGCCGCTCGCCAGCCTGCGCGATGCGATCGAGCGTCTGCAATCGCCGGACGTCTTCGAGGCACATTCGCCGCTGACCGGCGAACCGCTCTTCGCCGTCGATCTCGGCGCGGACACCGACTGGCCCGACGAGCTCGCGCTGGCCGTCGCCCGCGAGGCGCTCGCCGAGTTGCCGTGCCCGACGATCGCCCTGGCCGAAGGCCTGCTGGAGCCCGCTGCCGAGGCGCTGGTCGCCGAGTTCGACACGGTCGTCGCGCACCGCAAGGATCTCGAACGCGTGGCCGACACCGCCTACGCCCGTCCTCTCGCGTCCCAGGCGTTCGCTCAGTTGCTGCGGCTCTCGGCCGGTCGCTCGGTGCACCAGGGCCTCGTCGCCGAGTCGCTCGTGTACGCGACGCTCCAGGCGGGCCCGGAGTTCGCGGCGTGGTTGTCGGGGCGAGGCGCGCCGAAGTCGCGACCGGAGCCCGAAGGGCCGGCCGTTCGCGTCGAGCGCACCGGCGACGCCCTCGAGCTGTGGTTGAACCGCTCGGAGAAGCGCAACGCGTTCTCGGCCGAGATGCGCGACGCGTTGTGCGAGGCGCTCTCCGTCGCCGTGATCGACGCGAGCATCGAGCGGGTGCGGCTGTGTGGCGAGGGCGCGGCGTTCTGCAGCGGCGGCGATCTCGACGAGTTCGGCACGCTGCCCGACCCGGCGACCGCGCACGCGATCCGCTCGACGCGACATCCCGCGCGCTGGATCCACGATCTCGGCGCGCGCTTCGAGTGCGTGATCCACGGCGCGTGTGTGGGGGCGGGCATCGAGCTGCCGGCCTTCGCCCCGCGCGTCGTGGCGCGGCCCGACACGATGATCCGTCTCCCGGAGCTGGCGATGGGTCTGGTGCCCGGTGCCGGTGGAACGGTGAGCCTGCCGCTGCGCATCGGGCGTCAGAAGACCGCGTGGCTCGGCCTATCGGGAGTCGAAGTGGACGTCGAGACGGCGCTCGCATGGGGCCTGGTCGACGCGATCGAAGCCTGAGCTGAATCCCGGTGCGATCCGCCGCGTTGTCTCGCACGCCTGCGCGCGCCAGAGCCCGCCCGACACCGCGTGGTGACGACCGGCGCGAGGACCAAAGCCGTTGGAGATCAACGGGTTCGGTGAGCGTTGCGGCCTCCCGCCATTGACTGGATCGCCCGGACCGAGGATGATGGTCGGCAAGCCCCTGCGTCCCGCGTGACGATTTCCGCCCCGCGCGGCATGGGGGTTTCGAACCACGGACGGATCCGCGCGCCCCATTGTGGACCCGGCCGTGAACACCGTGCAAACGGTGGACAGGAGGGACGTCATGTTCGTCCGCGGACTCCGCTCTCTGGCACTTGGTCTCTTTGCCATCGGCCTGGCCCTTCCGATCGCCCCCGCCGCCTCGTTCGGCACGGAAGTGATCGGATACGAGATCTCGGTCGCCCAGATCGAAGCCGGTCGCCTGCGTCACCTCGCGCAGCGGCTCGCCAAACAGAACCTTCTCTATCAGCTCCACCTCGGAAACGTGCGCAAGTCCGACCTCGTCGAGACCGCGTCGCGCATCGACCGGGTGATCGAGACGCTCGAGCTCGGCAGCCCGGGTTATGCGGTTCCGGCGCCGTGGACGCCCGCATTGCGCGAGAAGCTCAACTCCGTCGACGAGGCGTGGGGCCCGCTGCGCTCGATCGCCGTCGCGAACCCCTACGACTACCTGCGCACCACGCGGCAGTTCGCGAACCAGGAAGGCTCGATGAAGGATCCGCTCGTGATCCGCTACTTCGACAACCTGGCGTTGGACGTGGTGAAGGCGAGTGAAGCGCTGATGGACGAGTACGACGCGGAATGCCGCAAGTCGGGCGCGAGCCCGGTGCTGTGCGTGACCGCTTCGATCTCGGGCTACTCGGCGATGCTCTCCGAAGTGGCGACGAAGGAAGCCGTCTACATCGTGGCCGGCATCGACGTCGCCGAGCACAAGAAGGCGCTCCAGGAGGCGATCGAAGGCTACGAGCGCGGTCGCAAGGCCGTCAACGAGAGCCCGTTCTTCGAGGCGGCGCTCTCGCAGGAGCGCGGCCAGGCCGGCGCCTTCGCCGAGGGGCTGCTCGAGAACCTGCGCAAGGACTGGGACGAGATGCGCAAGCATTTCGCGATCCTGAACGCGGGCGACGCGCAGAACTTCGACCTCGATGCGCTGCTCCGGCAGCACGCCCAGTTCGTCGGTCGCATCGAGCGGTTCACGGCCGCGATGGTGCGCTATGCGAACATCGCCTACGCCCAGTAAGCCGGCGAAGCCGGCGCGCAGCGAGGCGTAGCCGAGCGACGTCAGAGGGCGGCCTCTGCGGCGCTCCGGGGCTCGCGCTCGCGAGTCGTCGAGCCCGTCAGAGCCCCTTCGGTCGCTCGCCGATCACTCCCGCGGCCTCGAGCTCGTCGAGCTCGGGGCCGCCGACCTTCAGGATCCCGCCGAGGATCTCGCGGCTGTGCTGGCCGAGGGTGGGCGCGGGCGTGCGCAGCCAGCGCTCGACGCTCGCGAAGCGGAAGGGCGGCGCGCAGACCGGGTGTCGGCCCACGACCGGGTGTTCGAGCGTCTCGAAGAAGGCGCGCGCGCCGAGCTGGGGATGGCCGGCCATGTGGCGCGGATCGCGGGCGGGAGCGGCCGGCACGCCAGCCGCCACGAGCGTGGCGACGGCGTCGTCGAGATCGCGATCCGCCGCCCATTTCGCGAGCGCCTCGTCGAGGCGTTCGCAATGCGCGCGACGCCCGGCGTGGTGGGCGAGATCGGGCGCGGTGGCCCACTCGGGTCGGCCGAGGGCGTCGACCAGCGCTTCCCACTGCGCGTCCGACTCCACCGACAGCGCGAGCCAGGCCTCCGGGCCGGCACACGCGTAGACGTTCTGCGGTGCGGCGTGCGGCGCGCGATTGCCCTCGCGCTGCAACACCACGCCGTGCGCGCCGTGCTCGACGATCTGCTCGGCCGCCGCGTTGAGCGCGCCCTCGACCATCGTGCATTCGAGCAGGTGCCCGGTGCCGGTGCGCTCGCGTTCGGCGAGCGCGACGAGGGTGGCGAAGGCAGCGTGCGTGCCCGCGAGCGGATCGCACGGGCCGCGCTGGATGCGCGGCTGATCGTGCTCGTGGCCGGTGAGCCACGCGAGGCCGGTCATCTGCTCCATCGTCTGCGCGAAGCCCACGTGGTCGCGCCACGGGCCCGAGAGGCCGAAGGCGGGCATGCGCACCTGGATCGTGCGCGGCGCGAGCGCGTGCACCGACTCCCAGTCGAGCCCGAAGCCCTCGACGACGCGCGGCGAGAAGTTCTCGACGAACACGTCGCACTCGGCGATCAGGCGCTTCGTCAGCGCGAGGCCACGCGGTTCGGCGAGGTTCAAAGTCAGCCCGCGCTTGTTCGTGTTCGCCGACAGGAAGATGTGACTGTACTCCCACCAATCGTCGCGGCCGGCCATCAGGGCGCCGCCGATCATGCGCATGCCGTCGGGACGGTTCGTGGCTTCGAGGTGGATGACGTCGGCGCCGAGCGTCGCGAGCATCCAGGTCGCGGACGGTCCGGCCCACCACGCGGTGGCGTCGAGCACGCGGACGCCCGCGAGGGGAAGCGCGTCGCCGCGTTGCGCGAGGCGTCCCGGCCGACGCGGGGAAGCGGGCGCTTCGATCGCGCCGTCGTGCTCGCCGGCCTTCGGCGGCATGCCCGGCGGCGGCGGATCCGTGTCGTCGATCCGCCACGGGCGGCGCGGCTGCAGGAACCCGCCTGCCGGGTTCTCGACGAAGACGCCGCGCGCGCGGAAGTGCTCGTGCTCCTTCACCGTGGCGCCGTCATGCACCGGCGCGACGGGGATCCGCAGCTGTGCTGCGCGCTCGACGATCTCGGCCGTCGTGTGCTTCGTCGTCCAGCTGCGGACGATCTCGTTCCACTCGTCCATCCGCGCCCAGCGGCCGTGCATCAGCGCGAGCTCTTCGTCGGCGAGCAGGTCCGGGCGCTCGATCAGGAGCAGGAAGTCGGTGTACTGCTGTCGCGAGTTGGTGTTGAAGCCGACCCAGCCGTCCGCGGTCGGCTCGATCGACGGGATCTCGCAGGTGCGCGCGGGGGTGCCCTCGACGGCGGGTCGGCCGAGCATGCTGTAGAGGAGGTCGGTGTACATCGTGCCCGCGATGTTCATCACTTCGAGCAGCGAGAAGTCGACGTGCTCGCCGACGCCGGTCGCCTGCGCGCGCTTCACCGCAGCGAGCGCGGCGACGGCGGCGAAGGTGCCGCCCACATACTCGGTGGTGCGTCCGCCGGCCATCACCGGCGGATCGGAGGCGAGGCAACGCGTCGCGAGCGAGCCGGACTCGGCTTGCACGGTGAACTCGTTGGCGGGGCGATCGGCGTAGGGACCGGTGTGTCCGAAGGGCGTGATCGAAAGCACGACGAGTCCGCCGTGGCGTTCGGCGCAGGCGGCGGCGCCGAGATCGTCGTGCGCGAAGCTCTCGACGACGAGGTGGGCGTCGGCGAGCAGCGCATCGACGTGCGCGTCGCCCGGCCTTCCCACCACCGACCGCTTGCCGCCGGCGAGGAACTGGAAGAGCGGCGCATCCCGCCCTTGGAGGTCCTTTCCACTGGGCGTGAAGTGACGCAGCGGGTCGCCGCCCGCCGGTTCGACCTTCACCACGTCCGCGCCGGCGTCGGCGAAGAGCTTCGTCGCGTACGCACCGGCGATTCCGGTCGACAGGTCGATCACTCGCAAGTCGCGCAGGCCGTGCATCGTGGCGCCTCCTTCGTCCCAGTCGTGGCGGGAGCTGGACGCGCATTCTACCCGGCGCGCGGACGGCGCACCGTTGCGATTCAGGCTTCCGCCCGAGCCCCGTCCCAATCGTCCGCCGATGCGCCCGCCGCCCGGTCCGCCGCTTCGCCCGGCGCGCGCCGGCGGGAGAACAGCGCGTGGAGGTCGTGCTGGATCACGTAGCCGCAGGGCACGAGGAACAGGGTGACGACCGAAGTGAGCAGGACCCCGTATCCCAGGGAGATCGCCATCGGAATCATCGGTCGCGCCGGCACCGCCGCTTCGAACATCAGCGGCACGAGGCCGATGAAGGTGGTGAGCGAGGTGAGCACGATCGGGCGGAAGCGCAGCACGCCCGCGGTGCACACCGCGTCGAGATAGGGCATGCCCTCGGCGCGCCGACGGTTCACCGTGTGCACGAGCACGAGGCTCGCGTTCACGACCACGCCCGAGAGCGCGACGATCCCGAGCACGGAGAAGAACACGAGATCCCAGCCCATCACGAGGTGGCCGAGGATCGCGCCGACCGCGCCGAAGGGGATCACCGCCATGATCACGAGCGGCTGCGAGTAGGACTGGAGCGGGATCGCGAGCAGCGCGTAGATCAGGAGGAGGGCGAACAGGGCGCCGCGGGCGAGGCCGGCCATGGCGCTGCCGTGTTCGCGCTGTTCGCCGTCGAGGCGGAAGCTCGTCCCGGGATGGGCGGCGAGCAGCTCGGCGAGCTCGGCCTGGATGTCGGCGAGCACCCTCTCGGGGGTGGTGGTGTTGCGGTCGACGTCGGCGGTGACGTTGACGGTGCGCTCGCGGT
>JAHEJV010000232.1 GCA_024638705.1 Deltaproteobacteria bacterium | reverse complement strand
CGGCGCGCTCACCCACCCCTGGATGAGCCCCTACTGCGTCTCGAAGGCCGGGCTCGACATGCTCACGCGCTGCGCTGCCGACGAGCTCGGCGAGTACCACATCCGCGTGAACTCGGTGCTGCCCGGCGTCGTGAAGACCCCGATGGCGCAGGCGCTATCGGAGGTACCGATCGCGCGCGACGAGTATCTCTCGCTGATGCCGATCTCGCGCATCGGCGAGCCGGCGGACATCGGACGCGCCGTGGCGTTCCTGCTCTCCGACGAGGCGAGCTGGATCACCGGCCAGCTCGTGCCCGTCGACGGCGGTCACACGATCCGCAAGGGCCCGAACCTCGTACCGCTCTTCAAGATGGGCATGGGCGAGTGACCGCGCATCGTCGGCTCCGGTGAGCGACGCCCCGCTCGCTGTGACCCGCGCGGCGTTCGCCGCGTTCGTCCCGGGTGCGCGCATCGCGGAGATCACACCGCTCGGCAGCGGGCACATCCACGACACCTTCGTCGCGAAGTGTGCTGGCGACGACGGTGCGCGCCGCTTCGTCCTCCAGCGGATCAACACGCACGTCTTCCCCGATCCCGAATCGCTCGTCGCGAACCTCGATCGCGTATCGGCCTGCGTCGAGGATGCGCTCGTCGCGCGCGGCGTCGATCCCGAGCGCCGACGCCTCGTCGCGGTCCCCACCAGCGAGGGACGTTCGCTCCACCGCGACGCCGCGGGCGACTGGTGGCGCGCGTTCCCTTTCATCGAAGGCTCGCGCGCGCACGAGACGATCGACACGCCCGCCCGCGCCGAGACGGCCGCCCACGCCTTCGGCGCGTTCCTCTTCGACCTCTCCGAGCTCGATCCGCACGCACTCCGCGAAACGATCCCCGGATTCCACGACCTCGCGGGACGCCTCGAAGCCTTCGAAGCCGCCGTCGTCGCCGACGCGAGCGGACGGCTCGCCAAAGCGCGCACCGAGGTCGACACCGCGCTGCGTCACGCCGAGCGTCTCGTCGCGCGCGCGGACCCCGCCAGCCTCCCCCGCCGCGTCGTGCACAACGACTGCAAGCTGAACAACCTGCTCTTCGACGCCGCGACCGACGAGGCCCTGTGCGTCGTCGATCTCGACACGGTGATGGCCGGCAGCGCCGTCTACGACTTCGGTGAGCTCGTGCGAACCGGCGCGTCGACCGCGGCCGAGGACGAGCCCGACCTCGCGCGCGTCGGCTTCGACCTCGCGCTCTTCCGCCCGCTCGCCCGCGGCTTCGTCGCAGGCGGGCGCGGTTCGTTCACCGGGGACGAGATCCGCGCCTTCGCCGACGCCGGGCCGCGCATGGCGCTCGAGAACGCGGTTCGTTTCCTCGCCGACCACCTCGACGGGGATCGCTACTTCCGCGTCCACCGCCCGGGCCACAATCTCGACCGCGCACGCGTGCAGCTGCGCCTGCTCGAGAGCATGCTCGAAGCGGAAGCCGCGACGCGAGAGATCGTCGCGGACCTCGCAGGAGAAACGCCGTGACCGATACGTCCCACGCACGCGGGGATTCGCTCGCCGACGACCCGTCCCTGGAACGCGAAGCCGACGGAATCCTCGAAAAGCTCTCGCGCGCCGAGAAGCTCGCGATGATGGACGGCGACTGGTCGTTCTGGGAGGGCATCCGCGAGCTCGGTATGCGCGGCGGCTACCACCGGCACCCGTGGAACGCGGGCGTGCTGCCGCGCCACGGCATCCACGGCATCCGCTTCGTCGACGGCCCGCGCGGCGTCGTGCTCGAAGGCGGCGCCACCACCTTCCCGGTGACGATGGCGCGCGGCGCCGCCTGGGACGTCGACCTCGAAGCCCGCGTCGGCGATGCGATCGGCCAGGAGGTGCGGGCGGTCGGCGGCAACCTCTACGGCGGCGTGTGCATCAACCTCCTGCGTCACCCGGCCTGGGGCCGCGCGCAGGAGACCTACGGCGAGGATCCCCATCACCTCGGCCAGCTCGGCGCCGCCCTCACCCGCGGCGTGCAGCGCCACGCGATGGCCTGTGTGAAGCACTTCGCGTGCAACTCGATCGAGAACGCGCGCTTCTCCGTCGACGTGCGCGTGGCGCCGCGACCGCTCCACGAGATCTACCTGCGCCACTTCCGCGAGGTCGTCGAGGCGGGCGTCGCCTGCGTGATGAGCGCCTACAACAGCGTGAACGGCGCCTGGTGCGGCGAGAACCCCGAGCTGCTGACGCGCATCCTGAAGGAGCGCTGGGGCTTCCGGGGCTTCGTCCTCACCGACTTCATGATGGGCATGCGCGACGCGAAGCGCGCCGCCCTCGCCGGCCAGGACCTCGAGATGCCGTTCCAGATGCATTTCCACGCGCATCTGTCCGCGCTCGTCGAGAACGGGGAAGTGCCAGAGGCCCGCATCGACGACGCGTGCCGACGCATCCTGCGCGAGCAGCTCTCCCTGGGGCGTCCGCGCGACATCCCGAAGACCGTGCTCGGCTGCGAGGCGCACCGCGCGCTCGCGCGGGAGGCCGCCCGGAAGGCGATCGTGCTGCTGCGCAACGAGGACGCCGTGCTGCCGCTCTCTCACGACGAGAGCATCGCCCTGATCGGACGCCTCGCCGACAAGCCGAACCTCGGCGATCGCGGGTCGAGCGACGGCCGGCCCGACCACGTCGTGACGCCGCGCGAGGGCCTCACCGCCGCCCTCGGCGATGCGGATCGTGTGCGCTTCGACCCGGGCGCCGACCTCGATTCCGCGCGCACCGCGGCGCGGGACGCCGCCGTCGCCGTCGTCGTCGTCGGCTACACCTACCGCGACGAGGGCGAGTTCCTCGCCCCGCCCGACTTCGCGCCCTTCGCCGATGGCATCCCCAAACCCGGCCCGCTGCGCTGGCTGTTCGCCCCGCGCTTCATGCAGCCGCTCTGGGGAAAGCTCTTCACGCTCGTCTCACGCCTCGGCGCCCCGAAACGCGCCACCGGCTTCGGAATGGGCGGCGACCGCGCGTCGCTCACGCTTTCCGAAGAGCACGAAGCGCTGATCCGCGCCGTCGCCGAGGCGAACCCGCGCACCGTCGTGGTCGTCATGGCGGGGAGCGCCGTGATCATGGAGGCGTGGAAGGACCGCGTACCCGGCATCGTGATGCTCTGGTATCCCGGCATGGAGGGCGGCCACGCGCTCGCCGACGTCCTGCTCGGGAGGGTCTCGCCGAGCGGTCGGATGCCCTTCGCGACGCCGACCTCCGCCGCACACCTGCCCGCCTTCGACTCGGACGCGCGAGAGATCCCCTACGACCTGTGGCACGGCTACCGGAAGCTCGACCGCGACGGGGTGCGCGCCGCGCTCCCCTTCGGCTTCGGGCTCTCCTACACCACCTTCGCGCTCGAGGACCCGCGCCTCGAACGCGGCGAGATCCGCGCCGACGAGGACGCGTCACTCCACGTCACCGTGCGCAACACGGGCGCGCAGGACGCAGACTGCGTCGTTCAGGTGTACGCGTCGGCCGAGGGCTCCGCGGTGGAGCGCGCGCCGAAGACGCTCGTCGCCTTCGCCCGGGTGGCGGTCGCGGCGGGGGCGTCGCGCGAGGCGACGGTCCCGATCCGCGCACGCGAGCTCGCCTGGTTCGACGAGGCGCGCGACGACTTCACCGTCGAGCCGATCGCCTACACCCTGCGCGTCGCACAGCATGCGGACGATCCGGCCGCGCCGAGCGTGTCACTCCGCGTCGTCGCCTGAGTCGACGTCGGCGGACACCCCGTGCCAGGCCTCCGGATCGATCCACCCGCGACTTTCGAGCGCGCGCGGCACGATCACCAGCCCGAGGGCCGCGACGCCGCCGAGCAGCCAGGGCCACGGTCCTTCGAGCGACACGGCCGTCCCGAGCGCCGCCGCGGCGAAGGAGAGCGGCGCACCGCCGACGAACGTTGCCAGCACGAAGCGCGCGCGGCTCATCGCGGTGAGGCCGGCGCCGTAGCTCACCAGATCGAAGGAGACGAAGGGGATCAGGCGGGAGACGAGTACCGCGCCGGTGAGCGTGTGGTCGGAGCAGGCCGAGCAGAACGCGACGTGTCCGCCGAGCCGCCGCGCCACGGCGCCCTGCCCGAGCGCGCGCGCCAGGGAGAAGGCGATCGTCGCCCCGAGCGTCGCGCCGATCAGCACGAGGAGTCCGCCCCAGAACCAGCCGAAGAGCGCCCCGCCGACGAGGTCGACGGGAAGACTCGGAAGCGGCGGCACGATCACGACCAGGGCCATCACCGCGACGAAGAGCAGCGGCGCCCAGGCTCCGGCGTCGCTCAGGGTCTCGCGCAGGGCGTCCTCCGATACGAAGCCGCGCAGCGTTTCGCCGAACGCGAGGTAGAGGCCGACTGCGAACGCCAACCCGAACGCGCCGAACCCGATGCGCTTCACCGCGGCCTCACCCCGCGTCCCAGCTCGGGATGCGCACGGCCGGATAGGCGTGGGGCCGGTGGAAATCCGGGCGCGGGCCGCCCGTGGGGTGATGCGCGAGGAACGCGCCGCCCCCGATCGCGAAAGCATTCGCCGCCACGATCGGCTCGGGCAGCCAGTCGCGCGGCAGGACGCACTGCGAGCGCCACCGGGCCGCGTCGCGCGTCCAGACGATCTCGAGCGCGGGGGTGGGGGCGTCGTCCGCGGGCGTGCGCGGCGACGCGAAGGCCAGCGCGAGGTGGTGCCCGCCGGCCCCGAGCTCGAGCTCGACATAACGCCCGTCGGCACCCACGAAGAAGCACTCCACCACGTCGAACTCCCAGAGCCCGTCGACGCGCGCACCCGGCGGTGCGTCGGGGATGCGCGCCGGGTGCTGATGCGGCATGCCCGCGGCGACGTGCAGGGCCCCGTCGCTCGCGCTCCATTCCACCCACGCGCGTTGCGCCGGCGAAGCCGGCGCGCCGTCCCAGCACTGCTTCACCTCGAGACGCAGCGCGTCCGGCGCCTTCGGTATCTCCAGCGCGCTCACAGGTCCATCGCCGCTTCGATGTCAGGGGCGATCCTCGGCGGCGCTTGTGCGAACGAGATGCCGAAGAAGAGCGCGAGCGAGATCAGCATCGCGACGACCCCCCCGTGGATGCCCCAGGGCAGCCGCATGCCGAGGAGCTCGATGCCGAGATTGATCACGAGGCTGACGGCGATCGCGGCGATCGCCGCGAGCGGCGTCGCCCGCTTCCAGTTGAACCCGATCGACACGACGGGCACCAGCGCCGCCGCGAAGGTGGCCGCGCCGAAGACGCCGAGCAACGCGACGAGCCGGGCGTTCGCGTAATGCGAATAGAGCGCGAAGCCCGCGGCGACGATCGTCATGCCCACCGTCCCGACGCGCGCCCAGAAGAGCTCGTCGCGCAGCACGCGACCGCGCCAGGCGCGCGGGAAATCGTGCACGACCGCCGCCACGCCGATGTTCAGGAAGGCGTCCGCCGTCGACATGATCGCGGCGAACAGTCCCGCGAAGACGATGCCCGCGAGCAGCGGGTGCGCGTAGTGCTGCAGGAAGAGCGGCGCCGCCATGTCGGCGTGGGCGAGCTCGGGGTGGGCCCCCTGCACCACCAGCGCGCGCATCGCGAGACCGACGCTCACCCAGAGCAGCGCCGACAGCGTGTACCCGAGCAGCGTGAGCGGCAGCACGCGCTTCGCATCGCGCGGCGCGCGGATCATCATCAACTTCGTGATCACGTGGGGCTGCCCCGACGTCCCGAGCAGGAAGAGGAAGAACCACGACAGGCTGGCGATCATGCCGAGGCTGCCCCAGGGCCCGATCGACTCGGGGTCGTCGGCGAGCAGCGCCGTCGACATCCCGGCGAAGCCGCCCTCCACCGACTGCTGCGCCGCGAGGAACACGAGGATCGCCGCGACCACCATGATCGAGCCCTGGAACAGGTCGGTGTAGACCGAGGCGATGATCCCGCCGGCGACGCAGTAGAAGGCGAGGACGGCGCACGAAATCGCGACGCAGCTGACCAGGGAGACTTCGCCGAAGACCGGCGCGGCGCTCAGCACGTCGCGCAGGACGGTGGCCATCGCGAGGATCTGGGTCGCGAGGTAGCCGAGCACGCCGAGCACGATCGCCAGGGCGGTGAGCGCGCGGGTCGTCTCGCTGCCGTAGCGCGCGGCGACGGCGTCGGGCAGCGACACGGTGTCGCGCGCCTCGGCGATCAGGCGCAGACGCTTGCCGAGCAGCGCGAAGGTGAGCACGTAGCCCGTCACCGACGTCAGCACGAGCCACACCGACGTCATGCCCATGCGGTAGACGAGCCCCGGACCCCCGACGAAACCGAAGCCGGAGAGCGTGCTCGAGAAGATCGCGATGCTGCTCACGACGATGCCGAGGTCGCGTCCGGCGACGAAGAAGTCCCGGCTGTCGTGCGTGCGACGCATCGCCCACACGCCGACCGCCAGGCATGCCGCGGCGTAGGCCGCGACGCAGACCAGCGTGATCGTCGAGCGGTGCGCCTCGAAGTCCATCAGCGGGTCATCGCGATGGGGGCGCTTTCGGACCTTCGGCGCCCTCCGCCTCGAGCTCGGCGAGGCGCGCGCGGAAGCGCGCGAGGTCTTCCTCGTTCAAGAACCAATCATCGAAATGGCGGAGGTACAAGAACGCGAACACCAGCGGGAACGGCCACATCCCGTAGAGCATCCAGGCCGTCGCCGCCGGGAACGAACCCCAGAGCGCGGCGTCCGGATCTCCCGCCGTCGCGGCGTAGGCTGCGACGAGCGTCGACCACACGCCCGCGTAGAGCGCGATCCCAACGAGCAGCGGTCGCGCGACAGGCCCGAGACGTCCGCGACGCTGCATGCCGAGAGCGAAGCACGCCCCGAAGAAGGCGATCTGCACCAGACCGAAGAGCGCACCGATCGCGATCATCGCGGGAGAGGCGGCTGCGCCACCCAAGAGCAGCGACGGATGGTCGGGATGCGGCGCGACGCCCGCGCCCGGCGCTTCCGGGACGAGCGCCGCCGCGACGAGCAGCGCGCCGCTCGCGAGGACGAGCCCCAGGAGGAGCTGCGGGATCCTCACCGGTCCGCGGTCAGCCGAGCCAGCGCCCGAGGCGCGTCCCGAACAGGAGCTTCGCGAACTTCTTCATTCCCTCGAGCTCGTCGAGCGAGTAGGGATAGCCGCCCTGCAGCTTCTTTCCGCCGAAGCGGTCGACGATCATCGGGTGCTCGTGGCAGTAGCCGCGCAGCCCCTTCGGACCGTTCACCTGGCCGACGCCCGAGCTCTTCACGCCGCCGAAGGGCGCTTCGGGGACGCCGTAGGTGAGCGCCATGTCGTTGATGCACACGCCGCCGGTCTCCATCCGTTCGGCGAGGCGGAAGCCTTTCTCCTTGTCCTTCGTCCAGACGCCGCCGTTGAGGCCGTAGTCCGAGTCGTTGGCGCGCTGCAGCGCCTCCTCCTCGTTCGCGACCTTCATGATCGAGATGACCGGCCCGAAGGTCTCCTCGGTCATCACCGCCATGTCGTGGGTG
>JAHEJV010000021.1:13911-26465 GCA_024638705.1 Deltaproteobacteria bacterium | reverse complement strand
GATGTCCGCGACGACGCCGGCGCCGACCGTGCGGCCGCCTTCGCGGATCGCGAAGCGCAGCTCCTTGTCCATCGCGATCGGCGTGATCAGCTCCACCGTCATCTCGACGTTGTCGCCAGGCATCACCATCTCCGTCCCCTCCGGAAGGTTCGCGACACCCGTCACGTCCGTCGTCCGGAAGTAGAACTGCGGCCGATACCCGTTGAAGAACGGCGTGTGACGACCCCCCTCGTCCTTCGTCAGGATGTACGCCTGCGCCTTGAACTTCGTGTGCGGCGTGATCGAACCCGGCTTCGCCAGAACCTGACCCCGCTCCACCTCGTCCTTCTGCGTACCGCGCAACAGACAACCCACGTTGTCTCCCGCCTGACCCTCGTCGAGAATCTTGCGGAACATCTCCACACCCGTGACCACCGTCTTCGCCGTGTCCCGGATCCCCACGATCTCGCACTCGTCCGCCGTGTGAACGATCCCCTGCTCGATCCGACCCGTCACCACCGTCCCGCGACCCGTGATCGAGAACACGTCCTCGATCGGCATCAGGAACGGCTTGTCCAGCGCACGCTCCGGCTCCGGAATCGTCGCGTCCAGCGCCTCCATCAGCTCGTCGATGCACTTGTTCGCTTCGTCGTTCGTCGAATCCTCGCCCGCCTTCAACGCCGAACCCTTGATGATCGGAATGTCGTCGCCAGGGAACTCGTAGTTCGACAGAAGCTCGCGAACCTCGAGCTCCACCAGCTCGAGAAGCTCCTCGTCGTCCACCTGGTCGACCTTGTTCATGAACACCACGATGTGCGGAACGTTCACCTGACGAGCCAGCAGCACGTGCTCGCGCGTCTGCGGCATCGGACCGTCCGCAGCGCTCACCACCAGCACCGCACCGTCCATCTGCGCCGCACCCGTGATCATGTTCTTCACGTAGTCGGCGTGACCCGGACAGTCGACGTGCGCGTAGTGGCGACCGTCCGTCTGGTACTCCACGTGAGCCGTCGCGATCGTGATCCCGCGCTCCCGCTCCTCCGGAGCCTTGTCGATGTTCGCGAAATCCACCTTCTCCGCGAGACCCTTGTGCGCCTGGCGAGACGTGATCGCCGCCGTCAGCGTCGTCTTCCCGTGGTCCACGTGACCGATCGTCCCCACGTTCACGTGGGGCTTGGTGCGCTCGAACTTCTCTTTTGCCACTGATTCGACTCCGATCGCGACGCGCGCCCTGTGACTCGCGCCGTGCCGCCCTGGCGGCCGGTTGATGGTCTTGATCTGACTGGGTGTCTGTCTGAAGGGTTTGTTTGAATGGAGCCCACGAGCGGGGTTGAACCGCTGACCTCGTCCTTACCAAGGACGCGCTCTACCGCCTGAGCTACGTGGGCGATTCTGGAAGTGGGTTGAGGTTTCGGAAGAAAGGACGTTGCGGTTCGCTCGGGGTGACTGTCTCTGCTCTCGGTCTGCTCTCGCCAAGGACATGGGTTGCTCGGTGGCGCTCCGCTTCGTTGTCCCTGTTCGACTTCGCTCGGCGCCGCCTCGCTGCGCGCGCCGACTCCGCCGTGGCTTGCTGTCCCGTTTCGACTTCGTTCGGCTTCGCCTCATGGCGCGCGCCGGCTTCGCCGTCGCTTGCGATGGAGCGGGAAACGGGATTCGAACCCGCGACCCCAAGCTTGGAAGGCTTGTGCTCTAGCCAGCTGAGCTATTCCCGCACTCGAACGTGGCCCGTCGGCGTCGCGTGTCGAATGGTGGAGAGGGGAGGATTCGAACCTCCGAAGTCATAGACAGCAGATTTACAGTCTGCCCCGTTTGGCCGCTTCGGTACCTCTCCGCGTGGGTCACGCAGACCCAACATGAAAGTGGTTTCAAAGAAAAGAGTGATCGATCCGGCTCGCATTCCCCGTTTCGTTCCGACGGGGTCCGCGATGATCGATGGAAATGCCCGCGTTGCCGTTAGGTGCGACGTCGCCCCGACCGGCTTCGCATGTTCGTTCGTTTCGCCGCTCGCCCCGCCCGATGCAAAAACCGACCCATCCGCGCCTCAGTCACCCGCACCAGCCATCCCGGTCATTCGTTTGCAACACAGGCTGGTGTTTCGATCCGAGCCAGCCCGATGCCCTCTCAGACTGG
The DNA here is from genome assembly GCA_024638705.1 of Deltaproteobacteria bacterium. Lineage (GTDB taxonomy): Bacteria > Myxococcota_A > UBA9160 > UBA9160 > SMWR01 > JAHEJV01. Next base: position 24,356 of record JAHEJV010000021.1, on the reverse strand, counting down.
AGCTGGCGATGGGACTCGAACCCGTAACCTGCTGATTACAAATCAGCTGCTCTGCCAGTTGAGCTACGCCAGCGCGGAGACGATCGATCGCGAACTATACGGCGGGGACCCCGGCGGGGCAACGCCCCGAGCGGCGGAAGATGCAAGGGAAATTCCGCGTGGCCGCTCGGTTAACCCGACCCCGCCGACCGGCGGCCGAGCTCGAAGAGCAGCACCGCGGCCGCGGTCGAGACGTTCAGCGATGCGACTCTCCCCCCGAGGGGAATGCGAATGCTCTGGTCGATCCGGGCGGCCACCCCCGGACGGATCCCGCGCTCTTCGGCGCCCAGCACGACGACCCGGTCGGCCCTCGCCAGTCGGTCCGGAAGTTCGTAGAGCGAATCGCGCGCGGCCGCGTCGGCCCCGAGCGACCAGAAGCCCTCCCCCGCGAGCACCTCGAGCGCCCGAGCCAGGTTGGGGACCCGGGCGACCGGCAACCACTCGATCGCACCGGCGCTCGCCCGGGACACGGCCGCGCTGAGCGGTGGCGCGTGGCGGTGGGTCAGGATCAGGCCGCCGGCGCCGGCCGCCTCGGCGACCCGCGCGATCGCCCCGAGGTTCTGTGGGTCTTCCACTCCATCGAGGGCGACCAGCGTCCGCGGCCCCGTGGCCACCGGCAGGTCCACCAACAACTCCTCGAGCCCGAGTTCCGGAATCGGCCCCGCTTCGAGCGCCACGCCCGGCGGCGGCAGTCGCTCGGCTTCCCGCCCATCGAGCTCGCGAACCGGCACCCGAGCCGCGCGCGCCCGCGCGACCAGGTCGGCCACGCCGCGATGCCCACCTTCCTCACGCACCTGCAGCGACCGCAGCTCGCGTCGCCCGGCGGCCAGCGCTTCGCCGATCGGGTGGAGGCCCGTGATCCACTCTTCGGCACCGCGGCGGCGCGGGCCGCCGCGCTTCTTTCCCCGCCGATCTCCGCCCACGCCGATCTCCCCAGCCGTTCCAGACGGGCGGCAGCATACCGCCAGCGGCGGGCGCGGGGTCAGAGCCGGGCGCGGAGACCTTCGACGCCGTCGAGGAAGTCCTCGGCGTCCTTCACCTTCGGGTGATTCGAGAGCTCGAACTCGCAGTAGGTCACGAGCTCGCCGAGCGCTTCGCGCACCTCGCGAAGCCGGTCCCCGGGAAAGCAGAGCGCTCGCTCGAGGAGCGGCTCCGGGTCGATCGCGCCGCCCGGACCGAGCTCGAGCCCACCGAGCAGTTGCGGATGACGGCTCGCCGCGTCGCGGGTCACATCGGTGAGCCGCAGGCGCACGGGCTCGGGCCCCTCGACGGCCACGACCGGCGCGGTCAACTCGGCGAGCAACAGGACGTGCCCGCGAACGCTCTCGCGAAGCTGCGCGTCGGCGTCCGGAGACTCGGTCGCGCCCGCGCCGCGCACCAGACGGATCACGCCCATCTGATCGAGCAGCGCGAGCGTCCGCGCCGCCGAGAGCGGATCGATGCCGACGCGTTGACACACGGCCGGGAAGCTCTCGACGTTCTTGAGCGCCTCGACGATCGCGCGCGCCGTTCCTTCGAGCTCCACCACGACGTCCGCGACCACTTCGAGCCGCACGCGGCTGTCTTCGAGTTGGGCGAGGAAGAGCAGCAGTTGATCGCGATGCTCGAGGCCTTCTTCGATCAGCCGACCCGTCGGCAGGGCGAGCCGCACCACGTTGTCGGGCCGCACCTCGCCTTCCCAGAAGAACACCTGTCCCCCGCCGAAGGCGAAGAGCGAGCGCACGATGTCCTCGACCTGGTTCTTCACCCCTTCCCAGAGCTGCCGCGGGGTGAGCAGGCCGCGGTCGACGAGGAAGCGTCCGAACTGACCCGGCGGCGAGTAGGCCTCGACCGCCTTCAGGTGTTCGACGATGCTGAGGACGCCGCTCCGCACGAGCAACTGACCGAGGCGATCGATCGGTTGATTCGAGGTCGCGAATACGACCTCGCCGGCGTGAAAGTAGACGCTCTTCGCGCAGTCGCCGTGCTCGAAGTGCAGGAACCCGGACTTCCCCGACTGATGCAGCATCTGCATGACGTCGGCGAGCGAGAAGGCGCGCACGTCGGCGCTCAGCACCAGGTCGCGATCCCACGGCAGCGCCCCACTGGCAGACTCGATGCGTTCGAGCAGCAGGGTGCACGGCCCCCCGGCCAGCTTTCGAACCGACACCTTCGTCTCCCCCAGCCCCAATCGGCGGGCGGATTCGGCAGGCAGCTCTACGACCGAACCATCACGCATGCATACCTCTCGCCGGCGGGCCGAAGCCTCCACCGAAGAGTCGGCGCGTCGGCGCGCGCGCTTGAGAGTCGTCGCGCCGCAGCGCCCGTTGCACTCAAGCTGCACACCGGTTGCTGCCGATGGAAGACCGGGGGGAACGCCATGCCCGAAGAGTCCAGCGCACCCGAATCCACCACCGCGTCCGACGCGGCTTCGATCTCGCAACCGCGTCGGCACGAACGCGTTCGCGCGGACATTCCCGTCCGGATCTCCACGATCGAGCCCGACCTCGACCCGTTGACGGGTCGTCCCTACTTCCGCGCCTCGCAGGAGCGTTGCGCCAACCTCTCGCGGGGGGGCGCCTTCATCCGCACCGACGAACTGCTCGACTGCGGCCGCCGCGTCCTCGTCGAGCTCTCGCTGCCGGACGGCCGCCAGGTCGAGGCGATCGGGCGCGTGGCCTGGTCGCAGCACGCGCTCGCCGACCCGCGCAGCGAACTCGGTTGTGGTGTCGGCATCGAGTTTCTCGGTGGCGCGGCCGAGCAGTTCTCTGTGCTCGAAGCGTTCGTCGAGTCCGGTGATCCGCACGATGCGGGCCACTGAAGAAGCGTTGATCCTCCCGAACGGGCCACGTAGGCTGAACCGCTCCGATGAAACCCTCCGGCACATACAAGATCCGCTATCAGCGAGCGCAGCGCGCACACGCACGGGAGAGCGCGGACGAGGACCCGATCGAGGCGATGCTCGGGCGGGTCGTCGGTGCGGAGCGACGGACGCAGCGCGTCCTCGAATCCTTGTGCGACGAGATTCGCGAGGGCGGCGAGGACGTCACGCTGCGCGTGCGACGCATCTTCTCGAATCCGCGCGAAGTCTTCCGCGTGGAGCTCGACCGCCCCGACCTCGGCTACCAGCGGATCACGCTGCTCGGGCGCGAGGCGCTCGAGTCGCTGCTCGAGGTGGATGATGTTCGGGACGTGCTCGATCTGGCTCGGACGGCCTGATTTCCGCACTGCGGGTGGTGCCCGGGGCAGGACTCGAACCTGCACGGCTCTCGGCCAGGCGATTTTAAGTCGCCCGCGTCTACCCATTTCGCCACCCGGGCACGCGGTGCAGTCTATACTTCGCGCGCCGCGAATTCAGGAGTCGTGCGTGTTTCGCGACCCGTTGCCCGCCCACTTGATCGGCGCCTGACAGATGGATCTCTACACCGCATCCCGCCGCGTCGGCACCGAGCATCGGCTCGGCGCCCACCCGCTCCCGAGCTCCAGCTACGGCGCAGTCGGCGACGGACACACCGTCGCGCTGGTCGGCGTGAACGGCTCGGTCGACTGGCTGTGCTGGCCGCGCTTCGATTCGCCGAGCGTGTTCGGTGCCCTGCTCGACCCCAACCGCGGCGGCCGCTTCCAGATCGCCCCCGCCGAGCCCGGCGGCAGGAGCCAGCAGGCCTACGACGACGCCACCAACGTCCTGCAGACCCTCTTCCGCCGCGAGGGCGTCGGCGCCGTCACGCTCACCGACCTCATGCCGTGGAACGGCGATCCGCGCTCGCGCGTCGGCGAGCTGCATCGCCTGATCGAAGCCCGCGAGGGCGAGCTCGAACTCAAGATCGTCTTCGATCCGCGCTTCGACTACGGCCGGCACCCGGCCACGATCTCGATCGAAGAGCAGGGCGTGCTCGCCGAGGGCCCGAACGGCGAGCGCATGTCGCTCGCACTCGGGAGCGACGTCGCGTTCCGCGTGCGACCGGAGGGCGGCGCCGAAGCGACGCTCACCCTGCGCAGCGGCCAACGACGCTGGGCGATCGTGTCGTGGCGCTCGGGTCGCCCGGAACGCATCGCGGCCTATCGCCCCTTCGACCACCTGCGCGCCACGCGCAGCTTCTGGCGCGGCTGGTCGAGCCGCCTCGAGTACGACGGCCCGTGGCGACACGACGTCCAGCGCAGCGCCCTGCTCCTCAAGCTGCTCCAGTACGCGCCCACCGGTGCGATGGTGGCGGCGCCCACGACGAGCCTGCCCGCCTGGGTCGGCGGCGACCGCAACTGGGACTACCGCTTTTCGTGGACCCGCGACTCGGCAATGGCGATCCGCGCGATGAACCTGATCGGCTATCCCGACGAGGCGCAGGGCTTCTTCCACTTCGTGCGCGACACGATCGAGGAGCGCCGCGCCCTCGACATCATGGTCGACCTCGACGGAGACGACGTCCCCGACGAGAAGATCCTCGAGCATCTCGCCGGGCATCGCGACAGCAGCCCGGTGCGCATCGGCAATGCCGCTCGGCACCAGATCCAGCACGACATCGTCGGACCGCTGCTCGAAGCCGCGAGCGTCTTCGAACAATCCGGCGGCACGCTCACCCTGCGTCTGTGGCGGCGTGTCCGGGCGATCATCAACGAAGCCGTCGACCACATCGCCGAGCCCGACCACGGCATCTGGGAGCCGCGCTCCGAGCCGAAGCATCACGTGCACTCGAAGCTGATGATCTGGGTCGCTCTCGACCGCGGCCTGCACATCGCGTCGCGCTTCGGCGGCGACCGCGAGGAAGCCACCTGGCGCGCGGCCCGCGACCGCGTGCAGACGGAGATCCTCGCGCGCGGCTTCGACACGGGCAGCGGGAGCTTCGTCGGCAACTACGGCGGAAGCGACATCGACGCGAGCCTCGTCCTGATGCCGATCTACGGCTTCCTGCCCCCGAGCGATCCACGCGTGATCGGCACGATCGATCGCGTGGTGAACGAGCTTCGCGACGGCCGCTTCCTGCGTCGCTACCGGATCCACGACGGCATCGATTCCGACGAAGGCGGCTTCGTGCTCTGCGGCTTCTGGCTCGCCGAAGCGCTCGCCCTCGCCGGTCGCCTCGACGACGCGCTCGAGGTGTTCCAGAACCACCTCGCGGCGGCCAACCACCTCGGGCTGATCGCCGAAGAGGTCGACCCGATTTCGGGCGACGCGCTCGGCAACTTCCCGCAGGCGTTCAGCCATCTCGGGCTGATCCAGGCCGCGAGTCGCCTCGATCACGCGCTGCGCCTGCGCGACGAGGGTTCGACCGAAGCGCCGCTGCTCCCCTACGACCGTCCGCCGGAATAACGGCGCAAGACGACGAGCGCGCACGAGAAGACGAGCGAAGTGAACGCTGGAGGCGGCGCCCGGATTCGAACCGGGGATCAGGGCTTTGCAGGCCCGTGCCTTACCACTTGGCTACGCCGCCGGAGCCGAGGTCGACGGCGACCCGGACTCGGATCGGGTGGGTATCGCGTGGACCGTCCGGCGTCAAACCTCTCCGGCGGCGAACGGGCTCGGTGCAGACGCGCGCCGCGGGTAGAATGCCGCTCGAAGAAGGAGCCGCGCCGCCATGAAATACTCGATCTGTCTTCCGCCGAATCCAGCGATCGCCGAGCGCGCCCGCCTCGCCGAAGCGCTCGGGTACGAAACCTGCTGGACCTTCGACTCGCCGGCGATCGCCGGCGACCCGTGGATTGCGCTCGCCCGCGCAGCGGAAGCCACCGAGCGCATCCGCATCGGCACCGCCGTCGCGATCCCGAGCCTGCGCCACACCCTGGTGACGGCCTCGGCGCTGGCATCCCTGGCCCACCTCGCCCCGGGCCGCGTGATCTACGCGCTCGGCACCGGCTTCACGGGTCGCCGCATGCTCGGCCACCACGCCCTGCCGTGGTCGGCGATGGAGGATCACCTCCGCGCGCTGCGAGCCCTGTTGCGCGGCGAGAGCGCCGTCGTGGACGGCCATCGAGTGGCGATGTGTCACACGCCCGGCATGGCCCCCGAGCGTCCGATCGAGATCCCGATCGTGGTCGGCGCGAACGGACCGAAGGGGCTCGCCGTAGCGCGCGAGCTCGGCGACGGCGTGATGTGCGTCGGCGCGCCGCAGCCCGGCTTCGACTGGTGCGCCCTGATGGTCAGCGGAACCGCGATGGAGGAAGACGAGACCTTCGAGACGCCGCGCGTCTTCGACGCGATCGGGCCCGGCATCGCCGCCGCCTATCACGGCGCCTACGACCTCGGCGGCCCCGACGCGATCGATCAGCTCCCCGGCGGAAAGGCCTGGCGCGAATCCCTCGAGCAGGACGTTCCCGAGGACGAGCGCCATTTCGAGGTGCATCGCGGCCACTACACCGAGCTGACCGAGCGCGATCGCGCGCACATCGCGCCGGCGATGGGCGCCGCGCTCACCACGAGCGGCACTCCCGAGGCGCTGCGCGAGCGCTTTGCCGCCTTCGCGGCAGGCGGCTGCACCGAGATCGTCTACTGCCCCTTCGGCGACATCGAACGCGAGATGCGCGCGATGGCGGCCGCCGCCGAACTCCCCGGCGCCTGACCCGCGATGAAATGGCTGCTTCTCTTCGCGGGCGGCGGCGCGGGCGCGATCCTGCGTTATGCGCTCGCCCTCTGGGTCGACGGACGCGCCGGCCCCGGCTTTCCCTGGGGCACGTTCGCCGTGAACGTGACCGGCTGCTTCGCGATCGGCGTTCTGGCGACGCTCGCCGACGAGCACGCCGCGATCTCCCCCACGACGCGCCTGTTCTTCGTGAGCGGACTGCTCGGAGGCTTCACCACCTTCTCCACCTTCGGGATGGAGACCTGGCAGCTCGTCGAGGACGGTGCGGGGTGGATGGCACTGGCGAACGCGGGCGGGAGCCTGGGCGCGGGGCTCGTCGCGATCGTGATCGGCGTCGTGCTCGCGCGTCAGCTCGTCTGAGCGGGAGGACCTTCATGAACGATCTCACGACGTGGGCCTCGATCGCAGAGATCTTCGGGGGGCTGGCCATCCTCGCCGGCGGCCTCTTCGCCCTCGTGCAGCTCTCCGAGTTCAGGCGCCGGCGCCGGGCCCAGGTGGCCGCCGAGCTGTGCCGGAGCTTCTCTTCGCCCGAGCTGGCGCGGGCGATCACGCTGGTCCGCAGCCTGCCCGACGGAATCCACCTCGATCAGCTTCGCGAGATGGATCGCGAGTACGAGGTGTCGGCCCAGGTCATCGGCATGTCCTTCGAGACGATGGGTCTGCTCGTCCACGAGGACATCGCGGCGTTCCACACCGTCCAGGATCTCACGGGCGGCCTGCTGCTGATGATCTGGCGGAAGATCGGCGTATGGGTGGAGGACACCCGCATCGAGCACGACAACCCGCGTTTCGGCGAGTGGGTGCAGTGGCTCGCCGAGCGCGTCGCGGAGCAGGAGGCCGGCAAGGTCCCCGCCTACGTGGCGCACGCGGACTGGCGCGCGCGGCCGCGCCGCGGGGGTTGAACGCGCGACCGGTCAGGCATCTCCATGTCGACCGCTCCTAGACGTCGAGCGCACGCTCGGGGATCGGGCGCCACTGCCCCCCGAAGTCGAGGCCGAAGCTTCCGTCGCGCTCCTCGACGGCATGGAGCAGATCGGCCTGGGCCGCGTGCTCGAAGCGCGCGAGCAGGCCGTCGGGCGCGAGGTCGCGCTTCACCCGACACAGGAGTGCGCCGTCGCGGAGCGAGACGTCGAGCGTGGCGGGGTCGAGCTCCTCGACGCTGCGGTCCGAGAGCGTGATGCGTCCCGACGAGGAATCGAAGGTCCGGACGAAGAAGCCCGCCTCTTCGACGATCAGCTCGCCGCGGAAGTGGCGCAGCGTGACGACGTATTTGCCGGCCTCGCCCTCGTCGGGCAGAAACACGACGCTGCGGTCGAAGTGCTCGCGCAGCTTCGGGTGGGTGATCGGTTGGCCCTCGTGGGTCCAGCGCCCGTCGTGGTGCAGCACGAGCCCGAAAGGGCGCAGCGGGGGAGGCCCCGGCAAGGGTCAGGCGTCGGCGAGCGAGAGCGGCCGGCCTTCGCCGTCGAAGGCGCCCATGAAGTCGTAGCGCAGCCAGAGCACGACCTTCTCGGGCGAGCCGTCGTCCCCGAGATAGATCCACTTCTCGTTCCACTTCACGCCGTGCTCTTCGGACGTCCGCGGGTCGTTCACGCTACCGACCTGGTCGGTCGGCGCGCCGAGCAGCTTCCAGACCTTGCTGCGATCGAGGTCCACCGTCTGCTCCGTCGCGTTCGCGGCGCTCACCGGTCGACCCTCTGCGCGTCCCGGGCGCTCATCGGTCGCACTCTCCGCCGATCATGTTGATGAAGTCGAAGGTGGGGATCAGGTCGGCGAGCAGCGCGCCCTTGAGCATCTCGGACATCGGCGCGAGGTTGACGAAGGAAGGCGGGCGACAGCGCACCTTCACCGGCACGGCGCTGCCGTCGGCCACGAGGTAGAAGCCGAGCTCGCCGTTCGCCGACTCGACCGCGAAGTAGCCCTCGCCTTCCGGCACGCGCGGCCCCTCGGTGACCGACTTGAATTGCTGGATCAGCTCTTCCATGTGGTTGAACACGCGACCCTTCGCCGGCCAGCGCACCCCGGGATCGAAGACGTTGACCGGGCCGGGCCCGAGCTCTTCGAGCTTCGCGAGACACTGCTCGATGATGCGCAGCGTCTGGTGCATCTCCTCGACGCAGACGAGGTAGCGGTCGTAGTTGTCGCCGAGCGTGCCGACCGGGACGTCGAAGTCGATCTCGTCGTACACCAGATAGGGCTGCTGCTTCCTCAGGTCGAGCGGCTCGCCGGTCGAGCGCAGGATCGGACCGGTGACGCCGTATTTGAGGCAGGTCTCGCGGTCGATCACGCCGGTGCCGACCAGACGGTCGACGAAGATGCGGTTGCTCGTCACGACCTCGTCGAAGTCGGAGAGCAGCTCGCGGGTCTTCGCGATGTACTGGCGACAGGTGTCGCCGAAGCCCGGCGGCATGCCGTGCTTCACGCCGCCGATGCGGATGTAGTTGCTCGTGACGCGCGCGCCACAGAGCTTCTCGAGGTGGTCCCAGGTGAGCTCCCGGGCCTCGATGCCGTACAGGAAGGGCGTCATCGCCTGCAGCTCGAGGCAGGCCGCGCCGGTGCGCGTCAGGTGGTCGCCCATCCGCGAGAGCTCGCTCGACAGCACGCGCAGCCATTGACAGCGCTCCGGCGTCTCGATCCCGAGCAGCTTCTCGACGGACATGCAGAAGCCGAGGTTCGCGAGGACGGCGGAGTTGTAGTTCAGGCGGTCCGTGTACGGGATGCACTGGTACCAGGTGCCCGACTCGCACTCCTTCTCGAAGCCGCGATGCAGATAGCCGACCTGGATGTCCATGTTGACGATGTTCTCGCCGTCGAGCTCCATCAGGAACTTCACCGTGCCGTGGGTGGCCGGATGCGAAGGCCCCATGTTGAGCAGCTGGTGCTCGGTGTGGAGATCGCGCTCGAAGTCGTCTTCGCTCTTGTGGGGCGCGTCGGGGAAATGCAGCTCGGTCATGGTTCTGTTCGCTCGCCTCTCGGCCGGCCTGATGGTTCTTCGCTCGCCTTCGGCTCGCTGCTCGCGGCCTTCGGACGCTTGCTAGTTCCGCGGCCCCACCAGCGGCTGGCGCCGCTCCTTCGGATAGTCCTTGCGCAGCGGGTGTCCCTCGAACTCATCGTAGAGGAGGATGCGCCGCAGATCGGGATGGCCAGCGAAGTCGATGCCGTAGAGGTCCCAGACCTCGCGCTCCATCCAGTTCGCCGACTCCCAGAGCGCGCACAGGCTCGGCACGCTCGGGGATTCGGCCTCGACCTGCACCTTGATGCGGAGGCGGTGGTTCTTCGCGACCGAGTACAGGTGGTAGACGACCTCGAAGCGCGGCGTGCGCGGCAGGTAGTCGACGGCGCAGACGTCCGAGAGCATCTCGAATGCGAGGTTCTCGTCGTCGCGGAGGGTCGTCATCACGGCGATCAGGTCTTCGCCGCGCACGACGGCGGTGGCGTCGCCGAGGTTCGCGTGGATCTGCGTGATCGCGTCGCCGTGCACATCGAGCAGGCGCCGCAGCACCGCACTTCCGTGGTCTTCCATCTAGTCGCGGTTCTCCGCGTTCCGGTCGGGTTCCATCCAGTCGCGCTTCTCTGCGTTGCGGTCGGGTGCCATCTAGTCGCGGTTCTCCGGCGTGACGTGCTCGCGGTCGTACTCGCCGCGCAGAAAGTCGAGGCGTCGCTTGAGCATCGCTTCGGGCACGAGGAGGTTCTCCTTGTCGAAGACCATCGACTCGCGGTCGTAGCTGGCGATCTCGACCTCGCGGCTCATCACGATCGCCTCTTCCGGGCAGGCCTCTTCGCACAGGCCGCAGAACATGCAGCGCGACATGTCGATGTCGAAGGCCTCCGGGTAGCGCTCGATGCGCGACCCCTCGA
>JAHEJV010000021.1:0-13901 GCA_024638705.1 Deltaproteobacteria bacterium | reverse complement strand
GCGAACTCGCACAGGCCGCAGGCCACACACTTCGGCTGGCTGTTGTCGAGCTGGACGAGCACGGGCATGCCGCGGAAGGCGTCGCTGTAGTCGACGCGCTCCTCCGGATACTGCACGACGAAGTCGGTGCGGTTCTTTCCCGTGACGAAACCGCGCAGGTTGCGGAAGAAGTGCTCCGCCGTGACGCGCAGACCCTTCAGGATCATCGGCACGTACAGCCGCTCGACCCATCCGAGCTTCTCACCCCGGTTGACGACGATCACCTTGCCCGGCATGGGGAGCAATATAACGAGCTGTGGCGCGTTCGCTCTAGGCGAGGGCCGCCCGAAATGCGCTGGCTGCCAGTTCTTTCGCCCGATCCCCGAGCCGATCGGGCGCCTTCGCCCCGAGCTCCCGGGCGATCGACGTCATCTCCACGTCGTGGAGGCCGCAGGGCACGATCACGTCGAATCCGGCGAGGTCGAGGTCGACGTTCAGCGCGAAGCCGTGGCAGGTGACCCAGCCCCGCACCCCCACTCCGATCGAGGCGATCTTGCGGGCCGGATCCGGCGCATCTCCCTGGTCGACGAACACCCCGGTGCGCCCTTCCACGCGACGCCAGGGGACGCCGAACGCTTCGAGCACGGCGCCGACCGACGCCTCCAGGGTGCGCAGCCAGGCGTGGACGTCCCGGGCGCCGCGCGCCGCGAGGTCGACGATCGGATAGCCGACGAGCTGACCGGGCGCGTGATAGGTGACGTCGCCGCCCCGGGCGACCTCGTGCAAGGAGATCCCGCGCGCGGCCAGCTCGTCACGGGGAAACAGCAGGTTCTCGGGCTTCGCGCTGCGGCCGAGCGTCACGACGGGTGGATGTTCGAGCAGGAGCAGCGTGTCGGGGCACGCCCCGCGGCGCCGCGCGGCGACGAGCTCGTCCTGCAGCGCGAGGCCGTCGGCGTACGGGATGCACCCGAGGTCGCGCACTTCGAGGGCCGACCCCACGGCGGCGTCCTAGAGATCGAACTCGGCTTCCTCGAGCAGCTCGCGCACGCGGTGGAGGAAGCCGTTGGCGGGGGCTCCGTCGACCACGCGGTGATCGTAGGAGAGCGCCAGGTGCATGGTGGGTCGGATCACGATCGCGTCCTCGCCCCCGACGGTCCGCACGACCGGCCGCTTCACGATCTCGCCCATCCGCAGGATGCCGACCTGGGGCTGGTTGATGATCGCGAAGCCGTAGAGATTGCCGTGCCGGCCGGGGTTGCTGACCGTGAAGGTGCCACCCTTGAGCTCGTCCGGCGAGAGCTTCTTCGAGCGCGCTCGGCTGGCGAGATCCTCGACGGCCTGCGCCAGCCCGGCGAGCGAGAGCCGATCCGCGTGGCGCACCACCGGCACGACGAGGCCCTTGTCGGTCTCGACGGCGATGCCGACGTGGATGTCCTTCTTCTCGATGATCGCGTCCTCCACCAGCGACGCGTTGAGGCGCGGCACCTCGCGGAGCGCGCGCACCGTCGCGGACACGATGAAGGGCAGGAACGAGAGCGCGAAGCCGTGGGCTTCCCGGAAGGCGCGCTTCTGGGCGTCGCGCACGCGCACGACGCCAGCGAGGTCGACCTCGGCGACGGTGCCGACGTGCGGGCTCGTCTGCTTCGAATAGACCATGTGCTCTGCGACGAGGCGTCGCAGCGGCGTCAGCGGAACGACCTTGTCGCCGGGCTGCAGCGCGTAGCTCGCGAACGCGGGTGTGCCGGAGGCGGCGCGTACCGGCGCAGCGGCCGGCGCGGCGGTGCGCGGCGCTTCGGACGGCGCGGTCGGCACCGGTGCGGCCGCGATCCGGTCGACATCCTCGCGGCGGATGCGGGAACCCCGGGACGGCGTGACTTCGGCGAGGTCGACACCCGAAGCCTCCGCGACGCGACGCGCGAGCGGCGTGGCGGACGGGGCGTCGGCACGCGGGCTGTGCGATCCGGCCGGTGCGCTCGCGGCGACCTCGGTCGGCGGAGACACGTCGAGCGCCTCGGACGTCACCGCCTCGCCGGGCGCCAGACGCAGCAGATCCGCGCCCACCGGCACCGTCTCGCCCTCGTTCACGAGGAGCGCTTCCACGACGCCGGCCACCGGCGCGGGAATCTCGGCGTCGACCTTGTCCGTGGTCACCTCGACCAGCGGCTGGTCGATCTCGACCCGGTCGCCTTCCTTCACGAGCCAGCGCGAGATCGTCCCCTCGACGACACTCTCTCCCAGCGCCGGCAGCTCGACCGCGATCGCCATCATCCGCTCCCCCTCGAAAGCCGCAGAATCCTACCGACCGCATCGGTCGAGCCGGTGGCGCGCTTGAAGCCCGCCCGCCGCGGCATTCCCGTGGCATGCTGCCGGCTCCCGGTCCGCGCGAGGCGAGCCCCATGCGACCCCTGCCCCCGACCCTGAACGAGGCGATTGCTACCGAGCCCGGCTGGCTCCAGGCCTGGGTGATGGCCCTCGTCGCGACGCACCTCGCGGCGCTGGTCTTCGTCGTCGGCCGCCGCGACGGGCGCTTCTTCGCGCGGCCCGAGCCGATCGCGATCGCCGCGTCCTTCCTCGCCGCCGGCGCCGCGATGGGCTGGCTCTACGGGCAGGTGGGCTACGTGCGCCTGCTCGGCGCGGCGCACCTCGTGTTCTGGGGCCCGGTGTGGGCGTGGGTGTGGACACGGCGCAAGGAGATCGGGACGGACTCCGGGTTCGGGAAGTTCGTACTCGTCTATCTCGCCGTCGCCGGGACGTCGCTCGTGGTCGACGCGATCGACGTCGTCCGGCACCTGGTCGGCGACGGACAGCTGTTCCTGCGCTGGCAGTGAGCCCCGGCTCCTGCGCGGGCAGTCAACAAACCTGCGCCGGCAGGGAGGCGCTAGGCGACCGGCTTCGTGACCACCGGCTGGGTCAGCTCCACCGTCTCGCGGTGGCGACCGTCCGCGGGCACGCGCTCCTGCTGGACGCGCGCCTGGAGCTTGATCAGACCGTCGAGCACGGCTTCGGGACGCGGCGGACAGCCGGGGACGTAGACGTCCACCGGAATGATCGTGTCGATGCCCTGCACGGTGGCGTAGTTGTTGTACGGACCGCCCGAGCAGACGCAGGCGCCGAAGGCGTAGACCCACTTCGGCTCGGCCATCTGGTCGTAGACCTTCTTGAGGATCGGGGCCTGCCGGTGGGTGATCGTGCCGACCACCATCAGCAGGTCGGACTGGCGCGGCGAGAAGCGCGGCAGCGCGCAGCCGAATCGGTCGAGGTCGTAGCGCGGGCCGGCCACGCTCATGAACTCCATCCCGCAGCACGCGGTCACGAAGGGATAGAGGAACATCGAATACTTGCGGCCCCAGTTGAGCACGGCGTCGACCGTCGTGGTCATGTAGGAGTCGCCGCCCTGGCGGAGGAACTCGAGGGCGCGCGCATCGTGGACGCGGTTGGCGTCTTCGCGAGAAACGCCACTGGGAATCGCCTTGCGCATCGAATCGACCGGCATCGCCTCGCGACCTCTCCTCTTCTGCTCTTCCGCCACCGTAAAGCTTCGGGACGATAGCGCTTCTCCAGTGTCGTACAGTGCCTCGCGATGCGCGCCGACGGCCCGAACGACCCGTCCCCCGGACAGCGGCTCGCCGCGTGGTCCGTCCATCTCTTGACGGCGAGCGGCGCGGTGCTCGGGGTCCTCGCGCTGTGGGAGGTGGGACGCGGCGACTACGCCCAGGCGTCGATCTGGATGCTCACGGCGATGGCGATCGACGCGGTCGACGGCACGCTCGCGCGTCGGGCGCGGGTGTCCGAAGTCGTCCCCGGCATCGACGGCCGCCGCCTCGACGACATCGTCGACTTCCTGAACTTCGCGATCGTCCCCGTCGTGTTCCTGCTCGCGGGTGGATTCATCCACTGGAGCGTCGCCGCCCTGCCCGCCCTGGCCAGCAGCTACGGCTTCGCCCAGGTCGACGCGAAGACCGAGGACGACTTCTTCCTCGGCTTCCCTTCCTATTGGAACGTGCTCGCCATCTATCTGTGGCTCTTCGACATCGACCCCGTAAAATCGAGCGCGTGGGTCGTCGGCCTCTCCATTCTCGTGTTCGTCCCGCTCAAGTACATCTACCCGAGCAAGCTGCGCCGCTTCCGGGCGCCGATGGTCGTGGGCGGCACGCTGTGGGTGTGGGTGCTGGCCTTCGTGATCTGGTTCCCGGAGCCGGCGGCGCGCTGGCGCGTCGCGGAGGCGTCGCTCGTCTATCCGGCGGCCTACATCGGGCTCTCCGCGTGGCTCGGAGAGTGGTGGAAGGCGCGGGCGACATGACGCGCGTGGCCAGGGGGCTCGATTGAGCGCGCCGCAGGGCGTCCTGTTGATCCAGCTCGGCACGCCGGACGCGCCGCGCCCGCGCGAGGTGCGTCGCTACCTGCGCGAGTTTCTCTCCGATCCGCGCGTGATCGACCTCCCCTGGCTGCCGCGAAAGCTGCTGCTCGAAGGCGTCATCCTGCCGACGCGACCGCGTCAGTCCGCCGCCGCCTACGCGAAGGTGTGGACCGAAGAAGGATCGCCGCTGCTCGTGCACAGCGAGGCGTTTCGGGACGCGCTCCAGCAACGCCTCGGGCGCGAGCCGATCGTCGCGCTCGGCATGCGCTACGGAAACCCGTCGATCGCCTCGGCGCTGCGCCGCCTCGAAGAGCACGGCGTCCGCGAGGTGACGGCGATCCCGATGTTTCCGCAGGCGGCGTCTTCGTCCTCGGGGTCGGCGCTCGAAGCGCTGTTCCGCGAGCCGGCGGCGCAGCGCTTCGCGCGCATCCGAACGATCGGCGCCTTCTTCGACGACCCCGGGTTCGTCGCCGCCTGGCGCGATGTCGCGGCGCCGGTGCTCGACGCCTTCCGCGCCGACCACGTGCTCTTCTCCTATCACGGGCTCCCCGAGCGCCAGGTCCGCGCCGCGGATCCGCGCCGCGACCACTGCCTCGAGAGTCCCGACTGCTGCGAACCGATGCGTCCCGCCGCGCGCCACTGCTACCGGGCGCAGTGCTATGCGACGACGAATGCCGTCGTCGCGGCCCTCGGCCTCGACCCGAAGCAGACCTCCACCTCGTTCCAGTCGCGCCTCGGCCGCACGCCGTGGATCCGCCCGTTCACCGATCACGTCCTGCCGGAGCTCGCCGAACGCGGCGTGCGCCGGCTCGCCGTGCTCTGTCCGTCCTTCGTCGCCGATTGCCTCGAGACGGTCGAGGAGATCGGCATCCGAGGCCGCGAGCAGTGGGAGGGCCTCGGCGGCGAAGCGCTAGAGCTCGTCCCCTGTCTCAACGCCCACCCGACCTGGGTGGACGCCGTCGCGACGCTCGTAGACTACGCGAACGGAACGCCCGCAAGTGCCCGTTCTGCCGCAGACAAACCCGAGGCCAGCGAGTCGGCGACGCTGACGCCGGCGACGTAGGCCCCGGCGAGCGCGAGGCCGGGACAGTCGTCGAGGCGCCCCTGGATCCAGGCGATGCGATCGGCGTGGTCGCGGTCGGGCTGGGGAATCGCGCGCGGCCAACGCGCCCAGGCGAGCGGCTCCGGCACGTCGCGCAGGCCGAGCGTCCGCTCGAGGTCCTCCGCGAGGTGCGCGTGCAAATCGGCGTCGGGGAGGTGCACGGCCTCGGGCCAGCGCACGCCGCCGAGCATGCAGTGAAGGAGCTCGTGCCCGGCGGGCGCGCGACCGGGGAAGAGCTGGCTCATGAACAGGCAACCGAGCAGGTGGAGGTTCGCCTCGCGCGGCGCGAGGAAGCCGAAGCCTTCGATCGGGACGCGCGTGCTGCCCACTTCGACGCCCATCGGCGCGGCGACGATCGGCGCGTAGTGGATGCCCTCGAGCGCCAACGCCATCTCGCCGTCGATGCCGCGGAGGACATCCGCCGCGGCGAAGGCCGGCGTCGCGACGATCACCCGCGCGGCCGAGATCGACATGTCTCCCGACGGGCTCGTGAGATCGACGTGCCAGCGCGGACCGTCCCGCGCGATCCACGACACCCGGCTGCCGAGCGCTGGCGGTTCGTAGAGCAGCTCGGCGATGCGGCGCGCGAAGGGGCCGAAACCCTTCTGCGTCGAGTGCGAGCCGGGAAGCCCCTTCGCCTTGCGGCGCCCGAACGCGCCTGCGAGCCCGCCGAGCAAGATCGAGCCATAACGTCGCTCGCGATCGACCAGCTCGGGGAAGACCGACGCCGCACCGAGCTGGTGCTCGTCGCCGGCATAGACCCCGGTGAGGAAGGGCCCGACCATCCCGGTGGCGACCTCGGGCCCGAGCCGCCGCGACACGAACTCGGACACGGTCTCCGGACCGTCCTTCCCCTTGCGCCGGAACGGCTCGGAAAGCGCGCGCATCTTTCCGCCGAAGGTCACGAGCGGCGTTCGCGCGAGACCGAGCAGCGACGCGGGCGCTTCGACCATCTCGCCGTCGCGATAGAGGAAGCGCCGCTTCGAAGCCGGCGACGCGCGCAGCAGGTCTTTGTCGAGCCCGCGCTTCTCGAGGAAGGCGCGCATCGGCGCCTTCACGATCGTCGTGTTCGGACCGCTCTCGTAGACGTAGCCCTTGTGATGATCGGTGCGCAGCACGCCGCCGGGCCGATCGGCCGGATCGACGACGAGCACGTCGCAGCCGGCGTCCTGCAGCTCGATCGCGGCGGCGAGGCCGGCAATGCCCGCACCCGCGACGATCGCATCCATCTCCGCCGTGGCCAACGCGAACTCCTCAGACCGTCTTCGAGAACATCGGCTTGTCGCCGCGCTGTTGATCGGGGAGGTAGGCGTCGAAGGCCATCGCGACGTTGCGCACGAACAGGCGTCCGGTCGGCAGGACGCGCAGGCTGCCGTCCGCGTCGCGTTCGATCAGGCCGTCGCGCACCGCGCCGTCCAGCGCGGTGAGCTCCGCGGCGTATTCCGACGCGAGGGCATGCCCGAAGGCCTCGGCGAACTCGCCCGCGCGCAGCTCGCCGTGACACATGATGCGGTTGATGATCCAGCGCCGTTCGAGGTCGGCGCGGGTCAGGTGGTGGCCGCGCATCGTCGCGACGCCGTGCTCGGCGACCGCTTCGCTCCACGCCGGGACGTCGCGGTAGGACTGCGCGTAGCTGCGCCGCAGCTCGCTGATCGCCGAGGGCCCGAAGCCGATCAGGTCGACGCCGGCCTGGGTCGTGTGGCCCATGAAGTTGCGCCGCAGGGTGCGGTCGGCGAGGGCGCGCGCCAGCTCGTCGTCCTCGCGCGCGAAGTGGTCGAGGCCGATGAAGAGATATCCCTCGGCCAGGAAGCGCCGGATCGCGGTGAGCATGATCTCGAGCTTCGTCGCCGCGTCGGGCAGATCCTTGCGCTCGAACCCGCGCTGCTGCTTCGCGAGCCAGGTGACGTGGGCGTAGGAGTAGAGCGCGATGCGATCGGGCCCGATCGCGAAGAGCTGATCGAGAGTGCGCCCGAAGCTTTCGACGCTCTGGTAGGGCAACCCGTAGATCAGGTCGAAGTTCACGCTGTCGAACCCGGCGTCGCGCGACCATTCGACCAGCTGCGCGGTGTCGTCCGCGGGCTGGAGGCGATGGATCGCCTCCTGCACGCGCAGGTCGAAGTCCTGCACGCCCATCGAGATGCGGTTGAAGCCGCACTCGGCGAGCGCGTCGACGTGCTCCTTCGTGGTGACGCGCGGGTCGACCTCGATCGAGATCTCCGCGTCGTCGCGCACGGGGAAGGCCTCGGTGAGCGCGCGGAACAGGCGCTCCACCTGACGCGGGTCGAGCCAGGTCGGCGTGCCGCCGCCCCAGTGCACCTGGGTGGCCGCGCGCGGCACGCGCACCGCGCTGCGCACCGCATCGATCTCGCGCTCGATCGTGTCGAGGTAGGCGTCGGCGCGACCGTGGTCGCGGGTGATCTCCTTGTTGCACGCGCAGAAATGGCAGAGGCTTTCGCAGAACGGGATGTGCACGTAGAGCGAGAGTCCGTCGCTGGACTCGACCTCGCCGTGGGCGAGGTCGGCGCGGAAGTCGCGCGCACCGTAGGTCTCCTTCCACACCGGCGCGGTCGGATAGCTCGTGTAGCGCGGGCCATCGATCGCATAGCGCGGCAGCAGCTCGGCGACGCGGCCGAGATCGATCGCGAAGGGCTCGCTCACGCCGACGCCCCGAGCCCCTTCGCCGCCGCGATGAAGGCGCGCACGCCTTCGACCGGCGTCTCGGGGAGACAGCCGTGGCCGAGATTCAGGATGTGGCCGCGGGCCGGGGCCGCATCGCGCGCGAGGTCGGCAACGAGCTTGGCGATCGTCTCCGGCGGCGCCGCCAGCGCACACGGATCCAGGTTGCCCTGGAGGCTCACCCGCGATCCGACGCGCCGCGCCGCCTCGGCGAGGTCGATCCGCCAGTCGAGCGAGACGACGTCGGCGCCACTTTCCGCTGCCTCTTCGAGGACATGGGCGCCATCGTTCACGTAGAGAATGAGCGGTGCCGCGGACCGGTCGACCTTCGCCGCGATCTCGCGATGAGAGGGCTGGACCCACTCGCGGTACTCGGCGGGCGAGAGCATCCCCGCCCAGGTGTCGAAGAGCTGCACCGCGTGAGCGCCCGCTTCGATCTGCGCGTTCAGGTAACCGACCGTCATCTCGGTGAGCCGGGCGAGCAGCGCGCGCGCCAGCTCGGGCTCCTGCCAGAGCATCCGCTTCCAGGTGCCGAAATGGCGCGAGCCCGAGCCCTCCACGAGATAGGCGGCGAGCGTGAAGGGCGCACCGGCGAACCCGAGCAGCGGAATCTCGCGTGAAGCGAGCTCGCGGCGCAGCGTGCGCTGGATCTCGAATACGTAGGGCACGCTCTCGCGCGGGTCGGGCACGCGCAGCGCCTCGACCTGCGCCGCGGTGCGGATCGGTTCGGCCATCACCGGACCCGGCGCGAAGTCGACCTCGACGCCCATGCCCGGGATCGGCGTGAAGATGTCGGAGAAGAAGATCACCGCCTCACTGCCCACTTCGTCGATCGGCTGGAGCGAGACCTCCACCGCGCGATCGACGTCGCGACACAGCTCGAGGAAGGTGACCTGCTCGCGGACGCGACGGTAGGCCGGCAGATAGCGCCCGGCCTGCCGCATCAGCCACACGGGCGGGCGGTCGACGGGCTCACCGCGGCAGCTGCGCAGCAGGCGTTCGGTGGGATCCAGCTCCGACACCCGCGCCTAGTAGCCCGAGAGCTCGGCCCAGCGCGCGCGGTGCCAGGCCGCGTCGCCGAGCGTCAGCTCCGCGACGCGAGCGCGCTTGAGAAAGAAGCCGATCTCGTATTCGTCGGTCATGCCGACGCCGCCGTGCATCTGCACCGCCTCGTTGGCGACGAGCATGCCGGCGTCCGAGCAGCGCGCCTTCGCGAGTGAGACGAGCTTCGACGCCTCCGGGTTGCCCTCGTCGACCGCGCGGGCCGCCGCCATCACGGCCGAGCGGCACAGCTCGACCTGGATGAAGCACTCGGCGGCGCGATGCTTGAGCGCCTGGAAGCTCCCGATCGGCACGCCGAACTGGAGACGGTTCTTGAGATAGTCGAGGGTGCGCTCGAAGGCGTCCGACATCGAGCCGAGCATCTCGGCGCACAGGCCCACCGTCGCGCGATCCGCGACGTCCTCGAGCGTGGCGAGACCCTCCCCCACCGTGCCGAGCACCGCGTCGGCGCCGACGGCGCAGTCGTCCAGGTGCACGATCGCCGCGCCGCGCGAGTCGACGCGCGACTGCTTCTCGACGCGCAGCCCGCTCGCGTCGGCCGGCACGAGGAAGAGCGTGATGCCGCTGCGGTCGTCTTCGGAGCCGGAGGTGCGCGCGACGACCACGATCGCGTCCGCCACGCCGCCGTCGAGCACCGCGATCTTCTCACCGTTCAGCCGATAGCCGTCGCCGTCCTGCTCGGCCTTCGTCGCGACGCGGTGGAGATCGAAGCGGCTGCCGCGCTCCTGCTGCGCGAGGGCGAGGAACTTCTCGCCGTTCACCACGTCCTCGAGCCAGGTCTTCCTCTGCGCCTCGTTGCCGGCGAGCAACACCGCCTGGCCGCCGAGGAGCACGGTGGAGAGGAAGGGCTCGGGCGCGAGCGCGCGACCCAGCTCCTCGAGCACGACGGCGAGCTCCGCGAGGCCCATCTCCGCGCCGCCGAACTGCTCGGGGAAGGGAACCCCCACCCAGCCGAGCTCGGCCATCTGCTTCCAGAGCGGGCGCGAGAAGCCGTCCGGGTCGTTCGCATCGCGAAGGGCGCGCATGCGCGCGACGGGCGAGTGCTCCTTCACGAAATCGGCTGCCGTCTTCGCGAGGAGTTCCTGATCTTCGGTGAGGACGAGTTGCATCGATCTACCTCTTACGGGGTTCTTCGTCTGTTCGTTGCGCGGAAGCCGCTGCTCGACTTCGCTCGGCCAAAGACCGCTTGCTAGTCCGGGAGGCCAAGCACGCGCTTGGCGATGATGTTGAGCTGGATCTCGGACGTGCCGCCCTCGATCGAGTTGCCGCGCGACCGCAGCCAGGCGCGCGTGAGCGTGAGCTCGTCCTCCTCGTAGCCGTGGCCGTCCCAACCGAGCCCCTGGGCGCCAGCGATGCGCACCATCAGCTCGTGGCGGTCCTTGTTCAGCTCGGTGGCGTACACCTTGAAGAGCGAGCTCTCCGGTCCGGGCTGGTGGCCGGCCTTCGCGGCGTCGCGGCTGCGCTGGACGGTGAGGTGGAAGGCGCGCTCGTCCATCTCGGTCGCGGCGATCTCGTCGCGCATCACGGCGTCGCGAAGCGCCCCGTCGCCATTGCCGTAGCCGTAGTGGCGCGACATCCGAACGAGCAGGCTCTCCTTCGACTTCCCCTTGACCTTCTCGCCGCCGCGGGACGCGCCGAAGGCATCGGCGATCATCGCGCGCTCGAAACCGAGCAGCGCCTTCGCCACCGTCCAGCCCGCGTTGATCTCGCTGATCACGTTCTTGACCGGCACGCGGACGTCGTCGAAGGTCGTCTCGCAGAAGGGCGACTTGCCGCTGATCAGCTGGATCGGGCGCACGGTGATGCCCGGCGACTCCATGTCGATCAGGAGGAAGGTGATGCCTTCCTGCTTCTTCACGTCGGGGTCGGTGCGCACGAGGCAGAAGATCCAGTCGGCCTGATCGCCGTAGGAGGTCCATACTTTCGTGCCGTTGATGATGAAATCGTCGCCATCGCGGACCGCCCGGGTCTGGAGCGACGCGAGGTCGGAGCCGGAATCGGGCTCCGAGTAGCCCTGGCACCAGCGGACCTCGCCGCGCGTGATCGCGGGCAGGTGCTGCTTCTTCTGCTCCTCGGTGCCGAAGTTGAGGATCGTCGGCCCGATCATCTCGAGACCGAAGCCGAGCAGCGCGGGCGGCAGCTTCGCCTTCGCGATCTCCTGGCCGAGCACCTTGGCAAAGGCCTTCGAGAGACCGCCGCCGCCGTACTCCACCGGCCAGGTCGGCGCCGTCCAGCCCTTCGCCGCCATCCGCTCCATCCACACCTTCATCTCCGGCGGATCGAAGACGGCCTTCTTGCCACCCCAGTTGCCGGCGCCTTCGATCGAGCCGGTGAGCCCGCGAATTTCGAGCGGGGCGTTCTCGGAGAGCCAGTCGCGCACCTCGTTGCGGAAGGCGTCGAGATCGGGGGCATCGGACATCGGGGCACCTCGGGTGTCGCGGCCGCGAGCGGGCGGCCGGAGAAGGGTCGGCGAAGATAGCCACGGCCCTGCCTCGCTGCCGCCGCGGCGCGGGAGCGCAGCGGCCACGCGACCGCCGGGCCGCACCACCGCGCTACGCTGCCGCCCGTGGAAGTGCTTCTCGCCAATCCGCGCGGCTTCTGCGCCGGCGTCGACCGCGCGATCGAGATCGTCGAGGTCGCGCTCCAGCGCTTCGGACCGCCTGTCTACGTGCGCCACGAGATCGTGCACAACCGCACCGTCGTCGAGGATCTGCGCGCGAAGGGCGCCATCTTCATCGAGGACCCGACCGACGCGCCGCCGGGTGCGCTGCTGATCTTCTCCGCCCACGGCGTCTCGCCGGCCGTGCGCGAGGCCGCCGCGTCCCGCGAGCTGCGCGTCCTCGACGCCACCTGCCCGCTCGTCACGAAAGTGCACGTCGAGACCCTGCGCATGGTGAACGACGGCTACGACGTCGTGCTCGTCGGACACGCCGGACACGTCGAGGTGGAGGGCACGATGGGGCACGCCCCCGACCGCATCCACCTCGTCGAGTCC
Source organism: Deltaproteobacteria bacterium (assembly GCA_024638705.1). Classification (GTDB taxonomy): domain Bacteria; phylum Myxococcota_A; class UBA9160; order UBA9160; family SMWR01; genus JAHEJV01. Next base: position 1,730 of record JAHEJV010000021.1, on the reverse strand, counting down.
GTCGAGGACGCCGAGCGCATCACGGTGCCCGATCCGACGCGGCTCGGGTGCGTCACCCAGACCACCCTCTCGGTCGACGACACGAAAGAGATCATCGCCACCCTCGCCCGCCGCTTCCCCGACATCCGCCTGCCGCGGAAGGACGACATCTGTTATGCGACGCAGAACCGCCAGAACGCGGTGAAGGAGCTGACCGAGCGCGCGGACGTCGTGCTGGTGGTCGGCGCGCCCGAGTCGTCGAACAGCAACCGCCTGGTCGAGCTGGCGCGAAAGGCCGGCGCGGCCGCCCACCTCGTCCAGACCGCCGACGACATCGACAAGCGCTGGATCGAGGACGCGCGCTGTGTCGGCGTGACGGCCGGAGCCTCGGCGCCCGAGAAGCTCGTGCAGGAAGTGGTCGCCCGCGTGCACGCCCTCGACGGCAGCGACGGCCGCACCGACTCGCTGCCCGAGGTCGACGAGGGCGTGATCTTCCAGCTTCCCTCCGAACTGCGCTGACGCAGACGCCCGGCGTGTCCGAAGATCGCCTCCATCCGCCGGCGGAAGACCACCTCGACGTCGAGGGCGACGACCTCCCCTCCGCCACGCTCGGCGCAGCCGTCGCCGCCCCGCGCGGCGAAGCGATCGCGCCTGCGGTCCGTCTCGACTCGCTCTCGGAGATCTGGGCGCTGTCGTGGCCGGTGATGGGATCGCAGGTGCTGCTCAACGTCGTCGGCCTGATCGACATCGCGATGGTCGGCCGGCTCGGCGCGAAGAGTGTCGCTGCGGTCGGCTACGCGACCCAGTTCTTTCACCTCTCCCAATCGGTGCTCTTCGCGGTCGGCTTCGCGACCGTCGCGCTGATGGCCCAGGCGATCGGCGCGGGCGATCCGACGCGCGCGCGCCACGCCCTCGCGGCCGCGCTCTGGGTGGCGGTGGGCGCTGCGGCGGTCCTCACCGCGGCGATGCTCGCCTACCCCGAGGCGATGCTGCTCGCGCTCGGCGCCGAGCCCGAGGTCGCGCGCATCGCGATTCCGTACCTGCAACTCGTGGTCGGATCATCGCTGCTGCTCTCCGTCGCGATGACGCTCGAGTTCGGCCTGCGCGCCGACCGCGACTCGCGCACGCCGATGCTGATCGCGTTGATCGTCACGGCGGTGAAGATCGCCGGCAACGCGGTGTTCATCTTCGGCGCCGGGCCGTTCCCGCGCCTCGAGCTGGTCGGCGCGGGTCTGGCGACCTTCGCGTCCCAGGGGATCGGCCTGCTGCTCTTCGCCGTGGTGGTGGTGCGTTCGGCCGAGTCGTCGCCGCTGGCCCTGCATCTGCGCGACTTCGCGGCCGCGCGCGGTCTGGTGCGGGAAGTGGTGCGACTCGCGATCCCGAGCGTCGGCGAGCGCCTCGCCAACACCCTCGCCCTGCTCGCCTACTTCAAGGTGCTGTCGACCTACGGGAGCGTCGCGATCGCGACGTACACGGTCGGCATCCGGCTGCTCGCCTTCACGTGGATTCCCGGGGTGGCGTTCGGCACGGCGGCGGCGACGCTGGTCGGCCAGGCGATCGGCGCGCGGCGCCCGCCGACGGCGGTGCGCGCAGGTTGGCGCGCCACCGGGCTCGCCCTCCTCGTCGCCGCCGTGCTCGGGGGCGCGTGCGCCATGATGCCGGGCACCCTCGCGCGCCTGTTCACCGACGATCCGCACCTCGTGGAGGAGCTCGTCCCGTTCCTCATCGTGCTCGCCCTCGCCCAGCCCTTC
>JAHEJV010000231.1 GCA_024638705.1 Deltaproteobacteria bacterium | reverse complement strand
GCGACGATCTCTTCGCCCGTCTCGAGCACGTGGAAGCGCATCTCGTCGAGCTCGTGGAGCAGGTCGTTCGGGAACTCGACGTCGGCCTTGTCGATCTCGTCGATCAGCAGCACGTGGCGGTCTTCGGCGGCGAAGACGCGGCCGAGCGGACCCTGCTTGATGTAGCGGCGCACGTCCTTCACGTCGCCGTCGCCGAAGCGCGCGTCGTTCAGGCGCTGGATCGTGTCGTAGACGTAGAGGCCGTCGGCGGCCTTGCTCGTGCTCTTGATGTGCCACGACTCCATCGGCATGCCGAGGCCCTCGGCGACGTGACGCGCGAGGAGCGTCTTCCCCGTGCCGGGCTCGCCCTTGATCAGCAGCGGCCGCTCGAGCGCGATCGCGCAGTTGACGGCGTCGATCAGGGGCGTCGAGGCGATGTAGCCCTTCGTTCCCTGGAACTGATTGAAGGACTCGTCGGTGGCCTGGGGGGCGGATGACATGGGTCGGGGAACTCCTGTCGCAGATTCGCGGAGATTCGCGGGCGGGGCGGCGGGTCGCGGAGTTTCTACGCGATGGAGCCGGGGCGCGCAAACGCGGCCACGGCGTCGGACTCGTTGTACTTTCGGGCGCCTGGGGCCGCCCCGGAGGGAGAATCCGTGCAGCTCGACGAGCGAATCCACGCCGACCGCGGCCCCACCCGTCCGCTCGAGGGGGTGCGCGTACTCGCGATCGAGCAGATGCAGGCCCTGCCCTTCGCCACCCAGCTGCTCGCGCACCTCGGGGCCGACGTGGTGAAGGTGGAGCACCCCGTCCACGGGGAATCCGGACGCGGATCGCGGCCGCAGATCACCGACCGCGACGGAAACCGCGTCGGCGCCACCTACCTGCGCAACAACCTCGGCAAGCGCAGCATCGGCATCGACCTGAAGACACCCGGCGGTGTCGATCTCGTGAAGCGGCTGGCGCCCCACTTCGACGTGCTCGCCGAGAACTTCACCCCCGGCACGATGACGCGGATGGGCCTCGGGCCCGACGCGCTGCTCGCGCTGCACCCGCCCCTCGTCTACGTCTCGATCTCCGGCTTCGGACATCTCGCGCCGAGCCCCTACGACCAGTGGCCCGCCTACGCCCCGATCGCGGAGGCGATGGCGGGGCTCTACGAGCCGATCCGGCGCCCCGGCGAGCCGCCGCCGGTCGTCGTCGCGGGCGCGCTCGGCGACAACGCCAGCGCGCTCTACGCGATGATCGGCACGCTCGCCGCCCTGCGCGCGCGCGACCAGACGGGGAAGGGCCAGCACGTCGACATCGCGATGTTCGATGCGATGGTCGCGATGACCGACATGGTCCCGTTCATGTGGTCGCTCGGCGAGCCGCCGAGCGCCGCCACCGCCGGACGCACCGGGCTCGTGTGCGCCTTCGCAGCAGCGGACGGCCACTTCGTCGTCGCCGTCTTCCGCGACCATCAGTTCGAGCGGCTCGCCGATACCGTCGGCCATCCCGAGTGGTGCGACGATCCGCGCTTCGCGACGCGGGAGGGATGGGCCGAGCATCGCGAGAGCGTCGTGCGCCCCGCGGTCGAGGCCTGGGCGGCGCAGCTCACCAAGCTCGAGGCGTCGCGACGGCTCGCCGAGCAGGGGATCCCGGCCGGGCCGAGCAACACGGCGCAAGACCTGACGGCCGATCCCCACGTCGCCGCGCGCGACATGCTGATCGAGATGCCCCACCCGGACGTCCCGCGCCCGATGCTCCTGGCCGGCAACCCGGTCAAGCTCTCGGCCTCGCCGGAAGGGCCCGTCTCGCGCTTCCCGATGCTGGGCGAGCACACCGACAGCGTGCTACGCGAAGTGCTCGGGGTGGACGACGCCGAGCTCGCCGCACTTCGCGAGGACGCCGTCATCCCGCCCGCCGGAGAATCCGAATGAGCAAGCCCCTCTCGCCCGACGAACTGGCTGCGGCGGTCGAGGCGCTCCCGTCGTGGAGCGTGGTCGACGGAAAGCTCCACCGGGACCTCTCGTTTCCCGACTTCGTGCACGCCTTCGGGTTCATGGCTTCGGTCGCGCTCGTCGCCGAGGCCCGCAACCACCATCCCGAGTGGTCGAACGTGTACGCGAGCGTCGTGGTCGACCTCACCACCCACGACGCCGGCGGCATCACCGCGAAGGACACCGCCCTCGCCCGCACGATCGACGAGCTGGCCCGGGCCCACGGCGCCTGAACGTCGCGCCGCAGCGAAACATCGCGTCCCCGGCGGCATCCGAGCCGGGAAGCGCGCAGAAGGAGACCCCATGACGACGCGACCCTCGACCCCCCTGGACGTGGAGGCCGCCGTCGGCCATCGCTATGGCGCGGCCGCCCAGGAGCAGGAGGCGGCGCTCTGCTGTCCGATCGATTACGACCCGAAGTATCTCGAAGTCGTGCCCCAGGAGGTGATCGATCGCGACTACGGCTGCGGCGATCCGTCGCGCCATGTCCGCCCGGGCGACACCGTGCTCGACCTCGGCAGCGGCGGCGGCAAGATCTGCTTCATCGCGGCGCAGATCGCCGGGCCGAACGGCCGCATCATCGGCGTCGACGCCAACGACGAGATGCTCGGGCTGGCGCGGCGATCGGCCCCGGTCGTCGCCGAGCGCATCGGCCATGCCAACGTCGAGTTCCTGCGCGGAAGGATCCAGGATCTCGCCCTTCCCCTCGACGCGCTAGACGCGTGGCTCGCCGCCAACCCGGTGAAGCACTCGAGCGACCTCACGGCACTCGACGCCGAGAGCGCGCGGCTTCGCAGCGCCGAGCCGCTCGTCGCCGACGAGAGCGTCGACCTCGTCGTGTCGAACTGCGTGCTCAACCTCGTTCGCGCCGAGGACAAGACCCTGCTCATCCGCGAGATCCACCGCGTTCTGAAACGCGACGGCCGCATCGCGATCTCCGACATCGTCTCCGACGAGATGGTCCCGGAAGAGATGCGCAACGACCCGGAGCTGTGGAGCGGCTGCATCTCGGGCGCCTTCCACGAGCTGGAGCTGCTCCGCGGGCTCGAAGCGGCCGGCTTCCACGGCATCGCGATCGACGCGTGGAATGAGGAGCCCTTCCGCGTCGTCGACGGCATCGTCTTCCGCTCGGTGACGATCACCGCACACAAGGGAAAGGAAGGCCCGTGCTACGAGGCGAACCAGGCCGTGATCTACCGCGGCCCATGGAGCGAGGTGCGCGACGACGACGGCCACGTGCTGCGCCGTGGCGAGCGCACGGCGGTCTGCGCGAAGACCTTCGAGCTCTACACCCGGGCTCCCTACGCCGACGCGATCATTCCGGTCGCGCCCTACACGGAGATTCCGCCGGAGGAGCGCGCCGAGTTCGATTGCAGCCGCACCGCGCCGCGGCATCCGCGGGAGACGAAGGGCGAGGCATACCACGCGACGACCGAGGCGTCGGACTGCTGCGAGCCGGAAGTGAGCTGCTGTTAGCCACGCCGGAAGAATCCTGCCGGGCGCGCCCGCGCGCGCGCTACGATTCCGCCGTCCGGCACGAGGAACGCATCGCAGGCGTTCCTCGTGGGCGATCTCACCGGTCACCCACGCGAGATGGCGGGGAGCACATGGGCGCAGCGAGCGGATCGGGTGATGCGGGACGGATCGACTGGTCGCACCTGATGGAGCAGTTCGACGGCGACCTCGTCATCGTCTGCGACATCGTCGACGCCTACGCCATCGAGACGAAGCAGAATCTCGAGCAGATTCCCGATCGGCTCGCGAAGGGCGAAGCGGCCGAGGTCCGCCGACAGGCGCACACCCTCGGCGGCACACTGCGGATGTTCGGCCTCACCGAAGCCGAGGCGGTGGCGCGTGAGCTCGAGAGTCTGGCGGCGTCGGGTTCGCTCGACGGCGCGCAGTCCCTGGTCGACCGGCTGATCGCGGAGGCGGAGCGCCTCCTCCCCGAGCTCGAACACTTCGTCTCGTCCCGGGGCGAGCCCGCGCGCTGATCCGGAGACCGCGGTCCTAGGAGGCTCAGACCCCGGGCAGGAAGCAGCGCACGCGCGTCCCGCGCGCGGCGCCGCCCGGCTCGACGCTGAGCGTCGCGCCGATCACGCGCGACCGGTATTCCATGATCCGCATGCCCTGACCGCCCCCCTCGTCCGACGCGTTCGCGACGCCGTCGCCGTCGTCCGAAACGACGAGCTCGACGCCGCCCTCCAAGGATCGCAGCGCGATCTCGACCTGGCTCGCCCGACCGTGCTTCACCGCGTTGGTCAGGGCTTCCTGGGCGATCCGGTAGAGGTGCGTGCTCACCGACGAGCCCAGTGACGGGATCTCACCCGACCGCGTGACGTCGCAACGGATCGAGAACATCAGCTCGCCGCGCTGGGCGAGCGCTTCGAGGGCGCTCGACAGCTCGGCGCCGTGCTCGGTGAGCGGATCGAGCCCGCGAGCGAGCGCCATGCTCTGCTGCGTTGCGTGCCGGATCAGCTCGGTGAGCTCGCGCGCCTCGCTGGCCTCCGGGGCGTCGCGCACCGCCAGACGTTCGGCGAGCGAACGTCCGAGCAGGCCGATCCCGGTGAGTTGCTGGCCGAGATCGTCGTGGAGGTCATGGGCGATGCGCTGGCGCTCGCGCTCGCTCGACTCGAGCACTTCCTGCTCGAGACGCCGGCGCGCATCCGCCTCGCGCGCACGCGCGAGCGCATAGCCGATCACGCGTCCGAGCAGCGGCACGCGCAACTCGCTCTTCGGCACGTAGTCCTGCGCTCCGGCCTGGATGCACGCGACGCCGAGGCGCTCGTCGTCGGTCCCGGTGAGCACGACGATCGGCACCCCGGCAGCGCTCCGGGCGACGCGTCGCACCGTCGCGGTCCCCTGAGAGTCGGGGAGCGTCAGATCGAGCAGCACGAGGTCGAAGCGATGCGCTTCGACCTCGCGACACGCCCCGGCCACATCGCGGGCCCGCGTCACGCGATTCTCCGGACCGCCCCGGATCTGGTGGAGCATCGCCTCGATCAGCAGGCTGTCGTGCTCGACGTCCTCGACGAGGAGCAGGTGAAGCGGGTCGTGGTTCGCCTGGGAGACGGAGTCCACCCGTCAGAACACGATCGGGACGATCGCATCGAGGGCGAGTCCGACGACGAAGAACGCGCCCGCCGACCGCGTCAGCACGAAGGCCCACGACACGTACCACAGCGGCCAGAGCGGATAGCCCTTCGGCGCCGCGTCCGGCTTCGGCTGGTTGTACACGCGCAGCACCTTGCGCAGCGTCGGGATTCCGAGGAAGGCGAGCAGCGAGAACACGCCCAGCACGCCCGCTGCGACGAGCAGCCCGACCGCGACGAAGAAGGCCACCATCAATCCGCGCGTCACGGCGAGTGCGCGCTCGCGACCGAGGATCACCGGCAGGGTGTGGATGCCCTTCGCCGCATCGGCTTCGAGCTTGTCGACGTGCTTCCCCATCAACACACAGGTGACGAGGAGCGCGTAGGGCGCACTCGCGAGCAGCACCCACGGATCGAAGACGCCGGCGGTGACGAAGTGGGTGCCACCGATCATCAGCGGACCCCATACTAGGAAGACCCCGGGCTCGCCGAGGCCGCGATGCTTGAGCTTGATCGGCGGCGCCACGTAGAAGACGCTGATGAACAGACCGGCCAGGGCAAACGCCACCACCGGCCAGCCGCGTGCCTGCGCGAGGACGCCGAGGATCGCGAGATCGATCAGGTTGACGGCGAAGATCGTCGCGACGAGTCCCTTCTTCGAGATCAGGTTCGAGAGGACGGGGTGCGGCGCGTACTGCGTCCGCACATAACCCTCGCTGTCGACCCCGCCCTCGAGATCGAAGTAGTCGTTGATCATGTTGTTCGCGGCGTGGGCCAGCACGAGGCCGATCAACGCGAGCGCGAAATAGCCGAAGTGGGCGTCCGGCGCGCCGACGGCGAGCAGTCCGCCCACGAGCGCCGAGAGGATCGTCATCGGGAAGACGCTGGCGCGCACGATCAACAGCCAGCGCGAGACGAGATCCATCTCGCGATCCGAGGAGAGGTTCTGGGTGCGGATGATCTCGCCCCAGTTCTCGAGCGACGACGCCATGCCGACTCCTTCGGCCCGGTGGAGGGGAATGGGCCGCGACGATTCTAATGCCAGCGCGCGATCCCTGGCCAGCTTCGCCGCCCCTGGATCTAGAAGGACAGATCGAGCGCCTTCGCGATGAAGCGCAGGAAGGGCCGGCTCTCGCGCCAGGCCTCCTCGAGGCGCTCGGGGAAATCGGCGCTGCACGCTTCGCTCTCGCGGAACCCGGTGATCGCGATGAAGCTCTTGCGCCGCAGGTCGCGCTCGAGGGGGTGGTCGCGGTCGTAGCCGCGCGGAACGCGGGTCAGCGATTCGCCCGAGAGCTCGAAGCGGCTATTGAAGGCACGCCCGCCGACCGCGCGACGCCACGACGTGGGCTGCGCCGCGATGGCGTCACGCAGATCGGAGAGCGCCGCACCCTTCGGGCGCCAGATGCCGGCCGCGGCGAAGACGTCGCCGGGCTCGAGATGCAGGTAGAGCCCCGGCGCGTAGGCGTCCTTCGCCGCCTCGTGGCGGAAATGGATGCCGACGTGGGTCTTGTAGGGGCGCTTGTCCTTCGCGAAGCGGATGTCGCGATGGATGCGGAACATCGAACCGCCGACGGGACGCGGATCGGCGACCAGGTGTCGGTTGATCCGCCGCAGTGCCGGCTCGAACCCGGCGATGAAACGCAGCGCCGGCTCCTTCACGTCGCGTTCGTAGGCTTCCTTGTTGGCGAGGAACCAGTCGCGGTCGTTGTTCTTGCGGAGCGCGCGCAGGAATCGGAAGAAGGCGGGCGTGAACGTCGGCTCGGACATCGGCAGCTCCAGCGGCGGGGCGTCACTGTATCACGTCACCCCGGCATGCCGACGCGTTTCATTCCGATTTCGTTGCGAAGTGTTCGTGCAGCGCGCGCTTCACCACTTTCGACATCGCATTGCGCGGAAGGAGATCGACGAACACGATCGCATCCGGCACCTTGTAGCGGGCGAGACGCTCGCGGCAGAACTGGCGCAGCACCTCTCCGTCGGAAGCATCACTTCCGTGCGTCACCCCCGGTGCGCGCACGACCGCCGCGACGACACGCTCCCCGAGGCGTCGATCGGGCAGGCCGAGCACGGCTGCCTCGCCGACCGAAGGATGCTCGAGCAGTGCGCGCTCGACTTCGGCGGGATAGACGTTCGCGCCGCCGCGCAGGATCAGCTCGTTGCGACGCCCGCGGATGTACAGCGTGCCGTCGGCTTCGAGCACGCCGATGTCGCCCGTGTGGTAGATCCCGTCCCGGAGGGCGTCGGCTGTGGCGTCGGGCCGGTTCCAGTAGCCGAGCATCGGCGTGTAGATGCCCGCCCACGCACCCGTCGGGGCGGGGCCGACACAGATCTCCCCCTCGACACCGGTTGGTGTCGGATTCCCGCTCTCGTCGCGGATCGTGATCTCGATCTGCGGCAACGCCTTGCCGCACAGTCCCGGCCGCGGATCGGGCTCGCCCTCGGCGCG
>JAHEJV010000230.1 GCA_024638705.1 Deltaproteobacteria bacterium | reverse complement strand
GACGCGGCCGCGATGGCGGCGGCGGGATGAGCCCCGATCCGCTCCTCGTCGCCGCCGGCTTCTGCCTCGCCGGCAGCATCGGTCTCGCCTTCGCGAGCCTGGCCGTGCTGCGCCAGCGGCCGCGACGCCCCGTGCGCGTCGGCGCGGGCGCGCTCGTGGGCGTGACGGCGCTGCTGCTCGCCGTCGCGGCGGCGCTCTGCGCCATCCTCGTGGCCGGCCTCTCCGGCTACCGCGCCCTCACCCGCGAGGACACCGTGCTCACCGTCGAGACCCAGCCGAGCGGCCCGGGCACCTTCGACCTGCGGATCGTCCACCCCGACGGCACCGAGCAGCGCGTCCCGCTGGCCGGCGACGAGTTCGTGATCGAGGCGCGGATCCTCAAATGGCACCCCTGGGCGAACCTCCTGGGCCTCCACACGGCCTACGAGCTCGATCGGGTGAGCGGGCGCTACCGCCGCCTCGAGGACGAGCAGAGCCGGCCCCGCACCGTCCACGGCCTCGCCCCCGAGCGTCCGATCGACCTCTTTGCCTGGAGCCAGCGCCACGCCTGGCTCGCCCCGCTGGTCGACGCCGAGTACGGCTCGGGCACCTTCACCCGCGCCGATCGCCCGGCCCGCTTCGAGGTGCGCGTCTCCACCACGGGGCTGCTGGTGCGCGAAGCCTCCTAGGCTGTATATTCCGCGGCCCTCTCCGACTCCACCGGCCCCAACCCCTCGGGCCCGCGAGGCAGATCCCGTGTCCATCGAATTCATGTGCCGCAAGATCGGCATGACCCAGTACTTCAACGAGGCGGGCGAGTGCATCCCCGTCACCGTCCTCGACGCCCAGCCCAACCGTGTCGTCCAGAAGAAGAGCCCCGAGACGGACGGCTACGCCGCGATCCAGCTCGGCTTCGGCGAGCGCAAGGCGAAGCGCACCACGAAGGCCCAGGCCGGCCACTTCCAGAAGGCGAACGTCGCTCCGCAACGGTTCCTCAAGGAGAGCCGCCTCTCCGCGGAAGAGCTCGAGGCCTACGAAGTCGGCCAGGAGATCGAGGTCGGCATCTTCGAGGAAGGCCAGCGGGTCGACGTGATCGGCACCTCGAAGGGGAAGGGCACCGCGGGCGTCGTGAAGCGCCACAACTTCGCGGTGAAGCGCCGCACCCACGGCACCCACGAGTTCTTCCGCCACGGCGGCTCGATCGGCGCCGGCGCCTATCCCGGCAAGGTCATCAAGGGCATGGGCATGGCCGGCCGCATGGGCAACGCCCGCGTCACCGCGCAGAACGTCGAGGTCGTCCGGGTCGACCCGGAGAAGAAGCTGCTCTTCGTCCGCGGCGGCGTGCCCGGCCACAACGACGGCGTCGTCCGCGTCCGCGCCGCCAAGCGCGCGCGTTCGTAAGCCGGCCCGGGCCCGGGACGCGGCTCCATGGCGCGTCCCTACGACCGCAAGGACAGCTTCCACCAGCAGGCGAAGGCCGAGGGCTATCGCTCGCGGGCGGCCTACAAGCTGATCGAGATCCAGCGCCGCACGCGCGTGCTGCGTCGCGGGCAACGCGTCATCGACCTCGGCTGCTGGCCCGGCGGCTGGATGCAGGTGGCGTCGAAGGAAGTCGGGCCCGGAGGCTGCGTCGGCGGCGTCGACATCGCCGCGATCGACCCGCCGCTGGATCTTGCGAACACGTTCGCAATTCAGGGGGACCTTTCGGAAGTACCCGTCCGCAAAGCGCTTCTCGAAAAGCTCGGCGGGCCGGCGGACGTCGTGCTCTCCGACGCCGCGCCGAAGCTCACCGGCGTCCGGTCCACCGACCGCGCCCGCGAGGAGGCCCTGCTCGAGGCGGTCGAGGCGTCGCTGCCCGAGCTGCTGCGACCCGGCGGAAACCTCGTGATCAAGCTGATGGAAGGACCCGAGGCCCAGGAGGTCGAGAAGCGCCTGCGCGCCAGCTTCGACAAGGCCCGCTCGCTGCGCCCCGAAGCCAGCCGCAAGGGCACCACCGAGCGCTACTGGCTCGGCACCGGCTACCGGAAGGGGTGATCGGCGCCCACCGCGGGCTTACATTGCGCGGCCCCCCAAGAAGGAGACCCCCGATGCCCGACCGCCCCTTCCGCATCCTCGGACTGCAGCAGATCGCCGTCGGCGGGCCCGACAAGATGGCGCTCCGGAAGCTGTGGATTGACCTCCTCGGCCTCACCCTCGAGGGCGAGTTCCAGAGCGAGCGCGAGAACGTCGACGAGGACATCGCCGTCGTCGGCTCCGGTACGAGCCGCGTCGAAGTCGATCTGATGCAGCCGATCGACATCGAGAAGAAGCCGAAGGTGCACGACCCAGCCCTCAACCACATCGGCCTCTGGGTCGACGACCTCGCCGCCGCCGTCGAGTGGCTCGAAGGTCAGGGAATGCGCTTCACGCCCGGCGGCATCCGCAAGGGCGCGGCGGGCCACGACGTCTGCTTCATCCACCCGAAGGGCAACGAGGCGTCGCCGCTCTCCGGCGAAGGCGTGCTGATCGAGCTCGTGCAGGCCCCGGCCGACGTGATCGCCGCCGCGAAGGGCTGAACCCACCCCGCGCCCGCAAGCCGGCCCGGCCGGCGCGCAGCGAGGCGCAGCCGAGCGAAGGACCCCGATTTGGCCGACCCCGACTCCCGCTACGCAGCCGGCCTCGACGTCCTCCGCACCCTCGCCGGGTCGGAGGAGATGAAGACCGTGATGGTCGACCACTTCGAGCGCCTCGGCGCGCTCGGCAGCATCGCCGTGCGCACCGGCACCGGCGAGATCTGGAGCCGGCCCCAGCTCTCGCGCCGTGACCGCAGCCTCGTCGTCATCTCGATGCTCACCGCGCTGAACCGCGAGACGGAGCTGCGCTTCCACGTCGCCGGCGGGCTGAACCACGGCCTCACCCGCGACGAGGTCGACGAGATCATGGTGCAGATCGCGCCCTACGCCGGGATGCCGACGGCGCTCGGCGGTGCCGGCGCGGTGGCCGCGGTGTTCGCGCAGCGCGACGGCACCGAGACGCGGGAATCGCCGCCCGCGCCGATGGAGCCGAAGGACGATGCCCAGCGTCGCGCCGACGGCCTCGACTTCCTGAAGACGTTGTTGGGCGTGCCCGACCTCGACCCGAAGGCCACCGAGGCGGCGATCCTCGACCAGCAGGGCGAGATGGGAAACCTGGTCATCGACTACGCGTTCGGCGACGTCTGGGTGCGGCCGCAGCTCTCGCGCCGTGACCGCAGCCTGATCGTCGTCTCCGTCCTCACCGCCCAAAACCTCTCCCACGAGCTCGGCATCCACCTCTCCGGCGCGCTGAACCACGGCGTCACGCGTCGGGAGATCGAGGAGGTGATGATCACCGCGTCGCTCTACTGCGGCTTCCCCCGAGCGATCGACGGCATGCTGCTCGCGAAGAAGGTCTTCGCCGAACGCGACGCGGCGGGCTGATCGCAACTCGCATGAAGCGCATCGCGTACGGCGGCAGCGTCCACGGCGAGGAGGAGATCGAGGCGGTCGTCTCGGTGCTGCGCGGCGGCGCGAAGGCGCTGCGCATCGGGAAACACACAGCCGAGCTCGAGCGCCTCGTCGCGGCGACGTTCGCGAAGCAGCGCGGCGTGATGGTGAACTCGGGGTCGTCGGCGCTCTACCTCGCCGTCGAGCTGCTCGCCCTCGAGCCGGGCGACGAGATCATCACGTCCCCGCTCACCTTTTCGACCGACCTCGCCCCGATGGTGCGCGCCGGGCTGGTGCCGGTGTTCGTCGACGTCACCGAGGACACCTATCAGATCGACGTCGAGCGCATCGAGGCCGCGATCGGTCCGCGCACGCGCGCGATCCTCGCGCCGAACCTGATCGGCAACTGCCCCGACTGGGACGGCATCCGCGCGATCGCCGATCGCCACGGGCTCACCGTCGTCGAGGATTCGTGCGACTGCCTCGGCGCCACGCTCCACGGCACGCCGACCGGCGCGCGCGCCGACATCAGCCTCACGAGCTTCGCGCTCTCCCACATCATCACCGCAGCCGGCACGGGCGGAATGCTCTGCCTCGACGATCCGGCCCAGGTCGACCGCGCGCTGCTCCTGCGCCGCTGGGGTCGGCGCAGCGAGCCGAAGTTCTTCGGGTCGCAGAAGGGGACGCGCACCTTCTTCAGCGACCTCGACGGGATGGAGTACGACGACCTCTTCATCTTCGACGAGCTCGGCTGGAACTTCGAGCCGAACGAGCTCTCGGCGGCGTTCGGCTGCGTGCAGATGCGGAAGCTGCCCGGGAATCTCGCCCGGCGGAAGCGCAACTTCGAGATCCTCGCGGGTGCGCTCGCCGCCCGCCCCGACGTGTTCGTGTCGCCGCGCGCGACCCCGGGCGTCGACACCGCGTGGCACATGTTCCCCTTCCTGATCCGGCCCGAGTCGAGCGTGAGCCGCGGCGCGCTCCAGCAGCACATGGAGCAGGGCGGCGTCGACACGCGCATGGTGTGGACGGGCAACGCGACGCGTCAGCCGGCGTTCAAGGACGTCCCGCACCGCATCGCCGCAGGGGGCCTGGCGAACGCCGACCGCGTGATGGAGTGGGGCCTGGTGCTTCCGTGTCACCACGGCATCGACGACGAGGGCGCGTCGTGGATCTGCGAACGCCTCGCCGGCTTCTTCGACTAGCACACCCGATCGCCTCGCCATCGCGTGGCTCGCGCTTCGAGAATCCGCGACGTCGGAATAGGCTCGGGCGCACTGCGGGTGTAAGGTGCGTCCAGGAGTCGCCATGCCCGAACGAGCTGCCACGCTGCGCCATACGGCGCGGCCGGTGCGGCTCGCCGTCGCGCGCACGACGCCCGCCGAGCGCGACGCCCTGGCCGGCGAACTCGCGGCGCTGCGCGATGGCGCGGCGTCTGCCACCATCACCTGGGGCCTGCGCCAGGTGGCGATGGAGGCGTAGGGAAATGGAACGCGCGCTCGCTCTCGTCGTGCTCTTCGTGTCAGGATGTGGCGTGGCAATCGGATGCGGTGGGAACGGCAAGGAAGATCCGGCCCGCGCGACGGCCTGGGAAGAGGCGCGCGCGCGGATGGTGCGCGAGCAGCTCGCAGGCCGCGACATCACCGACGACCGTGTCCTCGACGCGATGGCGCGGGTGCCGCGTCACGAGCTCGTGCCCGAGTACGTGCGCGCGGAGGCGTATCGCGACGGTCCGCTGCCGATCGGCGAGGGCCAGACGATCTCCCAGCCCTACATCGTCGCGGCGATGAGCCAGGCGGTGGCGCTCGACGGAAGCGAGCGCGTGCTCGAAGTGGGCACGGGCTCGGGCTACCAGGCCGCCGTGCTCGCGCATCTCGCGCGCGAGGTCTACACGATCGAGCTGGAGCCGACGCTGGCCGCGCGAGCGAAGGCCGATCTCGAGCGCCTCGGCTACACGAACGTCGAGACCCGCACTGGCGACGGCTACGCCGGCTGGCCCGAAGCCGCGCCCTTCGACGCGATCGTCGTGACGGCGGCGCCCGACCACGTCCCGGACGCCCTGGTCGATCAGCTCGCTCCGGGCGGGCGGCTGGTGATCCCGGTCGGTCCGCGCAACAGCGTGCAGCACCTGCTGCTGATCGAGAAGACCGCCGATGGAGTCGTGCGGAAGAACCTGATGCCGGTGACGTTCGTCCCGCTGCGCCGCGACCCGGACGACTGACGGGCAGCGGCGCGCTCGCGCCGCCCGGTTATGGTTCCCCCGCACGAACCGAGACCAGACCATGCCCGAACCGATCACTCCGCCTCCTCCCGCCGGTCTCCTGCGCGAAGCCGCCGGCGCCCTCGAGCTGCCGCGTCTGATGTTCGGTCTGCCCCGCCTGCTGCGCGCGCCGCGCGGCGAGGGGAAGTCGGTGGTGGTGTTGCCGGGCTTCGGCGCCGGCGACGGTTCGACCGCTGCGCTGCGCTCCTACCTGCGCGTGCAGGGCCACCGCGCTTCGGGCTGGCGCCTCGGCACGAACCGCGGCGACGTCCCCGGCCTGCTCCCGCAGGTGGAGGCGCGCGTCCAGCGCATCGTACGCAGTGCGGGAGGCCCGGTGGCGCTGGTGGGCTGGAGCCTCGGCGGCGTGCTCGCGCGCGAGACGGCGCGCGATCGGCCCGACCTGGTGTCGCAGGTGATCACGCTCGGAAGCCCGGTGATCGGCGGGCCGAAGTACACCGCCGTCGCCGACTTCTACCGCCGGCAGGGGATCGATCTCGACGCGATCGAAACCGAGGTCGCGGCGCGCGACGAGAAGCCGATCCACACGCCGGTCACCGCGATCTACTCGCGCGCCGACGGCGTCGTGAGCTGGCGCGCCTGCATCGACGAACGCAATCCGCAGGTCGAGCACGTCGAGGTGACGACGAGCCACATCGGGCTCGGCTTCTCGCCCGAGGTCTACGCGATCGTGGCCGCCCGGCTCGGCGCGCGCTGAACCGTCAGGTTCGCGTCCACGAGACGAAGCGCGTGACGCGCGCATCGTCCGCGCCGAGGATCCGCTCGAGCCACTCGCGCATGTACGCGTGGTCGAGCCGCTCGCCGAGGCAGAGCATCACCTCGCGCACTTCGCTGCGATCCTTCTCGCGGTCGTAGATGAGCTTGAAGATCGCGATGTCCTCGGCGCCCAGGATCGCGATCTCGCCTTTGGCGAAGGGGACGCGGCGCACGCGCGCGCGGCAGCTCTCGTGGAAGGGGTCGTAGGCGAAGAAGGCGTGGATCGGGGTGTGGCCCCAGCGCCAGGTGGCCTGGGTTCGTGAGGCGTCGGTCGCGTCACCCGTGACGCCGAGTGGTGTCAGCGCGGCCAGGCAGTGCGCGGCCTGCTCCGGACCCACGAAGAGATTGACGTCGATGTCCTCGGTCGCGCGCGGGACGCCATACCAGGCGAGAGAGATCGCGCCGCCGAAGGCGTGCGGGACGTCGGCGTCGTCGAGCGCGCGCGCGATCGCGAGGACCTTCGCGTCGAGGAGCGGCTCGGCCATGCCGTGCTCAGCGCGCCCCCGGCTTCGACGCGGCGTCGTGCTCCGCGATCGCGCGCTCGAGGTCGCGCACCGACGGGGTGTCCTCGGCGACGATCTCCCCGACCCAGCGGCGCACGTACGCCAGGTCGATGGCGGTGCCCTGCGCGCGCAGCAGGTTGCGGACGTCGAGCGCGTCCTTCGCGCGACCGAACGCCACCTTGCACACGATCAGGTCTTCCGGGCTGAGCACGGAGATCGCGCGTCCGAGCAGGTCGTAGGGGCGGCGTCGCTCCGCGCAGCTGCGGTGGAAATCGAGATTCGAGAAGAAGAGATCGATCGGGATGCGGTCCCAGCGCAGTCGCGTCTGGCCGTCGCGGCGGATCGCCTCACGCTGGGACGCCGTCGCCTCGGGCACGCCCAGGGCGGAGAGTGATTCGAGCGCGCGGTCCGCGCCGTCGACGCCGAGGTAGACGTTGATGTCGATGTCGTGGGTGAGACGCACTTCGGCGTAGAAGCCGAGGGCGATCGCGCCGCCGAAGGAGTGCGGCACGTCGGCGCGGTCGAAGGCGTCGGCGATCGCGACGACGCGTTCGAGGAGGTCTTCCATC
>JAHEJV010000229.1 GCA_024638705.1 Deltaproteobacteria bacterium | reverse complement strand
CCGCCGCGCATCTTCGACCGCGCCGCCCTGCGCGCGATCCGCAAGTGGAAGTACAACCCGAAGATCGACGGCGGCACCGCCGTGGAGCGTCCTGGCGTGAAGGTGCGCCTCGACTTCAGGCTCGAAGACTGATGGGAGCCTCGATCCGCGCCGCGTGCTTCGCCGCCTTGTGGCTCGCCCTCGCGCTGGCGCCGAGCGCGGGCTCGGCGCAGCACACCGTCGACCGGCGCACCTACGAGGCGTTGATCGCGTCGCAGGAAGCGCTCGAGGCGGGACGGCTCGACGATGCGCGCGCCTCCCTCGACGGGCTGCGCGAGAAGGAGTCGCGCCTCAACGGTCACGAGAAGGCGCTCCTCTACCAGAGCTACGGCTATCTCGAGGCGGGCGAAGGTCGCTACGAGGCAGCGCTCGGTCATCTCGAGAAGTGTCTCGTGCAGGAGGCGCTTCCCGAGGCCGCGCAGCTCCAGACGCTCTACAACACGGCCCAGCTCTACATCGCGACGGAGCAATACCCGAAGGCGGTGAAGGCGCTCAGCCAGTGGCTGCGCACGAGCAAGGAGCGTCCGCCGGCGGCGCTGTACATGCTCGCCACCGCCTACTACCAGCAGGACAAGTGGGACAAGGCGCTCACGCCGGCGATCCTCGCGGTGCGCGGCTCCGACAAGCCGAAGGAAGCCTGGCTCCAGCTCCTGCTGAGCCTCTACCTCGAGCGCAAGGAGTACGCGAAGGCGCGCCCGGTGCTCGAGAAGCTCACGAATCTCTACCCGAAGAAGGTCTACTGGACGCAGCTCGCGGCGATCTACGGCGAGCTCGGACAGGAGGCCGAATCGCTCGCCGCGCTCGAGCTCGCCTATCGCCAGGGACTTCTCGATCGCGACGAAGAGCTGCGTCGCCTCGCGCAGCTCTACATCTATCACGACCTTCCTTTCCTGGGAGCGGGCGTGATGGAGCGCGGTATCGAGAGTGGTGTCATCACCGCGGACAGCGCGGCTTACGAGATCCTCGCCAGCGCCTGGATGCGCGCGCGCGAGTTCGATCGCGCGATCGAGCCGCTGACGAAGGCCGCCGACGCCTCCCCGGACGGACGGCTCGACCTGCGGCTTGGCCAGGCCTACGCCGAACGCGAGGACTGGGCGGCGGCCGCCGGCGCCCTGCGCCGCGCGCTCGAGAAGGGTGGGCTCGAAGAGCCCGGCACGGCCCGGCTGCTGCTCGGCGTCGCCTACTTCCACCAGGATCGGCTCGACGTGGCCCGATCGGCTTTCGCGCGCGCCGCCGAGCGTGAGAAGACGCGCGAGAACGCGGAGGTTTGGTTGAAGGTCGTCGACCGACAACGCGAGGCGAGCGCGTCGGCCGACGTCGCGACCGAGCCCGACGACGAAGCGCTCGGCAGCTGACGGAACGGGCTCCCGCCCGTGCCTTTCCGGGTATCATGCCCGCCCTCCCGCACACGAAAGACGCATGTCCTACGAACACATCCTCTACGAAGTCTCCGACGGCCGCGCGCGGATCTTTCTGAACGAACCCAAGCGTCGCAATCCGCTCTCGCTCGGCCTCATGCAGGAGCTCTCCCACGCGCTCTGGGAGGCCGACGACGATCGCGCCGTGCACTGCGTCATCCTGCGCGCGAACGGTCCGGCCTTCTCCGCCGGCTACGACCTCGCGCCGGCGCCCACGAAGCGCGACGACGACGTGAACCGGCGCACCGGCTCGGGCATCGACGAGGACGTCTGGATGCTCGAACGCACCCAGCGCCTGATGCGCACGCTCTGGGAGATGCACAAGCCTTCGATCGCGCAGGTGCACGGCCATTGCCTGGCGGGCGGCACCGACCTCGCCCTCTACTGCGACTTCGTGATCGTCGCCGACGACGCCAACATCGGCTTCCCGCCGCTGCGCAACATGGGATCGCCGCCCAACCACCTCTGGCTCTACCACTGCGGACCGCAGTGGACGAAGCGCATGCTGCTCACGGGCGACACGGTGAGCGGAGCCGACGCTGCGAAGATCGGCTTCGCGATGAAGAGCGTGCCGCCGCAGCATCTCGAGGCCGAAGTCGAGGGTCTCGCCGATCGCATGGCGCTGGTCGACACCGCCCTGCTCGCCGCCAACAAGCGCATCGTGAATC
Source organism: Deltaproteobacteria bacterium (assembly GCA_024638705.1). Classification (GTDB taxonomy): domain Bacteria; phylum Myxococcota_A; class UBA9160; order UBA9160; family SMWR01; genus JAHEJV01. The sequence continues at coordinate 5,474 of JAHEJV010000229.1, read as the reverse complement.
TCGGCATGGAGCTGATGGGCGCCAACACCCTGCAACGGCTCGCCGCCGAGAACGACGCGCGCGGACACACCGCGCGCGCGGCACGGCAGATGTTCAAGGATCTGGGAACGAAGGGCGTGAAGCAGGCGGTCGCCGACCGCGACGCGCCGTTCGGCGACGGCCGCGTGCGCGTCGACGGCCCCGAGCTGCGCGACGCCGAGGGGCGTCTGCTGCCGCTCGACGAGGACTGAGCTCCGCGCCGCGCGACTAACGCGCGGTCGCCCCGGAAAGATGCGCGCGCAGCAGACGGCTCACGTCTTCGGCTCCGTCGATCGCCAGGGCGTGACCCGCCCCGGCGATGCGCTCGAGCTTCGCGCCGGGGATCGCCGCGGCGAGCTCGTCGGCGTCGGGGGTGAGGAGATCCTCGGCGCCGGCGAGGACCAGCGTCGGCACGGCGAGCTTCGCGAGGTCGCTGCCGCGCGTGCCCGACCAGGCCGCGAGACCCGCCGCGGCGCGTGCCAGCGTTTCCGGACGCACGCGACCCACCGTCTGCGCCAGCCCGCGCAAGGTGCGGCCGCGCGCCTTCTCGTCGCCGAGCAGCGCGTCGCCGAAGAGCCACGGCGCGATCACACTCGCCACGGTCTCGGGCGCGGCCTCGGACGCCACCCGTCGCCAGGCATCCGCGAAGGCGAGCAGTCGCGGCCGCGCCTCGACGAAGGGCGTGATCAGGACGAGCGACGCGACGCGATCGGGATGGCGCAGGGCGAGCTCGATCGCGACGGCCGCTCCGAGGCTCGCGCCGACGACGTGGGCGGGCCCATCGAGGACCGCTGCCACGTCCTCGGCCGCGCGCGCAACGTCATAGACGTCGAGCTCCGGCGCGTCCGAGCCGCCGACCCCGCGCGGGTTCACGCCGACCACGGCGAAATCCTCCGCGAGCGCCGTCGTCTGGAGGGCGAAGGAAGAGACATCGGTGCCGAAGCCGGGCAGGAACACCACCGTCGGACCGCTCCCCTCGCGCAACACCTCGAGCCCGACGCCCGGCGCGACCGTCACCAGGCGATCGCGGGCGGCGGCCAGGCGCTCGACGTCCTCCACCGTCACGCGGCCGTTCGGACCGGTTCCCGGAACCTGTGTCGGATCGAGTCCGAGCTTCTTCGCGAGGGCGCGGGCGGCGGGGGCGATCGGTTTCCGGGCACTTGCGCGCGTTTCCGGTTCGGAGGCTTGCGCCGCCCCGGTGGCGGCCGGCGCGGCCTCCTCGGTCACCTCCCCTTCCGAGCCCGGCGGCGGGACATAGGCGGCGGCGAACGCGTCGGCATCGAAGGGCTCGTCCGCCGTGTCGGTCAGCGCCGCGAGCAGCGCCCCGCACGGAAGCGTCTCGTCGGGCTCGGCGTAGACGTGCCGCAACGTGCCGGACGCGGTGGCCTCGATCTCGGTCTCCGCCTTCTCGGTTTCGATCACGAGGACGATCTCGCCCTTCTCGACGCGCTCGCCCGTGCGGATCGGCCAGTCGATGACGGTGCCTTCCTGCATCGTCATCCCGAGCCGCGGCATCGCGATGGCGTGTGCGCCCATCAAGCGTCCTGGGATCGCACCGCTGCGACGACGTCCGCGGGCGACGGCAGGAAGGCCTGCTCGAGCGGACGACTGAAGGGGACCGGGCTGTGCGGCGCCGTCACGCGGCGCACCGGCGTCTGGAGGAAGTCGAAGCCGCGGTCGACGCAGAGCGCCGCGACGTCGCTCGCCACCGACGAACGCGGCGTCGACTCGTCCACCACGACGACGCGCCCGGTCTTTTCGAGCGTGGTGAGGATCGCCTCCTCGTCGAGGGGCGAGAGCGAGCGGAGGTCGAGGACGTCCGCTTCGATGTCCTCTTCCGCGAGCTTCTTCGCCGCCTTCACGCAGATCGGGACCGTGCCGCCGAAGCCGATCAGCGAGACGTCGCCGCCCTCGCGCACCAGATTCGCGACGCCGAGCGGCACCTCGTAGTCGCCCTCCGGCACCTCGCCGCGCGCGCCGAGCACGAGCTTCGCCTCGCAGAACACGACGGGATTGTCGTCGCGGATCGCGGCGAGCAGCAGCCCCTTCGCGTCGGCCGGATTCGACGGGATCACCGTCTTCAACCCGGGAATGCCCGCCGTCATCCAGTAGAGCGACTGGCTGTGCTGCGCGGCCGACTGCATGCCGGCGCCGGTGACGGTGCGCACCGTGAGCGGCACGCGCGCCTTGCCGCCGAACATGTAGCGGAGCTTCGCGGCCTGGTTGAGCAGCGGATCGAGCGACGTGCCGAGGAAGTCGATGAACATCAGCTCGGCGACGGGACGCAGGCCCGTCGCCGCCGCACCGACGGCCGTGCCGAGGATGCCCATCTCGCTGATCGGCGTGTCGAGCACGCGGTCGGGGAAGGCCTTCACCAGCCCCTTCGTCGTGCCGAGCACGCCGCCCATCTCGTCGACGTCGTCGCCGGCGCGGTCCCCGCCGCCGGCCACGTCCTCGCCGAGCAGGATCACGTCGGGATCGGTCTCCATCGCGATGTGCAGCGCCTCGTTGATCGCCGCACCCAGGGTGAGCACGCGACTCATGACGCCTCCACGTAGACGTCGCGGGTGACTTCGGAGACGTCCGGGAAGGGCGCGGCTTCCGCCGCCTCGACGGCCGACGCCAGCTCCTCGTCCACGCTGCGATCGATCTCGCGCAGGTCGTCGCTCGCGACGAGCCCGGCCTCGACGACGTGCGCCTCGAAGACCTGGAGCGGGTCGCGGTTCTGGATCCAGTCTTCGGCCTGCTCCTTCGAGCGATACACGAGCGGGTCGCCGACGAAGTGCCCGGCGAAGCGATAGGTCTTGCACTCGAGCAGCACCGGACCGCGACCGCTGCGGCAGTGCTCGAGCGCTTCCGCGGCCTTCGCGGTCACGTCGAAGAAGTCCATGCCGTCGGCGATCAGGCTCTTCATCGCATAGGAGTCGGCGCGCACCGCGATGTCCTCGACCGGGATGACGAACTCGGTGGGCGTGAACTCGCCGAAGCCGTTGTTCTCGACGACGTAGAACGCCGGCAGCTTCCAGTTCGCAGCCATGTTCAGCGACTCGTGGAAGGCGCCCTGGTTCGTCGCGCCGTCGCCGAAGAAGGCGACGCCCACGCCGCCGGTGCGCTTCATCTTCGCGGTGAGTGCGGCGCCGGTGGCGAGGGGGATGCCGGCGCCGACGATGCCGTTGGCGCCGAGCATGCCGAGGTCGAGGTCGGCGATGTGCATCGAGCCGCCCTTGCCCTTGCACACGCCCGTCGCGCGGCCGAAGAGCTCGGCCATCATGCCGTGCACGTCGACGCCCTTCGCGATGCAGTGGCCGTGGCCGCGATGGGTCGACGCCACCGTGTCGACGTCCGCGAGCTGCGTGCAGACGCCGACGGCGACGGCCTCCTCGCCGGCGTAGAGATGCATGAAGCCGCCCATCTTTCCGGCCGCGACCAGCTCGCCGAGCTTCGTCTCGAAGGCGCGGATCATGCGCATCTTGCGGTAGCTCTCGCGCAGGATCTCCGGAGTCAGGTCCATGATTCCCCTCCAGGAAGTTCGGGAGTTCGGAAAGTCGGAAGTTCGGATCAGCGCGCGGCGGGCGCGAGCAACAGTTTTCCCATGTGGCCGCCCGAGAACAACAGCGAAAGCGTCTCGGCGAAACGGTCGAGCCCGTGCTCGACGTGCTCGCGCTGCTGGATCTCGCCGCTGGCGAGCCAGCCGGCCAGGGCCGTCTCGGCCTCTCCGACGCGGTCGGGGAGCTCGTTCACGGCGAAGCCCTCCATCCGCGCGTTGCGCTCGGCGAGCCGCAGGTAGAGCGACGGGCCGCGGACGCCTTGCTGTGCGAAGTCGCCGTCGTACTGCGAGATCGCGCCGCAGATCACGATGCGCGCGCCGATCCGGATCTGGTCGAGCACGACGTCGAGGATCTCGCCGCCGACGTTGTCGAAGAACACGTCGACCCCGTCCGGCGCGAGCTCGCGCAGACGCGCGGCGACGTCTTCGTTCTTGTAGTCGATCACCGCGTCGAAGCCGAGGTCGTCCTCGAGATAGGCCTTCTTGTGCGCGCCGCCGGCGATACCGATCACGCGCGCGCCGTCGATGCGCGCGATCTGTCCCGCAATGGAGCCGACGCCACCCGCCGCGCCGGACACGACGAAGGTCTCACCCGGCTTCACAGCGCCCACGTCGCGCACGCCGACGTAGGCGGTGACGCCGGAGGTGAGGCCGAGGACGCCGAGCCAGGCGGAGAGCGGCGCGCGGTCGGTGTCGATCTTCTCGATCACCTTCACCGACGGCGTCGCGACGGTCTGGGCCAGCAGGCGCCCGCGCACCGCGTCGCCTTCGCGCCAGTCGGGGGCGTGGCTCTCGACGATCCGCCCGACCCCGAACGCGCTGACCACGCCGCCGATCGGCACCGACGGGTGATAGCTCGACTCCTGGAGGACGGTGCGGATGAAAGCGTCGATCGACAGGAGCTCGACGGCGACGCGGACGTGCCCGTCGGGCACCGCGCCGAGGGTCTCCTCCTCGACGCGGAAGTCGGCCGCGGTCGGCAGCCCGTCGGGCCTGCGCGCGAGCACCACCTTCCGGTTCGTCGTCATCGGGCTACATCCCACCCGCGACGCTGATCACTTCCCCGGTGACCCAGTCCGAAGCCCGCGACACCAGGAAGAGCGCCGCTGCACCGAGATCCTCGGGCGTCCCCAGGCGTCCGGCCGGAAGACGCAATCCCTTCTCGAGCTTCGGGAGATCCTTCTCGCCGAGACGCAGCGCCTTCATCATGATCTCCGTCGGGACGGCGCCGGGCATGATGCAGTTGACGCGGATCCTCGGGCCGAGCTCGCGCGCAAAGCTCTTCGTGAGCGAGTTCACGCCGGCTTTCGCGGCCGAATAGTGGCCGCTGCCCGGCACCGGATCCTCGCCGGCCTTCGAGGAGATGTTCAGGATGCGGCCGCCGTCGGCGAGGTATCGGTTGGCGATCACCGTGCACGACCAGACGGCGGTCAGGTTGAGCCGCAGCGTCGCGTCCCACTCTTCGCGCGGGAGATCGACGAGCGACGACTGGATCGGCGACCCCCCGGCGTTGTTCACCCACACGTCGAGACGTCCGAACGCGTCGACCGCGCCCTTCGCGAGGGCCTCGACGCTCGCGTCGTCGGTGACGTCGGTGGTGACCGCGAGCGCCTCGCCCCCGTCCTCTTGGATCGCCTTCGCGACGCGCTCGATCTCGTGGGTCCGCCGCGCCGCGAGGACGACCGACGCGCCGGCCGCGGCGAGCACCCGGGCGATGCCCTCGCCGATGCCCCGACCCGCTCCGGTCACGACGGCGACTTCACCCTCCAGGCTGAACAGCGAAGCGGTTTCCATGCGGGATTCTCCCTCGATGCGCCCGTTCGCGACGCCCTATCGGCTTCCGTCGACAAAATTGTATCATGTTCAAATTCCGGAGATCGAACCCTTTGCGCGGCGAGCGACGCACATG